>CAYGUR010000103.1:0-10838 GCA_964353035.1 uncultured Comamonadaceae bacterium | reverse complement strand
CTCCATTTCCGTATGCTTCAACAGAAGGGAGTCCTTTTCCTCTCAGGCGAACAATCTTTCCGCTTTGAGTTCCCGGTTCAATCTTGATTTTCGCCTTGCCTTCAACTAAGGGTATTTCAGCAGATGCACCAATGGCAGCATCTACAAAGTTGACATACAGATCGTAGTGCAGATTTTGGCCATTCCGTTTCAATACATCGTGTTCCTCTTCTTCAATCACAACCAGCAGGTCACCAGGCATTCCTCCGAAAGGTCCTGCATTTCCTTTGCCTGTTAATTTGAGGGTCATACCATTTTCAACTCCTTTTGGGATGTCTATGGTCACAATGTCTTCTTCACGCTTGAGTCCGTTTTCATCGGCATCTTTCGGCTTTGACTTGACAGTTTTTCCAGTTCCATTGCAGGTCGGACAGGTGCTTGTGGTCTGCATTTGCCCCAAGAAAGTGTTTGTTACTCTTCTCACTTGACCTGCGCCGCCGCAAGTTCCGCAGTCAGTGTATTTAACACCATCAGCTTGAACAAGCTTTAGCACCTTTGCTTTTTTCTGAACCCCGTTGGCAATTTCTTCAAGCGAGAGTTTCACTTTGATGCGCAAGTTGGTTCCTCGAGTGCGTCTGGTTCCACGTCCGCCGCCTCCGCCGCCAAATCCGCCGAAGCCACCGCCTCCCCCGAATCCACCAAAGATGTCGCCGAACTGGCTGAAGATATCATCCATATTCATTCCACCTCCAGCGCCACCAGGGCCGCCACGCATGCCATCATGACCAAATTGATCATAACGTTGCTTTTTCTGCGGATTGCTCAAGACTTCATAGGCCTCAGCGGCTTCTTTGAATTTGTCTTCAGCCCCTTTATCGTCAGGGTTTTTATCTGGATGGTATTTCAACGCAAGTTTTCTGTAAGCCTTTTTGATTTCGGCTTCAGAAGCTCCTTTGTTGATTCCAAGTACTTCGTAGTAATCCCTTTTTGCCATTTTTCGTCTTGTTACTGTCCAACTACAACCTGAGCGTAGCGCAGTACAGTGTCATTCATGAAGTATCCAGAAGTCACCACGTCCACTACTTTTCCTTTCAAATCTTTCGAAGGGGCAGGGATGTTGGTAATCGCTTCGTGGTATTCAGTGTCGAAAGGTTGTCCCATGCTGTTCATTGCTTTTAGACCTTTGCCTTCAAGCGTATGACTAAGCTTGGTACGAATGAGATTGAAACCTTCTTTCACTGCATCAATGTCAGTGTTTGTTTCGTTTGCTTTCATAGCACGATCAAAATCGTCCAAAACAGGAAGCAGATCACTAATCACGTCAGATCCAGCGCTCTTAATAAGTTCAACACGCTCTCTGGCAGTGCGTTTTCTGAAATTGTCAAACTCTGCATACAAACGTGCATACTTGTCTTTCCACTCTGCAGCTTCAGCCGCTAGTTTCTCTTCTGGAGAAAGCTGTTCCTGAGCTGGTGCATTTTCTACGTTTGCATCATCCTTGAGCTCTTCGTTCTGTTGCTCAGTAGTTTGCTCGTCTTTCATTTCTTCTGCTTTTTCGTTCTGTTCCATAATTTCGAAATCATCGCTGTTGGCAAAAGTCAAAAAGCTTGCCAATGCAATTCAATAGGACATTCTGTCAGAATGCTGGCAAAAATACCACAGTTCATTAGATTGATTGCCAAAGTGACGTATAGAAATAAAAAAAGGCTGCCTTGTGGGCAGCCTTCGCTTGTATAAGAACAAGGTCTTATTTGAATGCTTTTACATGCTTGTCGATTTCGCGGTCCAGCGCTGGTCCACGAAGGTTCTTTGCAAGAATGACTCCGTTTTCGTCAACAAGGAAACTCATGGGGATTGAAGAAACTCCGTACTGTTGAGCGGCTTCATTCTGCCATCCTTTCAAATCAGAAACATGGTTATCCCATGCTAGTTTGTCTTGGCCAATTGCTTTCACCCAAGCATCTTGATTTTTGTCCAGAGAAACACTTAAAACAGTGAATCCTTTTGCTGATTTGAATTTCGCTTTTTGGTATTTGTCGTACGCTCTTACAACGTTCGGATTTTCTCTTCGGCAAGGGCCGCACCAAGATGCCCAGAAGTCAATCAATACCAGTTGGCCTTTAAAATCAGACAACTTCATGACCTTACCTGAAGGCGTATTCATTGAAATTTCTGGGGCCTTCTGGCCGATTTCTGTCCCAACAACTACGTCAACTGTTTCTGTTGTATTTGAGTCTTGGTTTGCCGGTGTATTGCTGTTCAATCCGAATCCGAATGCGATAGCCGCGGCAGCTCCAAGTAGTACTAATTTCTTCTTCATCACTAATTGTGTTTGAATGTAAAGATATGAATATGATCTTCCAGTTCCAATAATCATTCCAAGATCATCGGAGTCCTAAAGCGAACGTAAAAGTTACTCTAAAGTTGCGTTCAATGTAATGATTACTTGCCTGCAGTAGCGATTTAAATCCGCTCTAGCTGCGCTCCAATTGCTTTTAATCTGGCTTCAATGTTTTGATATCCACGATCAATTTGCTCAATGTTGTGAATTCTACTTTCGCC
The DNA here is from genome assembly GCA_964353035.1 of uncultured Comamonadaceae bacterium. Classification (GTDB taxonomy): domain Bacteria; phylum Bacteroidota; class Bacteroidia; order Flavobacteriales_D; family Sanyastnellaceae; genus JAQWQB01. The sequence continues at coordinate 8,297 of CAYGUR010000103.1, read as the reverse complement.
TTCGGCGGAAAGAGCAGCAATCAGCAATGACACCCCAGCACGAATGTCAGGAGAGGTCATAGTAACTGCTCTCAGCGGAGTTTTTCGTTCCAAACCAATCACAGTAGCTCGGTGTGGATCACACAAAATGATTTGCGCTCCCATGTCAATCAGTTTGTCAGTGAAGAACAATCTGCTTTCAAACATTTTCTGATGAATGAGTACCGATCCTCTGGCTTGTGTTGCTGTTACGAGGATAATGGAAAGTAAATCTGGTGTCAATCCTGGCCACGGCGCGTCTGCAATGGTCAAGATAGAGCCATCAATAAAGCTTTCAATTTCGTAAACGTCTTGTTGCGGAATGTAGATGTCATCTCCTCTGCGTTCCATTTGAATGCCAAGACGAGAGAAGGCTTTAGGAACCATTCCAAGTTCATCGTAAGCAGTATTTTTGATGGTGATTTCACTGTTGGTCATGGCTGCCATTCCGATGAAACTACCAATTTCAATCATGTCAGGAAGGCATCTGTGTTCTGTGCCTCCAAGGCTTTCAACACCTTCTATGGTGAGTAAGTTGGAGCCAATGCCTGAGATTTTCCCACCCATGCGATTGATCATCTTGCACAGTTGTTGCAAATAAGGTTCGCAGGCTGCATTGTAGATTGTTGTGGTGCCTTCGGCGAGGGAAGCGGCCATTACAATGTTTGCTGTTCCAGTTACTGAAGCTTCGTCAAGCAGCATGTAAGCTCCTTTCAATCGATCTGCTTCGGCACGGTAGAACGTTTCTTTCGGATCATAGGAAAACTTCGCCCCTAACTCTTGGAATCCAATGAAGTGAGTGTCTAGTCTTCTTCGTCCAATTTTATCACCACCCGGACGAGGGATGTATCCTTTCCCGAAGCGTGCGAGAAGTGGGCCAACTACCATAATTGAACCTCTTAGGCTAGCACCTTTGGATTTAAAGTCGTCAGAAACGAGGTAATCAATGTCTACTTGGTCTGCTTGGAAAGTGCAAGTGTCACGTGAGATTCGATCTACTTTTACGCCCATGGACGCCAACAAATCAATCAGTTTGTTGATGTCAACGATGTCTGGTAAATTGGAGATGGTTACTTTCTCTGGTGTTAGCAGAACTGCACTGATGATTTGAAGTGCTTCATTTTTAGCTCCTTGTGGATGAATATCACCTTTAAGCGAGTGACCGCCTTGAATTACAAACGTTCCCATTTTTCCTTTCTTTTCAGTTCCGAAGATTTGAATAAGTCAGGTGCAATATGGGAGTAGACTCAAAACTTATCGACAAAAGAGTCTTGAGTAGTAATGGCTGGGTGCCGATTGAGGAGGGTGTAGGCTGTCCATTGAAGCTTGAATTCGGAAATCGAAACAAGCGGTAAAGTAAGCCCTTAGAATGTCAATTGAAAGAAGGTAGCAAGGTCACTGCTGATGTAAAAGCATTGGCTGGTCAAAGAGAGCTCAATTCGAAGGCATTTTAGCGCTTTTTCATGGGCTTTTTCTTCATTCCTTTCTTCTTGGAGTAAGAAGTGGCAGCTGACGAAGTTACTTTGCCGAAGTTTTTGATGATCTCTTGTGCTGAAATGAGCTCAAGATTTTCAGGCGCTGCTAACTTACCGTTTGACAGTTCAACAATTTGTTGAAGAATCACTTTGTCTTCAACAGAACTCGTGTTGTACATCACATAGTGACGTTTCATCAAATTCGCAATAGAAGCTGTGAAAGCAGTTTTTTCTTCACCATCTTCCATGCCGCTGGCTTTGTTGATCATTTCTTGAACGATCTTGCCATAATGTCCGAAGCGGATTCTTCCGCTTGGGTATTCAATGCGGTCTGGTTTGGTAAGAAAGGTTTCCTTTTCAGGTTTTGGGTATGGAGAGTCTACATCAAGCTTGAAGTCTGCCATGATGTGCAGGTGATCCCAGAGCTTATGGTTAAAATCTTCAATGTCACGCAAGTAAGGAAAGAGTTGTCCCATCACACTGATAATCGCTTTGGCTACTTTGTTGCGCTCTTCACGATCAGCTATCGAAAGTGCAAAATTCACCATGTTGTGAATGCTTCTTCCGTATTCAGGAATAATGAGGTCTGTTCGCTCACTATTGTATGTCATGACTTGCTCTTGATTCTCCATTCTGCAAAAGTAGCTATTTCAAGGTAACTCTTGTTAGAATCCCTCAGACTTTAAGCGGTAAATTTTAAAGAGCAGAAGAGGCGAAGCATCTTTTTCCATTACAGGATGGTTCAAAGCGAGCTTGCCATTTACACTGCTTCTTTCATTGGTTGTTGAAAGAAGCTTCCCTGTGTCAACGCTATACCACTCAATGATATACCTGTTCAGCACCCCCATGTTGGGCACCTGCAATTCGTTTGGTCCCTTTTCTGGAGCAATCGATTTTGCTTCGCGGTATTCGTCAAAAAGGACGATGTCTTTCCACGCATTGAGGTCAGCACATTCGCAATCATCGCAGCTGCGCTTGGTGTAAAAATTGACCGTAGCATTGTGCACTACTCCCATGGCTTTTTTGGGGCCCCTGTTACTTTGGAGGGCATTGAAATCGGCGTAGTTGTCTTTTCGAATGCCTGATACTGAGGTATATTTGCCTTCATTGAGGTTGAGTTCTTTCATGAAGGAATTTAAGCGACCTAAATGGGGCCAGAGTTCGGGGTTCCATTGTTCGCTCCAATTCATTCCGCTACCAGCGAGACCAGAGAAAGCGCTAATCCATGTAGCTTTTATCCAACGCATGTGGTTGTCACAGTTTTCTATTTCAGCAGCACCCGGACCAATTTCGGAGAACATGATGGGCTTATTTAGGAACGGAGGATTGTCTTTGGTAATTGGACCTTTTTGTCGTTGGTCTTGGAAATCGTGGATGTTCTGCGAAAGATTGTAGTATTTCTTGATACTTAAACTGTAGTTGTTCCAGGTGGCTAGGTCGATGTAAGGAGAGTAAAATGAATCATCGCCTTTCGTGTATTCGGGCGTGCCTGTGTAATTCACTGAAAGGATGTGATCTGTATGCTGAAGGTCTTCTTTGATAAAGCGCCCCATTTCTTGGAGCCAATCCCCCACCAATTCGGCATAGCCATCTTCTCTGTGATAGGGGTGTTTGTTCGGAAGACTTCCATCAATTAAACAATCACCATTCACTCCAGGAGCTTGTCCGATGTTGTTGGCCTCACTGAAAAGCTCAATGACTCCAATGTTTGTGGAATAGCCATACCGCGCAATGAGGTAGCGAATGCGATTTTTGTAATGCATTCGTGCTTTTTCACTTTCCAAGAAGTCTTTCGGTGTTTTAAGATTTAGCTCGTCTGCATAACAATAGGGGTCATCTGCGCCGAAACAGTCGATGTCAGCATAATCCCAGTTGTACATCATGTAAACAGAGGTCTCTTCAAGCGGATAGTGCACGTGAAGGTTGAGGTGAATGAGCAAATCGAGGTCAGCGGCTTTTTCAATAATGCGGTCCATTTCCCAAGCACAATTCAGTCGTTTGTCATAGTTGTTCAACTCTTCAAATTCGATTTCTAAATTCCACGGGGCGATGAGCATGCGCATGTAATTTCCGCCAGCCTCTGCAAGGTCTTTCATTTGCTTTTGATACACGTCATACGCTTGGATGTTGACCAATTTCCCTCCGCACCAAGCGTCGTGTCCACTGCACTCTACTGCCTGACAAATAGGGTCTATACTTGGAGTGCATTCTGGCCAAGGAATGTTTTGTCCAACGGGGAAGAACGAAGTGTTCGTTAGTTCGAAGAAGCGATTTTGGCTTCCGATGGAAAGAAAGCCATGGTTAGATGATGGCTGGACTTGGAAATAGGTGAGGTCTGTTTGGGTCACTGCTTCGCCTTTGGCGGTAATGGTAGCCTGAACGATGTATGTACCAGGTGAAGTAGGGGTGAATCGTCCTCGAAGGTTGAACAATGTTGGTTTTTCTACATGTTTCCATTCCTTAGGGTCTGAATTGCTCCTGTCTCGAATGAAATCGCGGTAAAAAAAGCCGTTCACTGCATAGGAAGCTTGGATTCGATCTCCAATGGAGTCTAGTTTGTTGAAGGTGAAGACGACGTCTAAATCGCGCTCATCAAACGGATTGATTACGCCAGGCACGTTCCGGCCACGCAGGTAATTTTCGATTTTCCCTTGCGTTTCCATCTGCAAGCGAAAACCGACTTCAACATGCTTATTCGCTTCAACAGACGCGGGTGTTGCTTCGGGATGAATCCAAACAATCTCCAACGCTTTGGTTTGAGGACTAGACAATGGGGTCGTCTGTGCATTCGAACTAAACACACAGCAGATAAAAACGGCAAAGAGTAGATACAGTGATTTCATAATGGGGTCAATGAGCAGGGAAGGTACAAAGGAAGTTCAGAATCTTCAATTACGATTTTCGAATCAGCTGAATAACCCACATCAAGCCAATCACAAATGGAATGAGTGCTAGCCATATACTAGAGCTCAGTAGATAGGTCAAGGCTGAAATAGGAATCCAGATGATGGTGATGAGATGAAGCTTTCCTTGTGGTGTTTTTTTCATGTTCGAATGAATGCCCAAAAGTAGTTGCTTTCGTTTCGTCCCAAAAAAAAGCCACACCCTTTTTACAAGGTGCGGCTCTTATGATGCCTATGATCAGACTTTAATTTGAAGGCTGTCTATTAAAGTCCGTCTATATAAGCTTCAAATTCGTCAATGGTTGTTTCGGTATATTCAAGGGTAACTGGTGTTTCGCCATTGGCTGTTACGCTTGCGAATGCAGAGTAAAACACATCCTCAACGAGTGCAATGCTGCAGATGACCACATCTGTATTAGCCGGCATGTTTAATGAGGTGAGCGTTCCACCGTCGCATGATACATAGCCCAATGCGTCTTCATCAGGGAACACAGCATAATTAGCAACGTTTCCACATACGTAGTTTGCAGGTATTTCAGCAACAACATAAGACTCTAGGGTTACACCTAACCATGCAAAGTAGTCGCAATTGATCCATCCAAGGCTCGTCGTGTTCAGTTGGTAGTAGTATCCGAAGGCAAGTGATTCGCAATCATCGTCACCACCTACGGTGAGGTCAAACGACTCTCCGTCAATGTCAACCGTCAAATAGGCTCCTTGCCAACCGTCATAGTTATAATCGTATAGGCAAATGCTGAGCTCATCGCTCTCAGTTGCTGTGAATGAAATGGTCTCGAAATCTGTCATATCTTGAACCCAAGTTGATTCACCAAGTCCGTCATAGTTCATAGCATGAAGGTTGTCGTCTTCATTGCCTGAAGTATAGGTTATGGTGATTGTGCTTCCAGCGTCAACAGGGATAGATCCGCAAAGTGTTGCGCACCAGGCAGAAGAGTCATTCTGCAGAAAAACGTCAGTGATATTTCCTTCTTCGGCTAAAAGCCAGTTAACAGTGCCATCTGCATTTTCTTCTCCAACGAAAAGGTCCATAAGTGGGTCGGGATCATCTGTTGGGATGTCTGCTGTCAAGTTGTATTGTGGAGAAGCAGTTAATGATTGTCCGTTTTGACTTGCTTCAATGAAAAACTGTCCTCCAGTAAAGAGTTGTTCTCCATTTGATGTGGTCGGTAAACCGGCAAGAACCAGCTCAGAGTTTTTAAAGTGTTCGGTAATTTGAACTTGAACATCGCCCACAGCTACTGTTCCGTTTGGCAATAAGAATGCATTGCTAGAGAACAGGTATTGTGCACCATTCTCAGTGCGGATTGGAGTAGGGAATTGCGCATTCACCTGAAATGACTGTGCTTGAGGTGCATTGTTGCTCAGAGCAGTCTTGATGTTGGTAGTAAAAGAGGGTGTGTTAACAGGTGTTGAAACCGGGTCATCTTTTTTACAGCTGGCGAAAGCAATCGCACAGGCTGTGAAAGCAAATAGGGTTTTCTTTAGAGTTTTCATGTTGTTGAGTTTGTGTTTCATGGTAATGACGAAAACCAAACTCTACACGTGAGGCATAACTTGAAAAAAAGTTACATGAATATTTTAAAACACTGAAAAACAGAGGGTTAAAGTACTCTTAATTTTGCGAATTTCAATAAAAGTTGTTTTTGTCCAGCGGTAGGAAAGAACACGGTTGCTTTAATGTTCGGTGCTTGTCCTTCAATTTTGATCACCTTTCCTTTTCCGAAACGGGCGTGTTCTACCTCGGCGCCTTCTGTAATGCTCAAAATGGCTTCAGTGTCTATTGGTGATGACGAAGTGCTTACTTGCGAAAGTGGGGTGCCTGCCCTAGTGGGTGCTGAAGTGCCAGCTTGCTGTGGTTTTTGAAAGCGATTGCGGGCATCCTGAAAATCGCCACCAGGTCTTGCGGGTTGCCTTCCGAATTGTACTGGTGCAATGTTGATGTATTCGGGGTCAATTTCCTCTATAAAACGCGAAGGTTCGCATTGCGAAAGCTGCCCCCATCGGTAACGTGTAATGGCATATGAAAGAAATGCTCTTTGTTTGGCTCGTGTAATGGCTACATAAAAGAGTCTTCGTTCTTCTTCAAGGTCTTCTCTTGAGTTCAAGGCCATTTGGCTCGGGAACAGATTCTCTTCAAGCCCAACAATGTATACATAGTCGAATTCCAATCCTTTGGAGGCGTGGATGGTCATCATGCTTACTTTTTCAATGTCGTCATCATCTTTGTCGGCATCTGTGAGCAAGGCTACGTCTACCATAAAGTCAGGCAGGGTATTGATAGCATCGGGATTGTCAGGATCTACATCATCAGCGAACTCTTTCATCCCGTTCAGGAGCTCTTGGATGTTTTCGTAGCGTGCAACACCTTCTGGAGTTTTATCGGAATACAGTTCGCGAAGCAGCCCGGTGCTCTGTGCAATTTCTTGACCAATGTCGAAGGCGTTTTTCGTATCTAGTTGCGACGTGAAGCTTTTGATTTTGGTGAGAAAGTCATTCAATTTCCCTTGTGTCGCGTTCGATATTTCTGCTGGGTATTCAAATGGATTTTCGATCACTGCCCAAAGTGGAGCTTTGAATTTCGCAGAGGCAATGGTGAGCTTGTCCATGGTTGTTTTGCCAATTCCACGGGCAGGGTAGTTGATGATTCGTTTCAGAGCTTCATCATCATTGTGATTAGCAGCTAGTCTGAAATAGGCGAGCAGGTCTTTGATTTCTTTTCGTTGATAGAACGAAAGGCCTCCATAAATTTTATAGGGGATATTGATTTTTCTCAGTGCTTCCTCGAATGATCGCGATTGCGAGTTGGTTCGGTAGAGAATGGCAAAATCGCTGAATTTCGCTTGCGACTGATTTTTTATTTCAAAGATGGAGTTCGAAACAAAACGACCTTCATCGTTGTCAGACATTGAGCGATTGAGGTAGATTTTGTCACCATCTGTATTGTCAGTCCAAACGGTCTTTTGAATTTGGTTTTTGTTCTTCGCAATAACAGAATTAGCGGCATTGACAATGACTTTAGTAGAGCGGTAATTCTGCTCCAGCTTGTACATGTCGAAATCAGGATAGTCCTGTTTAAAGTTGAGAATATTTCCAATGTCTGCTCCGCGGAAACCATAGATCGACTGTGCATCGTCGCCTACAACACATACGTTTTGATTCACTGCCCCAAGCTGCTTTATGATTAGGTACTGGGCGAAGTTTGTGTCTTGGTACTCATCAACGAGGATGAACTGGAATTTGTGCTGATAGCGGTGAAGTACTTCAGGATAATCACGAAGGAGGACGTTGGTTTTGTAGAGCAAATCATCAAAATCCATGGCGCCTGATCTGTAGCATCTATCAGCATAGGCCTGATAGATTTCTGCAGTCATGGGTCTGCCGGCCTGGCTGTCTTCGCCCATGATTTCCATATTTTGCTTATAGCTTTCAGGACCGATAAGGTTGTTTTTTGCAGCGCTAATTCGTCCGTGAATGGTATTGGGCTTGTAGACTTTATCGTCCAGATTGAAGGACTTAATTACATCCCGAATCAGCGAGCGACTATCTTGGGTGTCGTAGATGGTGAAGTTGCGTGGATAATTGATTTTTTCGCACTCCATTCGAAGGATTCTAGCGAAGACAGAGTGGAAGGTTCCCATCCAAATATTGCTGGCTTCTTTGTCGCCAATAATTTTGGAAATACGTTCCTTCATTTCCTTGGCTGCCTTGTTGGTGAACGTGAGCGAAAGGATTGAAAAGGGGTCTACACCGCTGTTGATGAGGTGTGCTATTCGGTAGGTTAAAACCCTTGTTTTACCTGAGCCTGCGCCGGCAATGACCATCATTGGTCCGCTGATGTGTTCAGCAGCTTTCCGTTGTTCGCTATTGAGTTCGTCTAGAT
>CAYGUR010000102.1:0-10971 GCA_964353035.1 uncultured Comamonadaceae bacterium | reverse complement strand
CATCAGTTGTTTTAGTGCTCCGTTTAACGCAGTTCCTTGAAGTTCAGTTAGAATCCTATTCTAGCCAATTTTAACACGTTGATCCTTTTCGGAATAGTTCCCATAACTGGTGCTCCCAACGTAAGTTTGTGTTTTCTTATTGAATATGGCAAAGGGCTGACGGGTCTCTTTTTCGTGGGCAACAAAGGCCTCGTTGAAGTACAACCTAAGTGCTTCTGCAGAACCAAAAGGGGATGGTGAAAATTGGAGAAGATGGGGCTGGGAAACGGCAATTTCAGACAAGGATGAAAAGTGTTTTTCATCTAGCGGTTCTAGTCGAATCAGGTCAGATTCTAGGATATTACTCAGGAATGTTTGCTTCATTCAAGTACTTTTCGAAAGTGGTTTTATTCATTCTAGGCCACCGATTTCCTTCGTTCTGAATCATATCAGAAATAAGTAATCGTTCGGGTAGAATTTTGGCTTTGAGCGTATGTTTGATATACCGCGAACCTAATTTCTGGAATTCTGTTAATTCTTCAGTAGAATGAATGATGAAAATCGAAGCGCCGTTGTTGATTTCACAGTAAATCGGAAAGGTTGTTTCACTCACAGGTTGTAACTTTACTGCAAGATGGAAAATATTCACTGGAATAGAGCACTCGAACTAGGCAAGGAACAAAAATGGACCGAAGCCTTAGAACTGTATCAGTTGGCATTGAAAGAGTTGCCAGAGAATCCAGACCTGCTTCATGATCACGGTGTTTGTCTGTTCCAATTGGGAAGAGGTTTTGAAGCCATGAATGAATTGAATAAGGCTGCGCTCTATCAGCCAGAATACAGCTATAGATACTCTTCCAGAGCTTGGATTAAAGTGGCTCTGAAAGATTACCAAGGCGCTTTAGTTGATTACAAAAAAGCCATTGAACTGGACCCAGAAGATGCCATTGCAATCAATAATTTAGGAATGCTAGAAGAGCAACTCGGATATCACAAGGAAGCGAAGGAACGATTTCAAGTGGCCGACGAACTGCAAGGTATTCTAAACAAGAATGGAATCGCTTCGCCAATCAATGAAGCTGATTTAATCCTGCCAAAACGACCAGAAAAAGAGCCTGCAAAGCAATCTGCTCCCGAAGTGAAAGTAACGACCAAGGAGGAAAACGATTTAACCACTGCGAAAGTGGTGTCCTCAGTCTTTACCAAAAAGGGTTTTAAAGAATTCATTGCTTTTGTGCGGAACGGGTTTAAATTAGACGACAAAGACTAACCCTGTGGCTACTTTTCTGAGTGAACTTGCTGAATACCTTCTAGAAAGTCACGCATCTCATCTCAGAGATGTGACGGTAGTGTTGCCTGGAAAACGATCTGGTATTTTCTTGAAAAGGGAACTGACGAAAAGAGGTTACCACGGATGGCTTCCCCGAATTACTACCTTGTCTGAGCTGTTTGCCGACATGACGAAAATGCGCAGGGGAGATGCTCTGGACCTCACCTTCGAACTCTTCATTTGTCACCAAAAAAGATCTTCAAAAGATGAGTCGTTTGAAGCCTTTCTTCAATGGGGAAGTACCTTGCTTTCAGACTTCAACGAAGTTGATCACTACCTAATTGAAGCCAAAACCATCTTCAAAAACATCAAAGATTTCAAAGACATTGAGGAATGGAGTTTTGGCGAAGACGAATTAACTGAGACACAACAAAAGTTTGCTGGATTTTGGGACACGCTGCTTCCCCTGTACAACTCTTTTCAGTTGCACATGAACCACATTGGCCTACATTACGGTGGAGCCATTGCACGAAAGGCAGCTGCTGATCCAGTGGGACTCTTCAAAAGCACCCAGTCTGAATACTTGGTTGTGGCCGGACTGAACGCGTTGACAAAGGCCGAGCAAAAAGTGATTAAATCGCTTCAAGATGTTGAGCTCTGCACGGTGTTTTGGGATGCTGACGCTTACTATGTACATCAGAAAAAAGTAGAAGCCGGACACTTCATTCGTCAGATGTTAGATTTGGGCAATGCAAATAGGCTGCCCGCTAATTTTTTAGGGCGAAAGAAGTCCATTCACGTGGTTGGAAGCAGTTCCACCATCAATCAAATGCAATACATCCACAATGCGTTGGCCAATTCGGAAGGTGATGCAACCGAAATTGGGATCGTTCTCCCTGATAATTCGGTGCTTCCGTCATTACTTCCAGCTATTCCTGCACAGTTTAACAGTATCAACGTTACCATGGGGGAGTCGCTCGCTCATACTCAATACAAGTCGCTGAGCAACGCCTTTTTCAGGCTCTTCGACGTGCATGGGAAGCGACTGCGATATGCGGCACTATTGAGCTTCCTTAGACATCCGCTGCTCAATCAGAAAGATGACCGTCCGATGCAGGGCATTGAGAAATTCATCATCAAGAACAACTTGGTTTTTATTGGGGCGAAGGATTTAGAAGGGGCAAGGTCAGCAGAGTTTAACAAAGGACACTTTGGTTTTTTTCTGACAGCACTTTACAAAGCAGTAGAAAGTAGAACCATAGAGGATGTTTTGACCGCTTTTAAACAGTTGCTTGTCGCTGTACGTCCGTTCGAAGAGCTCAAAGAAGGTGACAACCAAGGTTGGAAAAGAAGAAAAGTACAATCATGGAACTTGATGCAATCACTCTTGGTGAAACTGGCCAGGCTGACCTCCGTTTATCCTATGCTGGAAGCCAACGAAGAGAAGAATCGCATTCGTGCTTTGGAGCGCATCATGATGAAACTACTCGGTAAACTGCAGATTGATCTGAAAGGTGAGCCGCTTCAAGGTTTGCAAATCATGGGATTGCTAGAGTCACGTGCGCTGGACTTTAAAAAAGTATTTATTCTGAGCGGGAACGAAGGAATTGTACCGAAGCAGTCATTTGCTGAGTCCATGATTCCTGGTGAAATTAGGTATGGATTCGGATTGCCAACAAGATATGACCGCGATGCCATATTCGCTTATTATTATTACCGCTTGATTCAACGTGCCGAAGAGGTTCATTTACTTTATACAGCAGGTGAGTCTAGTCACCTTACGGGCGAAAAAAGCAGGTACATCCAACAGCTTGAAAGTTGTTACCTACTGGCAGATGCCGGGTCAAAACCACAGTCTAAAAGCATTCGTTCTTCGACCCCAAAAGAACTTCCTCTCATTCCTGAAATCCAGCAAAGTGAATGGGCGAAGAAAAGGCTAGATGAACTGTTAGAAGCTGGACTATCGCCTTCGGCACTGAACAAATGGATTGCTTGTCCGGCCGATTTTTACTTCAGGTACATCTTAGGCCTGCGTGAACAGGACGATGTAGAAGAGGAGATGGAAAGTTCCACCTTTGGTAGCATGATTCATGATGTGCTGGAAAAAGGATTGGAAGCCGAAGTGGGAAAACAACTTACTGTTGAAGCACTGAAAAAGTTGAAGTCAGAGCTCATCCCTCGTATGGATGAGGCCTTAGAAACAGTGCGCTACCGAAAAGATCTAACCACTTCAGGGGTGAATTATTTGAGCAAAAAAGTAGCCATTCGGTACTTGGAGAAATTGATCGACAAAGAGATTGAAGTAGTGGCGAACAACAAGGTCGAGTTAGTGGATTTGGAGCAATCATTCGAAAAAACATTTTCGTTCCAAGAGGGAAATAGACAAGCCTTGATCAAAGGGAAGGCAGACAGGGTTGACCGTTTCAATGGAACCCTTCGCATTGTAGATTACAAGTCGGGCAAAGTAAGTGGGTACGATTTAAGCTTGGCCGACAATTGGAAAGAGCAATTGCAGTCTTCCAAAAAGGCCAAAGCCCTTCAAACATTGATTTACGCCATTTTAGCGCGTTTCAAGTTCAATGAAGACGCCCTGGCGGGCATTATTTCCACCCGAAATTTCACTCCTGGATTTATGTCGGTCACCTATGGCAGGGAAAACACTCCACTTGTCATGGATCAGCAGTTCGCCCTTGATTTTACGGATTGGTTAGCTGAACGCTTAGATGAAATTTCATCAGGTAGCAAGGCCATCATTCACAGTGAAGATTCGCTGTACTGTGAGTATTGCGTTGATTTGAAGGTGTGATTTAGTGGTGCACTACCAATCGTTCTACCACTACCTCACCTTCATAAATGAACCTCAAATTATACATCCCATTTTCTAAATTTGAGATATCAATTTTCACCAATGTGCTTGGATCAGAAAAGTCAATTGCGTCTGACCTAACTAGCCTTCCTTCTTTGTCAAACACATCCAGGACTACTTCTTCTAGCGAAACGGAACAATTGATGTTTATGAATTCACTTGCTGGGTTCGGATAAAAGCCAAAACTAATGTAAGGCAATGGGGGTGAGAGTTTTTTACCAAAGTATTCATCATCTGCAGCTACTACAGTGTAATCATCTAGAGGCATTGGACACAAGTAAACCCAGTTACCATAGGAAACCGTTTTTTTAATAAAACCGTCATAATACTTCGAAACAAGGTCATCAATTACGCGATCATAATCATCATAACCGCCTACCAAGATCATTTCTCCATTAAAACTTCCTGAAAATAGCAAATCACCGTTCCCGTCAATGATTAAATCGCGAATCACATCTTCGCCAATCGAATCTGCATAAAATTTTTCAAAAGCATTTAAATAATGCCATTCTACATCTCCATCTGGTGTCAGACGTTGTATAAAGCCACTTTTAGCATTGGATAAATTACTGATGGTTTCATAAGTGTTCACATGGTAAGGGGACTTATTAGGATTACTTGAGTTGGAATAATTCGCCTTTGAACAGATGTAACCCGCAACAAATATGTTGTTGACGGAATCAATTGCTACGGTGTTGTATTGATCGGACGCATCGCTAATAAGTGAACTATTCCAAATCACATCACCTACCTCATTTAGCTTCAATACAAATCCGTTCAGAGCTGTTTCCCCTGAATTGAATTCACTGTAAGCAGGATTGGATTTATCAAATTTACCGCTTCCCTCGTAGGTACCACAGATTACAATATTGCCATCGTGATCAACAGCAATCGCATTGGCTACGTCGTAGGCTGTTCCACCGAAAGTTTTCGCCCAAACAAGCGCACCGTTTGAATCTAGTTTTTGCACATAAGCGTCCACATTACCAGAAACACGCAATGCTGAACGGGCCCTTGAAGGATCAGCGTCAAAGCCATCACCACACGATCCAACTATGAAAATACTTCCGTCTAGTCCTGCAGTCATACCAAACGGATTGTCTTCGTTTTTGCTACCAAAAGTTTTAACCCACTGAAATTCGCCTGAAGCAGATAGATTCAATAAGAAGGCATCATTTCCACCAACTGAATTGGAAACGGGAGTTTTATTTGATGGGTCGAAATTCGTTTCCCCTGAAAATCCGCCAGCAATGTATATGTCATTGGTGGTTCCAATAGCAACACTTTTTCCGAAGGCGCTTCCAGAAGTACTTATACCAATCGACCAAAGCAATTCTCCTGAAGAATCTAGTTTTTCGATGAATCCGCTTGATTTTCCTACTTGGTTTAGGTGGTTTTCTGGTTGAAAGTCGGGGAAACCAAAATAACTGCCAGTAATGATAACGTTTCCATCATGGTCTAAAGCCATACCCATACCTCGTCCCCATTCAACTCCTTCCAATTGGTGAGCCCAAAGGAATGTTCCGTCTTTAGAAAGTTTTTGTACAAAAACCCCAAATGACTGAGGACTTGTTAATTCAAAAACACCTTCGCCCGGATCAAAATCTACCGTTCCCATAAACGAGCCTAAGGCATAAACATTCCCTTCGGGATCAACTTCTAAAGCAACAATTTCATCAATGGAAGGACCGCATACAATTTTATACCAGTCCATGGATAATTTTATATTTAGCTGAGCATGCAGTAGAGTGCAGCTACAAACTAAAACAAGACACAGAAGTGAATGAGGAATCTTCATGTCTTACAAATTAGCAAATCATTCGCTGTTAATAGATCAAATCGAACTTCTAATGGCATGAAGAAAAGAGAGTTCTCAAAAAATGCTCTAAGAAATCTGAGCATCTATTAATTCATCCTTTATTCCTTCCTCTCCAAACAGTGCCTTCACCTCAGGCTTTTGTAATTCGATAATCGCAAAGATTCCGAGGACGATTCCCAAAATTCCAGTGAGGCAGTTCAGAATGGAAACCACAAAAATGAAGTTGTATTTGACGTGCTTACCGATGTAGCTGGAGGCAAGGAAGTTTAGTACGCTTGCCGTAGCAAATAGAAGTGCAACAGCGCCGCCAATAATTAAAAAGATATACCCAGGATTGAAAATTGGAATTTCAGCATTCTCTGATGTGGCGTCTTGAATAGCTTCGCCAAATGTGCTGACCACCGTGCCCATGACCATTCCAAATGCTGCATATCCAACTCCGAATAAAAATCCGAAAATGGATAGGATACCTTTGATCAGAAAGAGGGTTTTAAAAAGAGAGAGGTTATTCGATTTCATGTGATGCAGATTTCTAAAGCAAAGGTGCGCAGCAAATCTACAACTTTACAAACCGTTTCGTAGCCGAAGAATGCGTGTTTGATACCTGCACGAAATACACTCCTGAATCTAGGAAGCTCAAGTCTAAGGTGTTTGATTGCAGAATTCCCGTTTTTACGACCTGACCGTTGCTGTTCATTATACGATACGATGAGAAGTGTCCTTTGAGATAGAGTATGTTTTCTGAAGGATTCGGATAAACTTCGAAGTCTACTTCTTGAGTGAATTCAGTTGTGTGTTGAATAGCACATTGAACTTCGCACCAATTGCGCGCTTCCAACTCACATTTGATTTGATCATAGGCGAGTTTATTCGTTCCACTTCCATCCCAAGTTCTGACGCCTATGGCACGAAGGTATTCCGCAAATTCAATCACGTCAATACCATAATACTCAAGATAGAGGTCAACTTGTGCTTGGGACCAATCAGTTGATTTGAAGATGCTGATGTACTTGATGTTGTCATAATGCTCATCCCACCCTGCGAATACGTTTTGGAAAAAACTGCTTTGAAGTTCTTCGGAACTGTTACAGAACGGACTAGAAGAATAACCACATTCAGTGAAGTAGATGGGCTGAGCAGGATCAGCGTAGTAAGAGACTAAATCATCAAAATCAGTCAACACGACCTCTGGACTTTCCATGGTGAAGTCGGGATTTAAGGGGTAGTAAGTAACCGAAACTACATCAAGGTCATCGTTCACAGCTTGACATAAGGCCACTTTTTCTGGCGATGTCAATCCGTCAAAGGTACACACCGTGCCTACTTTCAGCTCTGTCCCATGCAAATCAAAGTAGAGCTGTTGAGCATAAGGGACCACTTCGTCCAAAAATGATTTATATGCCAAGTAGTTCGCTTCATTCGTTCCGAAAAAGATATCGATTTCATTTCCAATGTTCAATACACTCAGTTCCAAGTCTGGGATGTGGACGAAAACAGTGTCTAACACGGCTTTGAATCGGTCAATCAGAATAGGAGAATCAAAAGGGATGTCTTGTAAGTCAGCGGGTACTTCTTTTGCAACCGTATTAATAGGACCAATGTTCAATTCTGCTTTAACGCCGAAGAGCGGATGAAAATAGTTGATGAGATCCAAGCGTTCAATGCCTTCTGATGTGAACATGTTTGCGTCTGTTTCAATTTCAGACCAGACAAAGGTGATATGCGTAGACTCCATGCAGGCCTCAAGACCTAAGTTGTAAGCAGCAAAATAATCATTGTCTTCAGCTGAATCTATCTGCCAAGCGAATACACGGTCCCCTTTGTCCAATTGCGCTTGTAATGGGAGTGATAGCGCGCACATGAACAGGATTGAAAAAGAACAAAATAGCTGAGTACGTAGCATAACAGTTGATTGAAATAAGGTTCTTAACAATAGAACGAATGAGCACATTCAATAGTTACAGCAGACTTTGGGTCGAAAAAAGGGATGCTCACCTTCATGAACAACCCCAAATGCACTTGCCACACCTGATTTGCAAGTGCATTAAAAAGAAATTCGATAGGAAATGTTGGGTAGTAGTGACAATTGTGTGTTGTAATCTTTCTTCCCAGTTGCTTCATCAAAGTACTCACTTAAGCGCGCCTGATTGTTCGTCGCATTTTGTACATCAATTTTGAATTCATGTGTTGCTTTGGGTCTATTTCTCCTCAGGCTGACCGCTACGTTCGCCAAGAAAACATCATCTCCTTTTTTGCTGAAAGGTTCATCTACAAAAACACTTGTTTCCTCTTCCAATGAGGCTTCCAAATCAATTGGTGTGTAGAATTTCCCTCCGATTAAGCTCGCACGCACATTCACTGCTAGCACACGGTTTTTCTCTGATTTTCCCACTGACCATTCCTTTCCAGTACTTCGTTGGGTGATTCCGTAGCGACCACTTCAGCTGCTTCAATCATCACAATTGATTCCTGCATTTCAAGGGTGAGATTCATTTCACGTCCTGATGATATTAACAAGTTCGATACGTACAAGTCTTCATATCCAATGGCTGTAATTTTTAAATCAACCCTTCCAATTGGAACAACCAATTCAAATACCCCGTTGATGTCAGAATTTGTTCCTATGAACGGATTGGAATTCGGGATAAAAATGGTTGCGCCAACAATGGGCTGTTGCGTATCTGTGTCCAATAAAGTGCCTCGAAGTGCTTGGTCGTTTTCAGTGGAAAACCCAGAGATAGAGAAAAGTAGAGAGAAGACAAGGGTGAAAAAAGATTTCGACAGGTGTGTCATTTCTAGTGGTTTTGTGTACACCTAAATGACACCCTTTCCGAAAAAGGTTGCAGAGAACTATAAATACAAATTGGGAGTTTATAAATCTTGTTGGTAACGCTTTACCATGTCGGCATGTGATTCAGGTGTACCAGAACCATCAAGTTGGTCTTTTAGTATTTCTCCCATTGTAGGAAATGATTCTCGTGCAATATGTGTTTCGCTATTCCACAATTCTGAACGCATAAAGGCTTTGGCACAATGCATAAAGACCGTTTCAACAGTAACGACAAGTACAGATGTTGGTTTCTTGCTTTCGTGCTGGAACAATGAAATAAACTCGGGGTCTGTAGAAATAACCGCTCGGCCATTCAAGCGTAAGGTTTCATCAATCCCGGGAATCAGAAAGAGCATACCTACTTTCCCGGTTTCCAGAATGTTGGTCAAGGAGTCAAGTCGATTGTTGCCTTTTGCGTCGGGAATGGCAATGGTGAGTTTGTCAATAATGGCCACAAAACCAGGCTTCCCACCTCTGGGAGAGGCGTCTACATCTCCAGCTTTAGAAAAGGATGAAAGCACCAAAAAAGGTGAATGTTGTATGAAATTGATGGCATGTTTTTCCAATGACGAGAGCACCTTCTTTACAGCGCGCTCACTCGGCAGGTCATATAGCTCTCGAAGCGATTTTTCACTTGTGATTTTCATCTTTCATTCGTTGCTGTTAGACACTAAAAGTACGACGAAAAAAAAAGGTAGATCAATGACTGACCTACCTTTCCATTCTAAGACCGTTACAATCAATGTTGAATCATCACTTCGGTTGAATACGCAAGTTTCGTTCCAGTGATACGCACTATGTACATCCCTGAATAGACTGTTTGCACATCGAAATAGGCAATGGTGCTTCCTTTTGAAATTACTTTCGAATCAACTAATTTTCCATTCATGTCGAACAGCGCTACCGTCAGGTTTTCAGTAACCAATGCATCAATTTGAATAGCAATCAAGTTCGATGCAGGATTGGGGAAGACATCAACTTTCACCTCTTCCATGATTTCAGTAATGGCATTTGATGCATCGTACACAGTCACATCTTCATTGATCGAATTCACGCTAAGATTTGTTGCAACACCATAGAATGTAGGCCCAACGGCATACGGATAAGCAGAAGCCCAGTTTTCGTCTACTGTGCAAAAGTATGCGTATGTTCCATTAGGGTATTCCGGTGTGATACAAAAACGTCCGTTGTGTTCATCTAGATAATCATCTGCATCATTGGCAATGAATTCGTAATCTTCTCTAAAGTAACCAAGGAAATAAGTACCGTCAACAGCCGGACCGTCATCGACATCTGTTCCGTCTGCCCATTCTGTTCGAACGGAAATGTCTCTGAGTTCATAACCAGATTTCATGCGGACAATTCCGCCTGTTCCATCTGCATTCGCGTAAGCATAAGCGCCATAAATTGGAAAACCGTCATAAGCAAAGCCAATGAGGGGTGAGTGTTCAGTTGAATTGATGGCGTAAAGTCCGTCAGCGGCATACAAATTACAAATGGTATTCACCACTTCAAGGTCCAAGTCAAAAGCAGACGGATTCTGGTGGTGGTGGTAATTCCCTTGGGCAGGATGTCCCTTGGAACAGTCAAAACCTGATGCCTCTGCTGGAATGGCATCGCGGTTCCAGTCTTGTGCTGTTCCCATACCACCTGGACAAGGAGGATTTCCCGGACCTCCACAAAGTGCGTTGGTGATGGGGTTCCATGCTACACCGTCTCGATAATCAAACAAGGCAACACCATTGATGAAAAGTCCAATGTTACCTGGTGTTGTTTCAATTGGTGTACCCGTGTTTTCCTGCGGGAAAAGTGGAATTTGATACAATCCATTTTGGTTCTCAGTCTGAAATGGATTTCCATCAAGGAAAGGTCCAGTTGGATAGGCGGGAACACCGGTTGCAGCAACATAAACGTAATTATCGGAGTAAGAAACTTCTTGACAATTCACCAAGGTTCCATTGCTGATTTCGGTTGAATTACCTTCAACATAATAGGTTCCTGTTTCAGTTGTATTCTGTAACCACGAGGTGATGGCAGGGCTCAATTGCGCTTGGCAGGCAATAGCTGTGAGTGCAAAGAGGATAATTGAAAATAGGTTTTTCATGGTTTATTGGTTTGTTGGAGACTGGTCAATTGATCCAATCGATTTTTGAGTTAAAAGTGCTTTGGGAAATTGGTGTTTTGGGTCGAAAATGAAATCCTTGTCG
>CAYGUR010000101.1:9028-10978 GCA_964353035.1 uncultured Comamonadaceae bacterium | reverse complement strand
TTCACATTGGAATTTAAGAGGAAGAACTGTGCAACTTCGTATTGCACGCTATAATTCCCATTAACTTAGTACTATGAAACTATTTTTCTCAATCATTTGCGCTGTGACTTTCGTAACATTCACAGCTTGTGGAACTTCAAATGGAATGAACGGAAAGCAAAAAACTGAGGTGGCGACACTTGAAGTACAATCGTTTGAAGCTCAGGACATATTTCCGGGAGTTTATTCGAACTTAAAGAAAACGCGGACCTACATCTTAAAGGCATCTGGTGAATTCAGTTCGCCTGCTGTTGTGGCTTTCCTAGTAGTAGATTCGATTAAAGTTCCTGTGCGTTTTGTGAGTGTAGATGGAGCGAAATTAGGTAGTCCGAAAGATACCATTTCAGGCAAACTTGCTGAGCTGGTAGTGCATGCAGCCCGAAACTATTACAACGATGAAGCGCCCCAAGTTGTGGAAGCAGATGCCTATCCAAAGGTCGATTTTGACACAGAAGGGAAATCGTTTTTAGAAATTAACTCAGACTTCGGAGTGCAGTATGTTGAATTACCAGAAGTGGTTCAGCTTGATCCGGTTTATGCGCCTTAATTGGGAGGCTTGCCTGCAGGAAACAAAACTTCATCGAACGTGGACACCGTTTTTTTCTCTTTTGTGTGCAACCTTTAAAAATCTGTCTGTCTTTATGGTGAAAACACTAAAAAGAAGACATGAAAACACCTGTAATTCTAATCTTAATTCTCAGCCTGGTAGCAGGTTTGACGAGTTGCCGAAAAGTTTATTTTTCTGACGGAAGACCTACAGAAGAACTCCGCGACATCGACACGAACTACACGGAAATCCATTTAGAAGGGTCCATTGATTTGATTGTGACCCAAAGTGATGCTTATCGCCTCAAGATTGAGGGGGGTGAGCGCATGATTCCTTACATTAAGACGCGCGTTTTTGACGATCGCTTGGAGATCAGTGAACTTCCAAATAGCATTGAACGAGAAGACCCCGTGCGCGTCTTTATTTCAAAAGTGTACTTGGATGACATTTACCTATTAGGTTCTGGTGATATTGATGCCAGTGGACTTATTGGTGCGCATGCCAATTTGGAAATTGATGGTTCGGGAGACATGGATGTGCAGTACGATTTTGTGCAAACAGCAGATATAAAGATTGATGGCTCAGGGGACGTGAGAGTTACTGGTGAAAGCAGCAATACCACTATTCGTATCGAAGGAAGTGGCGACGTTGATGCCCGTTATTTGCAATCAGAAGATGCTTCTGTTTTTGTTGAAGGAAGCGGTGACACCCGACTTACAGTTCTTTCTTATTTACAAGTTGAAATTAGTGGAAGTGGCGACGTTCTTTACTGGGGAAATCCAGGTGATATCAATGCCGATGTAATGGGGAGTGGCGACCTCGTTGATATGGACTAACTAACAACAAAACGATGAAGAAGATTATTGCAATTACAGCAGTGCTGATTGCGACCATAGGTGCGTCAGCTCAAAATTATTCGAATAACGACGACATGAATACCCTTTTTGGGAATGATAGATCATTTGGCGGATACCTCGGATTCGGGGCGAAGCTAGGCGAGCTAAATGACCAGGAAGCGATGTTTCTGGGGGGAGAGCTCTCTATGGTATTCGGACACGCTTTAAACATCGGCGTGGCAGGTTACGGACTGGTTTCTGATGTTACAGGAATCAATGTGAATGATCAGAGTGACCGCCTCTTTTATGATATGGGCTATGGTGGTGTGGTGATAGAACCGGTGCTGTTTAGCAAAAGTGCCATTCACTTTACCGTGCCCTTGTTATTTGGAGCAGGTGGCATTGGCGAAAGCCAAACTCGCTACTTTAGCGTAGATCAAATTGACAATCAGAATTACGGAGATCCAGATTATTTCAATAGCGACTTTTTCTTTGTGTTCGAGCCAGGTGTGAATTTAGAGCTCAACC
>CAYGUR010000101.1:7402-9018 GCA_964353035.1 uncultured Comamonadaceae bacterium | reverse complement strand
AGCTCAACCTGCTCAAATTTGCGAGAGTATACGGCGGCGTGAGTTACCGATACATGAGCGGAGTTGATCTTCCGAACACAGGGACACAGCAGCTAGGCGGATTAACAGGGAATTTCGGATTCAGATTCGGTTGGTTCTGATCTTACACGCTTGTAGTTTTGCAGCTAGTCACCGAACAACATACCACACTTCTCCAACGATGCCAAAAAGGAGATCGCAGAGCCCAGCAAGAGCTGTATAGGGACTATGCGTCTGCTATGTTGAACGTTTCGTACCGCATTCTTCAGAACAAAGAAGAATCGGAAGATGTTCTGCAAGAGTGTTTTGTGAAAGTGTTCCGAAATTTAGAAACATTTCGGGGCGACGCATCCTTTGGAAGCTGGTTGAAACGCATTGTGATCAATGCTTCGCTCAACCAACTGAAAAAGCGAAAATTGAATACAGCATCCATCGATGAAGAGATGGTAGTGCCTGAAGAAGAAGAGGAAACAGTTGAACCTTCTTATTCGATTCAAGACATTAACAAAGCGGTAGCTTCGCTTTCTGATGGTTACAGAGCTGTCTTCACCTTGTATGTGTTTGAAGACTATAGCCATAAGGAAATAGCCGAGACGCTAGGGGTGACAGAGTCTACCTCAAAATCGCAATTAAACAGAGCGCGGTTTCGCGTGAAAGAGTGGCTAATTAATAATGAGAGCAATGGATTTAGATAAGCTGAAGTCATTTATCGACAGCGAGAGAGACGCTTTTGATGAGCAAGTTCCTTCCCCAGAACTGTGGGATCGAATTGATAAAGATTTGGGTAAGCCGAAGAAATTCGTCCCCATCAGATACCTCTATTATTCCTTTGGAGCGGCGGCTGCTGCAGTGATTCTTATGGCCTTTTTCTTTTGGAGTTCCACTTCGCAAAAGCCAGTACTGGCCGAAGTGGTAGAGGAAGAAAACAATGAGATTGAGTTGATGACGCTTTCAGATGTCAGTTCAGAATTGGCTGAAGTGGAAAGTTACTATGTTGCTGAAGTCAATCTTCGAATGGACGAGTTGAGAGCATTGGATACATCTGGAGAATACCTTCAGGAAGTGGAAATGCTCAAAGAAGAGTTTGAATCGCTGAAAAAGGAAATGGGACGAGGTGCTGATCAGGAAAAAATTGTTCAAGCCATGATTCAGAATTACAGATTGAGACTAGACATTTTAAAGGAAATGTTAGAAGAATTACGCAGATGGCAACAATCAGAAAAGGTGAATTATGAAGCATAATTGGTACATATTACTCATCGCCGTATTCGCCTTTCAAAGTGCGCTGGCAATTGACCATGAAGATGAACGCATTGTTCAACGAACGTTCAAAGTCTCGCCTGACATGCACCTTGAGATTGAAAATATGTACGGTGATGTTCGGTTCAACACGTGGTCTACAGACTCTGTGCGCATCAAGGCTGAAATTACCGCCTATTCTGATGACTACTCCAATGTGCAGGAGATGCTTCGCGAAATTGATGTGAAAATCAACAAAAGCGGAAGTTTTCTCATTCTTGAAACGGTATGGGCCGAACAACTGACTATTTAGAAAAAAGGGATTTACGATATCAAGCGGACGATCGGAACTGGACAGC
>CAYGUR010000101.1:0-7392 GCA_964353035.1 uncultured Comamonadaceae bacterium | reverse complement strand
GTCAATCTGGTTGCCTGACGGATTGGATTTAGAAATACGAAATCGGTTTGGCGATGTCTACTTCGATAATTACGCCGGTGACTTGGACATCGAAGTTTCGCATGGTGATTTGAGAGGAAATGATTTGAAAAATCCGAATAAGATCAAAGTCGAATACGGTAAAGTAAAACTTCGAAAGATTGGAAGTGGGAAGCTCGAGTTGGCGTATGCTGAATCTGTGCGCATCGATGAAGCCAAGGATGTTTTGCTGGTGTCAAGCTCAAGTGATATTGAATTTGAAGAGGTGAAGTTTCTGCAAATTGATTCCCGAAATGACGACTTACGATTGGAGAATGTGGGAAAACTCACAGGCACAGCTTTCCTTACAGATTGCAGAATTCAATCGCTGAGCGGCAGCATGGATGTGAATAGTCGCTTGGGTGAAATTCGAGTTCGTTCTGTCAAGCCTTCCTGCAAAATGCTGAAAGTGAAGAGCAGTGGAACAGATGTCATGATTGATTTCGACCCCTTTTATGAAGGCACAATAGAAGTTGAACTTGACAATGTGCGCGAATGGTCGTGCGCGCTTACAGATTTTGTGCAGACCGACGAGACCGTTGAAGATAAGTTTAGAAAGGTTGAAGGATATCGTGGAGATGACAAGAGTAATTCGGTGCTCTTAGAGGTGAAGAATGCCTCCGTTCGACTAGGAGGTTGAATTGGCAGATGAATGCAACTATTGGACTTGTAAACAGTTGTTTTTTGTCGTTTTGATTTTACGAAGAAATGGGTAGACCCGCTGTTGTTAGAGCTTACAGCGGGTTTTTCTATTCGAAAAAGTGCGAATAAGTTTTGCACAATTTGGATTTCTAAGAAAAATAAATCTACCTTATTCATGCGACGATGGAGTGGTACCCGAATTCGTCACACCGAAACCTTATAAACTATCTAAATCAGAACTTATGAGAGCAAAATTACTCTTGCTCTGCCTGCTACTGTGCGCAGGTGGAATGGTCAACGCGCAAAGAAATTGCGGAACGATGGAGTATTTGGAGTCACAACTCCAAAGTGATCCGAAACGAGCGGATAAACTTCAAAAAATTGAAGAACACACCCAAAAAGTTTTAGGGAGTTCAGATTAAGCGGTGATTGGAGTTGTTTCTTTTCCTGTTGTAGTGCAGGTATTGTATAACAAGAGCAACTAAAACATGAGTGACGCACAAATCTTATCTCAGATACAAGTGTTGAACGAAGATTTTCGTCGCACCAACTCAGATGCCAACAGCATATGGTCGCAAGCGGCAGATTCGGAAATTGAATTTTGCATGGCGAGTTCAGACCCGAACGGAAATCCAACCAATGGAATTACCAGAACGTCGACGTCAACTTCGGCCTTTGGCACAAATGATCAAATGAAGTTCAATTCTTCAGGCGGCAAAGATGCTTGGCCAGCTTCTTCGTATTTGAACATTTGGGTTTGCGACATCAGCGGTGGAATTCTTGGTTACGCCCAGTTTCCAGGAGGAAGCGCTTCTACTGATGGGGTGGTGATTGACTATCAGTATTTCGGTACAATAGGAACCGCTTCGGCCCCTTTCGACCTTGGAAGAACAGCTACACATGAAGTAGGACACTGGTTGAACCTTCGTCACATTTGGGGCGATGGCGCTTGTGGAGTGGACGATTTCGTTTCAGATACACCAACTTCTGACGCACCAAATTACGGTTGTGCCATTGGTCACGTTTCTTGCAGTTCAACAGATATGGTTCAAAATTACATGGACTATTCTGACGATGCTTGCATGAATTTGATGACTGTTGGCCAAAAGAATAGAATGCGTGCGTTGTTCGAAAGTGGAGGATATAGAGCGAGTTTGCTTGCTTCTCAAGCTTGTGGAACTCCGGTTACGCCTACATGCAATGATGGAATTCAAAATGGAGACGAAACGGGCGTTGATTGTGGCGGTTCTTCGTGTGCTCCTTGCAGCTGCAACGGAACAGAGGTGACAGTTTCAATTACGCTTGACAACTATCCTGAAGAAACAAGTTGGTCTATCACCAACGCGGGTGGCGCTGTAGTTGCTTCAGGCGGAACGTATGGTTCTCAACCTGATGGTTCTACGGTTTCAGGCACGTATTGTTTGGCCGATGGGTGTTATGATTTTACCATCAACGATGCCTATGGCGATGGTATCTGCTGTGCATATGGAAATGGATCATACACCGTGAGTGGCGGAGGAAATACTTTGGCTTCGGGTGGCTCTTTCACAACAAGTCAAACAACCAACTTCTGCGTTGGAGGAGGAGGTCCTGCACCAACCTGTTCTGACGGCGTTCAAAACGGCGACGAAACAGGAGTTGATTGCGGCGGTTCATGCGCTCCCTGTGCTACCTGTTTTGACGGCATTCAAAACGGCGATGAGACAGGCGTAGACTGCGGTGGTTCTTGTGCTCCATGCAACACGGGTGGTTGTTCAACCGTAACGGTGAACAGCACTAGTTTTGATTCGTGGGGAATCTGGAATGACGGAGGTTCTGACTGTGCAAGAGGTGCTTATGGCTCGAACGCGTATACAGGAAGTAATGCTGTTCGACTGAGAGACAACACCAACAGCTCAACAACCACAACAGATAATTTGAATTTGTCGAATTTCGAAGAGATTACCGTTGACTTTGTATTCAAAGCAGTGAGCATGGAAAATGGCGAAGATTTCTGGTTGCAGATTTCAACCAATGGAGGGTCCAGCTATTCAACGGTGGCTTCATACGCTTCTGGAACTTCCTTCAATAACAATGTGTTCTATGGCGATGCCGTGACCATACAAGGTCCGTTCTCTAGCAATACCCGCATTCGATTTAGATGTGACGCTTCGAACAATTCAGATTACATCTATCTAGACGATGTTGTAATCACGGGTTGTGCCAGTGGAGCGCGCTTGGATGCTGATCCTGCTGTGACAATCGAAGATGATCTTGCCAACAGAACCGAAATGTTCGCAGAATTGAATATCTTCCCGAATCCGGCAAGCAATGAAGTCAACTTGACATTCAATTTGAATGCTGACGCTTCTTTTGGGCTGATGGTGACTGACATTCAAGGTAGAGTGGTCATAAACCAGCAATTGCAGCGTGAAGCTGGACAGCAGTTGGTGAAAATTCCAACGGCTAATTTGGAGTCAGGTACGTACCTGCTGCATTTAGTATCTCCTGATGGCAAATCGAGCAAACGATTTGTGATTTTTAGATAAAACCACCTCGCATTTAGGTTATAAGGCCGCTCTATTTATTAGGGTGGCCTTTTTTTTAGTGTTGGGTGGTCAGTTATGAAATGGAATGCAACGACTACAAAGTTGATGTTGAAGGAGGGCAGAAAAGGTATAGTATTGAGGAAGAAAGTGGATGGATATGGAAAAAATGTGACAGATATGAAGTGCGTGTTGACGGCTACAAAGTTGTTGTAGTTGTTTGGTAATCAGCTCGAAGGAGTTTTGTAGCTTCGGATCGCTGGTTGGCAGGAGGGGGAGGGAGGGCCCGTGAGGGCTCCGTTCAGTCTCGAGTTTGGAGGCTGGAGTTCTGAGACGAGAGCTTAGCGTTGTACGTTCTTAGTAATGTCTTTTTTAAGTGTGAGCAATAAGTAATTGCATCCCTCAAGTTTCTTTTTGAAATTGTTATCACTTCGATGAATGCGTTTTCAACGTGTTAGAAGTGTTTCACGTTTCCCTTTAGGAAACTCAAGCTGTAATACAGAAGTTGTCGGTAATCATGTAGCAGGTTCAATTGGTTCTGCATGCGGTTTATAAATTCCTGCAAGAGATTCAGGTGGTGATGCAGGCGTTTCAAGTAATGATGCAACAAGTTCAATTCTTTCTGCAGGTGTTTCGATATTCGACTGCAAGAGATTGAGGTGTTGATGCAGGCGTTTCTCGTAATGATGCAACAGATTCAGTTCGTTCTGCAGGAGTTTCATAATTCGTCTGCAAGAGTTTCAGGTGATGATGCAGGAGTTTCAAGTAATGATGCAACAAGTTCAATTCGTCTTTGACATGGATGATCCATTTCTGAAGGAGGTTCAAACCGTTTTACAGAATCTACAGGTAATAATGGAGCAGGGGCAATACGTTCTTGAAACAACAATAGGCGTCATTCAAACTTGATACACGGTATTCACCATCGGATTACGCTAGTTGAGTTGTAAAATAATGGTTGTTGGTCCAATCAGATAAGCATTAGCCCAAACCTTCTATCACCGCCTGAAACTGATTGAAGCCAAATGAGTCGCCCACCTTCTTGCCCAACATCGCTTGAGCAATAGGAGCAACAGGAGAAATGACCATGACTGTAGCAGCACCAATTTCGACCTTGCCAATGCTAGGACCAATAAAGAAGATGCCTTTTGCCGTGTAAACAACACTTCCTAAGCTAACTTGATTTGGAACAGTATCAACCTTTAGCTGAGCAAGTGTATTTAAATCAGTTGAGACTAGAAGCTCTTGTTTTCCCAGCTTCTCTTGCTCTAAATGTGTCATGGCCCTAGCTGTATCGTGCTTATCGCCAGCGGTGCTTTTGGATTCGCTTTCCAATGATTCACGAAGCCCTTCGAGGTCTGACTCAATATCAGCTTTTCGCGCAGCAAGAAGTGCAAAGCAGGCGTCAATAATTTCTTTTCGAGCAGGAAGCATAACGTAGGAAAGAATAAGGCGGGAAGATAGGACAGATTACTTTCGTCCGGGACATTTTTTACAACGATTGCCTTTTTTGTGCTTTTTACAACACTTCTTCTTCGAAAAACCAGTTTGTTTCTCAAGAATCACATGGAATATGCACGGCGCTATGTCGTTGACCTCAGTCTTCATAGCGCAAAGATGCGCTCAAACTCAAAGCCGACCAATACCTTGTTTAGGGGATTTATGGACAAATGTTGTCATACACTCCTAAAAACTGGAGAAGGTCTGAAGCGTTAATGATGCCATCATTGTTGAAGTCGCCCGGACAAGGGTTTTCGCCACTTTCAGCAACGCAGGTTTGAGTGGTGGGATCCCAAATGGTTCCTGATCCGCAAAATGAACTTGCAAATAGACAAGAACCGTCATCTTCTGTTGCTTGTGCGATGAAGTTCAGTGCTGCTGGATTTGTGCAACCTGCAAGTTCAAGGACATCACAAATACTATTGCCATCGGCGTCTATACAGCTTCCGTCACAGTTGTACCCTTCTGGTGTGAAGTAACAGCTGTTATCATCAATTAAAGCATCCGGATTGTAATTGCAAGCGAGTGCATCGGTGCATCCTTCATCGCTTCCGGCAGTGATACAAGATCCATCGTCACAAGTGGCGTCTGAATTGTAATTGCATGCAGCTGGATCCGTACACCCGCCAAGGTTGTTTTGAATTTCGATAGGAGTTGAAAGATCAAAACAATCGCCGGCTAGATTGATGAGTGCTTCGCCTTCCGTCAGACCTACAAGTCCGTCGTTGTAAGCAATCGTCTGCACTTCATACGTTCCGTGAGAATAGTTTTCGAAATCTGCTGAAAACGTTCCTCCTGCATAAACAATGATTCCTTGCTCAGTAATCACGAATGCTTGGTTTTGTCCGCTGTTACCTTCATTTATTATTCCAGGGGTAAACAAATCAGACTGGCCATCACCATTACAGAACGAAGTGCTTCCGTTCCAATCTAGGGCGAAGGCTGTGATCAAAGTACAGCTGCCATCATCAATCGTTGCTAATTCATCATAATTGCATGCCAATGGATCAGTGCAACCTAAACATGAGTAATCGCATGTACCATCATCTGAAGTTGCATTCGGATTGTAATTGCACGCATCAATATCGGTACACCCGGAAATAAACAATGGCGAAGTGTTTTCATACCAAACAAGTTTGTCAGTCGTGAAGTGCTGTCCGGCCACATCAATATCACCGTCCAAGTCAAAGTCGCCAAAAGCAACTTGTCTTGCATTTGTGGCGCCAGTGGCAATAAATTGTTGAGGACCGAAGTTTCCTCCGCCCAAGTTTTCAAACCAAGAAAAGGTATGGTCAAGGTGACTGGCAACAACAACATCAAGGTCGCCGTCTTGGTCTAGATCTGTAGCTTCTACGCACAAAGGAAAGTTGTCAGGAAATCCGTTTCCATTCAGAATAAACTGTGGCGAATCAAATCCGTTTCCATTGTTTTTCGCCCACACAACATCACCATCAATGGCATACACAGCTAATCCGTCAAGCAAGCCGTCGCCGTCTAGGTCTCCGTAGGCAACGCTTTCAATGTTATTTCCAATACTAATTAGAATTGGTGGGCCAAGTAGCAGGTCACCACCGTTTTGGTGCCACACCCACTCATCGTCATACTCACCGCCAATCATTACATCTTGGTCACCGTCATTGTCAAAGTCTGCTACTGCCACAGCTTGGGCACCATTGGACTGCGTAGTGAGTACCACTGGTGATGCCCACATTCCTGCTCCAAGATTTTGAACCCATCCAACTTCGTCATCAGATGCTTCGGCATAGACTACATCTGTATTTCCATCACTGTCATAATCAGCCGCTTGAATTTCTTGTCCGTTAGGTCCAGTTGTACCAATACTAACACCTGTAGCAAAGACACCACCACCATTGTTAATGAAGTATTGGATGGTTGTTGGCGAAGTAGAAACTTCCGTGTTAACGAGAGCGACCACATCTTGGTCACCGTCACCGTCGTAATCAAAAATGGCAGCAGATAGGCACAAAGGCACTGTTCCTGTTTGTTGCAAGTACTGTCCCAAAGAGAAATTACCTGCACCATCGTTCTCCCACCATGAAATGCCATCAATGGTTGCTGTGCTTAAAAGATCTAAATCACCATCATTGTCGAAGTCAGCGCTGTAGACCTTTACCACACCATCCTGAATAGCAATAAGCTGCTCTGGTCCGAAAGTGAGTTGTCCAAACGCGGTTACATTCAGAAAAAGGAAGAGGATAACAAGAAATTTCATGCCTGTAAAGTTAGACTACAAAAGTACGAAAAGTCTTTTTCGGCAGGAGCATTCACTATGTGAAGCTAATTTAGGAGATACAATTCCATAACATTCTTATCTTCGCGCTCACGAATGGGGCCCTGTAGTACAATGGATAGTATGTAGGTTTCCGGTACCTAAGATCCAGGTTCGATTCCCGGCGGGGCTACTCAATAAAAAGGCGACTTACTGTCGCCTTTTTTGGTTTTGTGAAGCGAATAAAGTGCTTTGCAGTGAAAAATTAAAAGTGTAATTTTCCTTTGGAACAGGGGCGAATTCTCCCGGGGGCCTCCAACCTCCTCCCCAGAGCTCAAGTTAATCGGTGCCGAAATACCAGGCAAGAACAACTTTGTAGACGTAGCGAAAACTTTGTAGTCGTAATGCCCATTTCGCATTCAATCCTCACTCAACAAC
>CAYGUR010000100.1:0-10979 GCA_964353035.1 uncultured Comamonadaceae bacterium | reverse complement strand
GGGTGGAACAGGACAGCATACTACTAAATTCACTGGTGGGGGCGACGAACCAACAGAGGAACGAAGACCCTTTCGTTTTGGGGATAAAACCGAACAGATTGATTTCGCTGAAAGTTTTCGAAACGCACAAATTAACCATGGAATCGATTCTGGTTTGATTACTGAAAACGATCTAGAAGTGGTGGAGCGCGAGTTCAAAACCATGACTTCGACCGTCTTAATGATTGACATTTCGCACAGCATGATTTTGTATGGCGAAGATCGAATCACGCCAGCCAAGAAAGTGGCGATGGCGTTGAGCGAACTCATCATGCGGAAATACCCAAAAGATACCTTAGACATTGTGGTCTTCGGAAACGACGCGTGGGAAATCCAAATCAAAGACCTTCCGTACCTTTCTGTGGGCCCCTTCCACACGAATACAGTGGCCGGATTGGAACGCGCCATGGACATCCTTCGCCGTAAAAAGTCTTCGAACAAACAGATTTTCATGATCACCGATGGGAAGCCATCGTGTTTGTTAGAAAATGGAGAATACTATAAAAATAGCTTCGGATTGGATCCGTACATCGTGAACAAGTGTTTGAACTTGGCCAGGCAATGTCGGAAACTCAAAATCCCCATTACCACTTTTATGATTGCTTCAGATCCATACCTGCAACAGTTTGTTGAGGATTTCACTGAAGCCAACAATGGAAGAGCATTTTTCACTGGGCTGCAAGGCTTGGGAGATACTATGTTCTCCGATTTTGAAAACAACAGAAGAAGAAAATTCTAAGATGTTAGATACCAAAGAAATGACCGCCATTCAGACCCTCGGAGAGCTGAAGGCATCCGATTATGTTTCCCGCGCTGTTCGTGATGAGCTGCGCGAAAACCTCATTGCTAAGATCAGAGCGAACGAGCCTATTTTCAACGGCATTGTGGGGTATGACGAAACGGTAATTCCAGAGTTGAAGCGCGCTATTCTGGCCCGACACAATATCAATTTATTGGGATTGAGAGGACAGGCCAAGACACGTATTGCCCGACAGCTAACGGAATTATTGGACGAATACATGCCAGTCATTGAAGGGAGCGATTTGAATGAAGATCCACTTAATCCGATTACCAATAAATCGAAACAATTTGTGGAAGAACATGGAGATGCCACGCCTGTTAAATGGGTGCATCGTTCAGAGCGTTACATTGAGAAATTGGCCACCCCTGATGTGACCGTTGCCGATTTAATTGGTGATGTAGATCCGATCAAAGCGGCCAATTTGAAGTTAGATTATTCAGACGAACGTGTGATTCATTTCGGATTGGTGCCCCGTTCGCACCGTTCCATTTTCGTTATCAATGAGTTGCCCGATTTGCAGCCGCGTATTCAAGTAGCCTTGTTCAACATGTTGCAAGAGGGCGATATTCAAATCAGAGGTTTCCAGTTGCGCTTGCCCTTGGATGTGCAGTTTGTGTTTACGGCGAATCCGGAAGATTACACGAATCGTGGTGCGATTATCACCCCATTGAAAGACAGAATTCAGTCGCAGATTTTAACACATTACCCAAAAAACATTGAAGATTCACTGGCCATCACTGCGCAGGAGGCGAAGTTGACGGATGACCAGCGTAACACCGTTCAGATTCCAGAGTTGATGCAAACTTTGGTGGAGCAAGTGGCATTTGAGGCACGCGAATCTGAGTTTATTGATCAGAAAAGTGGAGTTTCTGCTCGTTTGACCATTTCAGCGTTTGAAAACATAGTGAGCACAGCAGAATTACGCGCATTGACGAGTGGTGATGAAAAAACCCAAATTCGTGTGATTGATTTGCTTGGCATTGTTCCAGCACTTACGGGGAAAGTTGAGTTGGTGTACGAAGGTGAGCAAGAAGGTCCGCGTGGTGTGGCGTTGCACCTGATTGGAAAAGCCATTCGAACTAAATTTCCCCAATCATTTCCAGACCCAGAATTGGCGAAGAAAGGCAAGATTGAAGATCCTTATGGTAAGATTATCGCTTGGTTTAGCACCAATGAATTGGATCTATTGCACATAGACGATGAGGAGGCGTATACCGAGAAGCTGCACCAGATAGACGGATTGGAAGCGGTGGTAGATCGCTATGTTCCGAATGCGGGAGATCAAAAAGCACTGTGGATGGAGTTTGTCTTGCACGGCTTGGGCGAATACAATCAACTCAACAAAGAGGTGGTAGAAGGAGCTGTTAGCTTTAGTGATTTGTTCAATACCCTGTTCAATCCGGGTGATGATGAAGATGAGAATTACGGATAGACAACAGTGATCAGATCTGGTTTTTTCGGATTGATTTTCACCATCACATGCGTACCAATTGGATATTCAGGAGCTCCTTCGCAGTAATCATCGGCAGGGAGCTCTTTTTGCATTCCATCGAGGCCGATGAATTTGATGACCGGCTTGAAGATTTGTTTGTCGCCTTTCGCGGCAGATAACCAGTTGGAGATGATGCCCGGACGTTCAACAAGTTCTTTTCGCGCTTTGCGGAAGTCCTTTACTTTCCAAAGGATGACTGCAATCAGCACTAGTGCGCAGGCGATGGTTAAGATCCATTTCACTTCATTGGTCATGTGTGCAAGATAAGGTCTTTGTCTAAAACAAAGAAAGGGCCACCGAAGCGACCCTTTCCAACCGAGTACATTAGTAAACCAAAATCAATGTACAATCATCTTCCAGCACAATGGAAGTTCCACAATGAGGTGGATTGATGTTGGGTTATACGAAGGAATGGGGGAAGGGTTGCGGAAATATGGGAAGGTCTGCAGAAGGTTTTATTTTTCCTCATTAGTTTGAAGGTGTTCATGGTTCGGGACGATTTCCAGAATAAGCGCTTTGTCCATGTGTAAGGGCTCCATCACCCGATTGAACACGACGGCGTCCATGATTCCATTGATAGGGTTTTTCATGTAATAATGTCCGAGAGGCCGGGAGTGAAGTCCTTCGAAATTGACATTTTCCAAGGGTAAAAGGAAGTTGTTGAAACCTGATTGCCCTAGAAGTTCTTCCACTGTGTTTTTCTTTGGACGCTTGATCTTAGATGTTTTCAGCAGTCCAAATTCGCCTTCATAGGTGGTGAACCCAATGGTAAACACTTTCACGCCATACATTTCTTTCACATAGTGCCCCATCATAGGATGTTTGCGGTAGTAATTTCCTACCAGTAATTTGACCAACGGGCTTTTCATTTTTACGGTTTCTGAATTGTGAATGAAGTGGCTTGTGGCTCCCCAGCAGATAATTTTACTGTTGGGGTGATGTGCTTTGATCCAGGCTAAGTTTGCGGCCATTTGTTGGTCGCGATCATCTGTTTTCAGCCCTTTGTCGGAGAGCTCTACCTTCAAATTTTTAAGCGCTTGTTGCCAGAAGTGTGAGATTTCGGTTGAAGAAGCATTCTCAATCAATAGAATTAATTCATCGAGGTAGTAAAGGTTGGCTTCAACCTCATTTTTTGCCAAATTTTTGAATGCTCCAGAAGTGGTGTATTCAATACTTTGTCGAAGGTGGTTCCATTGTGCATTGGAAGTGGCGGTTGAATCAATTGAGGAAAGAAATAGTGCTAAGTCTGCTGTGAAGTGCTCTTGTCCATACCTACCTGTAAATTGGCTGTCGAACCCCAATGTTTTCAATGGTGTGCCTTTGCTTCGTTGCTCATTTAAATAAGAGGTAAATGGGGCAAATTCTTTCGTTGCTGACCACACCCCAAAAATGCTCTTTCCTAGAGCGATGCGTGTTTCCGCTTCTTCCGAGTCAATCAAGTCCCAAGCTTTTCGTCCTTCAAAGAAGCCACTTTCAAAAACGATGAGGTCAAAGCCTAATTCTTCATGAAGGTATTTAACGAGTTTAATTTTGGTGGCGTAGGTGGTGGCTTCACCGTGAGACTGCTCGCCGAGGAGCACAATTTCAACATCGGCTAATAGATTGTTTAATGCTACGTAGTCAGTGAAATCTTCATTTCCATTCTCTACGTTCCCTAGATTGATGATGTCTTTTTGAATGGAGTTGAAGGTGGAGGTTTGGCTTTTCGCAGTGAAGGTTGCGCAAAGTAAAAAGAGGAAAAGTGGCGTTTTGACGTTCATGAGATTGAAATATGAAGGTATAACGCTTAAAAAAGAGATTTTCGTTTATATGGTGGTGGAGCACAGACAGAGGTGAAGGCGAACTCCAGTTATCCTATTTCGAAACTATTCAATTTCATATTCGCCCAATTCTGCGGCGTATTTATAAAACTCTGCGGCTTCTTCAGGCTTTCCTTGATCGGTCAAAAAATCTGCATACTGAAGCGAGAGTAGATCCACAGGTTCAGTTGCTGTTTCGAAGGCAAGTTCAAAATGCTTTTGAGCTTTATTGTTTTCATTTTTTGCGACATAATAAAGCGCTAGACCTCTGTTTGAATGACCTTCATCATTGAATTCAAGTGTCATGGCTTTTTCCAGGTAACGTTTGCCATCTTCTAATTGGCCTAATTGAATGTAGGCATATCCTAAGTTGTTATAGGGATTGGAGTAATCTGGGGAAAATTGAACGGCCTTTTTAAAGTAAGAAGTGCTTTGGTCGAAATTCGCGAGTCTAATGTGGTTGTATCCAATGCTGTTGTAAATATCTGCCTTTAGCCAATCTGTAGTTTCTAGAAAAAGTGCTTTTTGTAATTCAGTGTTCGACGCCTCAAATTGTTTTTTATTGTAGAGTTTGTCAGCTTCATTATAGAGCGCGTTCGCTTCTAATTCAGCTTTATTGAATAAAGGGGTAGGTTTATTTGACAGCAGCTCCATTGCTTGCTCAAACTGAATGCTCATTTTTTGGGTGAATTCTTTTTTCCAAGTTGGGTTGTCATCGGAGATTAGTTTTGAAAAAGTAGCCAGACTAAAAACCATGATTTCTTCAGGTATTTCAGAAATAAAACTCCAAGTCCTGCGCCATTGACCATCAGTGGAAGCGCCTTGGTCCTCAAGGTTTTGTGCAAGTAGTAATCCAAGGCCAAAATATACGCCTGCAATTGAAACGAAGGGAGATTGTTCTTCGTCAGAAGGATCGAAAGCTTTGTCTTCAATCAAACGAATTTTGATCAATTCTAGCGTTAAATTGTAAACCAGCTGTTTCGGTCTAGATTTTATGCTTTTTGCAAGGTGAATTTTGTAGTTTGTTTCTGAGACTTCTAATTGTGTGTCTGATATGTCACCAGATATTTCATAAGGTATGGCATAGGTATCACGCAAGTCTTCATGAAAAACCAATTCAATTCGCTCTGCATTAATTTCGAGTTTTTGGGCAATATCAAGCATGAGGTTTTGGGTTGTGAATCCGTCTTGCTGGAAGGTCCGTTGGAAGTACTGCTCAGAAAATGTGATTTGGAAATTTTGCGACGAAGGATAGCCATAACCGAGGATGAGAAGGCTGAACGTTTCTTCTACCCACGCTCTATCAGTATCTGTGATGTGAAATTTTGGTTGCTGCTTTTTCGTGTTGAATCCAAATAACTTCATGGCTGTCTTTCAAGGGTGAAGGTACTATGTAGGTCAGGAGAATAGGATAAAATGGCCCCTTGTAAAGTTAATTCATTCTTGTTGAACTCAATGATTCTCAGCTTAGATCGAGCTATATCCTCGTTGTCTGGAAAAAGCAATAAATCTCCGGTGGCACTCAACGTGTATTTTTTCGTCCAATGAAAATAACCCCATGAAATAGCCAGTGAATCAAGGCCAATTTCGAGTTCAAGATTTTCAGTGTGCGCCATTTCAAACAGAAAAGGTGGCGGAGGAGGCAGCGGAGGAATGAGTGAGTCATTTTCAGTTTTCCCAATCCATTTCCCCATCAAATCAGCCGTCGTTCGCTCTGATTTGATTTCTTTCATCACAAAAGGGGACACATTCAGCCCGAATAAAGTCAGATTGATTTGATCTGGTGATATATCGTTGATCAGGAGAGGCGGGTAACCATAATGATCTATGACCAGAAAATTCAAGGATTTATAACGATTAATGGCCCAACGATTTGATTGTGTGTTTTGATTTTTACTTCCCACGAAGAGAAACAAAGAGTCAGAGATGAATTCCAACGAATCAGTGTAGTTTAAACCAGTTAGACTGAACGCGCGGCTAGATAACTCCGGGATATCGTTTTCAGAGGTGGCGCTAATTCTTTTGAAGACAACGTAGGAAGAGTCATATCCAACAATCCCAAAAACCAAACTATCTTGAGCGATGGCGTTGATGATGTAGGTGTGTTGATCAAATTGCAACGTATCACCTTTAATGGAATACGGTGATGCGCATTGTTCGTCTTTTTCACCGTGACGCTGATAATCGAACTTCTTGGTTACAACAGAGTCAGCTGAAAAGTCAACCAGAAACCTGACTGTATCGAATTCATTAACAAGATCTAAAGATGAATTACAGGAATAGGCTCCAATCCAAACGCCTTCAATACTTGGTTTTTGTTCACAAGCAGTGAAGAGAAAAAGCACAAGTAAAACCAGGGTTAATTTGCACAAAGCAGCTTGATTTTAAAACGTGTTAGTTGTTCAAATCGGATTGAAGAAAGATATCAAAATGAGGTCGATTTATGACTAATGCCGCTTTCATTCAATAGTTCATTGCTCACATCCATGCGTCATCAACTTTTTCTTGATCATCATCAATTTCCCAATTTGTAGGGAAAGGTATTGAGTTTAGACGCGATGAAATCTACCGTTTTCTGCTCAATGTTCGATTCACGGGCGAGTGCATCCCATTGACGAATGCTAAGATTTACCTCATCAATAATTCTTTTCGGATTTTTAATGGCGTACTCACCCGCAATTTGCAGCAGATCTTCAAGGTTGAAATGACTGTTTTTGCCATTGATTGATAGGAAATGAGGTGTTGGTCGATTAAAGTTTTCGTTGTAGGTAAAAGTTAGGTCATAGGCTGGGGATAAAGTCCAAGTGCCATTCTGGTCCATTGAAAAGCCAAAATTTTTGGTGTGATCATCTACATTTCGTCCCATCACATTGAAAACCATTCTTCGGTAAAGCTGTTCCTTGTAGTAGTAATCTAGATTGATGGAGTTGAGAACGGAAAACACTTGTTCATAGGAATAGGTGTTCGGAAGCTGAAAGTCCATTCCAGCGAAAGCGTGCAATGTTTGCGTATGAATTTTGTTGCCAGCTGTTCTGTCAAATCTTTTGGTAATGAAGAAGTGCTCGTTGTTGAACTCCAACAATTCTGAAGGCATCATTTCGATGTGCGCTAATTTAGCCATGAGGTAGTAGACATATTCTATTTTTCCTCGATCCATGTCGGATGCGTTGCCAATGTCTTTGTTGAATTTAAGAATCCAACTTTCTTGATTTTTTAAGGGTCGTTGGTCTCCACGGTATACATTTCCGTTGCTTTCATCTATGTTAATCAGTATTTTAGGCTGAGCACCTCCGGGAGAAGTTCCGATATGGAATAAATTTGAAAGATGCCTCATATTCCCTACGGGCTCGTTATTCAGTAAAGCCTTGGAAAGTTCATTGAGATAGGCTAAATCCAGTTTGTCTGAAGCTGTGTCTGTGACGTTTGATGGTCTAAACTCCAGCGCCCCCATGCCCCTATTTCCGATGTATACTAATTTATCCACAGGAGAAAGATTACGATAAGATCGTCCTTCTTTTTCAAGGAATTTTGACAAGACTGAAGTTCCAAAGGCATCGGGTAACGAATCAGCAATGAAGAGGGGAAGTCCTTTATGTGTGTCGAAAACAATCTGTGTTTCGTTGCCCAAGGTCTTCGCTTTGACAATTTTTGATGAGAGCGGATTGATGAGAGGAGATACTTGAAGTTTCGAATTGATAAACTCTTTAGCATACTCAAATGCGGTGGTCTGAGTTTTTTCGTCCCAAACAACCACCCCAAC
This sequence comes from uncultured Comamonadaceae bacterium, assembly GCA_964353035.1. Classification (GTDB taxonomy): domain Bacteria; phylum Bacteroidota; class Bacteroidia; order Flavobacteriales_D; family Sanyastnellaceae; genus JAQWQB01. Next base: position 3,087 of record CAYGUR010000100.1, on the reverse strand, counting down.
GAGTTTTCCCCAAAGTATGATTTCAACGAGTTTCATTTGTTATAACCTCCTCTTTTACGCCTTTTCTTTTGTAGTTCATAGAATTCCATGGGCGTTAATTCAAGGCTTACTTCTTTCAAGAAAAACGTCAGTTCTTCTAGCATTTTTAGCGCTTTCAATAGGGCTATCAAAGAACCGATAGAAAAGTTTCTTCCTTTTTCGATTTCAGCAATCGAACTTCTGCTCATGCCTGTTTTTTGAGCAAGTTCAGTTTGAGAGAAATTGGCTTGAACGCGCAATGATTTGAGTTTCGCGCCCCATCTTCTGATTAATTCTTGATCTGACAGTGCATAGATATTCTCATTCATGCTTAAATGTACTGTAAAAAGGTCAATAAAGCATAAATGTATACATAATGATTTGTTTGCAGTACATATTTGAAAAAGCATTTAGCTGAACAGATATGGATGCTAGGCAACTAGGAAGTTGTTCCACGAAATTTATTTTTCTGGTTCACAAAATTCAGCAATCACCTTTGTCAATTAGTATTTCACCGTCAACATCAATTCCTCAAATACCTGTTCTTTTTTTTGTTGATGCTGATCAAAAACCAAGGTTAGATGAGTCCGATTGCTTGCTGAGAACTGAGTCGTACTGGTGTTGTTAAAATGGCTGGAAAAAGCTTCATTGTTAAGCTCGGAATTGATTTCAAAGACCGCTTGGCTCAATGAGATGATACCATTCGCATGCTGGGTTGGTTCATGGTGTGGTTTTTGTGCACCTTTAAAAGGTAATCTAAACGTGGAAGGCCACTGTGGATGATTTTCGTTCGTGATCATCTCAATGGCCATTCCCTCAGGGAAATAAGTTGGTTGATAGGGCATGCTATCCGCAAATAGCGCATCGGAGGAATGGTTGTTCACCAAGCACAGGCCGAAAGGGGAATAGCCATTTTGATGAAAATTGGAGCGCTCCCATAGCTTGGTTTTACGGGTGAGATCACTTTGAATTTCTTCTTCGTCAATAACCCAAAGCACTTCCAGAAAGAAGTTTTCGAAATAGAACTTTCGATTCGTAGTGCCTTGTCCAGGATGTGTTCTACTGCTCCCTTCGGTCAGTCCAAACTCAACTAATGCATCAGCTTCGGTACCTTGTTGATTTGAAAAGATAAATAGATGGTCGATTTGCATGCTAAATCAAGTTTGCTTCGAACGAAAATGGTCACTTCTGAAGTGAGGTTGTTAATAGGTGCAGTTCAAAATAAGCTTGAACAAGAGCAAGGAAAAGATCAAGAAACCCATTTATTTCGTACTACCTGGAATCCGTAAAACAAATTCGACAAAGATTGAAAGAACACCATCAATAAAATGGCTGAAGCACGTTTGTCTTTCTTGTACCAGATTACCATGTTCCAAAAGAAGAGACTGTAAAGTGGGATAAATGTTAAAGCGGCAAAAATGAAGTTGTCAGAAAGTTCGTCGCCTTTGATGACCAGCACCAAAAAATACATCAGAAACCCCCAAGAAAGCCAGCTGAGCGCGAAAAGAAGGATGTAGAGGTATTTCATAGTTCAATGTAGCATCCAAATTGCATTCCCATGTTATACAGGTAACCTGTAATAGGAGAGTCAATGATCGGTAACACGCCAAAACGAGCGGTGGGCATAGCTCGAAGGCTCATTTGTTCATTTAGTTGGTAGCTAATTCCGACAGATAGGGAAGGTGAAAGATTGAAACGGTTGTAGTTGGAACTGTCGTTTCCCCTTTTTCTTTCTTTATGTCCGTCTTCATAATATTCAACGCTTGTTGATCTCACATTGAGGAGGTACTCCGCTGTCACGCCAACGCTCGAGATAAAGCGACATCTTTTTTCGCCAAAAGTATAGTTAAGATTGACGGGCATACCCAAGTAATGATATGCGTAGATGAATTTATACTGGGCAGGAAGATTGGTATTATTTGACGGGTAAATGAAGCCAAGGCGTGGATCAATAAGATCTCCAAAGGTCAAATTTCTTTTACTAGTTTGGTATCCTTTATTGCTGAAGGTAAGCCCCGTTTCCAAGGCGAAATGATTGGACCAGTGGAAAATCAAACTCAATCCTGCAGTATAACCCAATTTAGAGATCTCTGTTGCCTCTCTTTGGTCAAGAATCAAGTCTGCTGTTGCGCTGGTATCTGTGTTTTCTAACAAACGAAAGGCATTGTCAGGGGAAAAGTAAGCACCTAGTGTAATTCGCTTATGATCTTCTGCGGGCAATGCCGTTTCTTGTGACTTCATCGTCAATGAAACCAAGCATAACAGAATTAGAAGAGTAGGTGTCCTCATTGAAATTTCGAATAGCAGAAAATAAAGTTAGCAAAATAGCATTAAATCAGAGAGATGGACCTATTCAGGCACCTGGTGGTCATAGCTCAACACCCTTGACAGTTCCCAAGCCCCGTCAGTCTTTCGCCATAGATGTGTGAATTTGGCGACATTCGTTCGTTTCGCTTCTTCGCCCTCATGCTGCTGATAGAATTCGTGCATACCATGTTGGATAGCACCATAGAGTTGTTGGTCGTCTGTGTACAAGGGATAGACTTCTGTTGATCCTTCCACCAAGGTTCTCCATGTCTTAAAAGGTAGGCTTCTAATCCCTTCAATGTTCTGAACAAAGGTAGCTTTTGACTCCGTGATGCCGTGTTCATCATGGTAGAACTCAAAATCTTTGGCGACCAAGGAAGCCACTATGGACGTGTCAATTTGATTGAATCCAATTTGAAAAAGCAGACTGTCTTTTGACGTGATGAGCTTTAAAAGCTCCAGGTTTTGGGGCGAAGGGGTTTGTTCAGCTGTTATTTCTTGCTCCATCACCACGTGTTGATCAGGTGATTCTTTCGTGGAACAAGCGCTGACTATCATTAAGAGCAACAGCGGAAGGAGGTATGTTTTCAATTTTAGTTGTTTTTGGTAATATGAGTTATTGTTGACAGGGACGACCGCTTGCGTTCGTCCGTTGTTAAGATAAGAGATGCCAGTTGAACTCGGTGAAACTATCCCACTTCGCCCTTAAAAAGGCCATCAGAGATCATTTCTAAAAAAGAGCTGATACCTATGGATTAGACC
>CAYGUR010000099.1:0-11020 GCA_964353035.1 uncultured Comamonadaceae bacterium | reverse complement strand
ATGAAAAACCGAACGGTCATAGCGCTATATCCGCGCTCTAGCAACTTGTGATTTCCTGTAATCAGTTCCTCGGGTGTAAATCCGTTTCCCTCAGACTTGGCCATTTTTTTACCATTGACTGTCAGCATGTTGCCGTGCATCCAATAGTTTACAGGTTCTTTTCCAGTTGCCCCAACGTTCTGAGCGATTTCACATTCATGGTGAGGGAATTTCAAATCCATTCCACCACCGTGAATATCGAATTGCTTGCCTAAATATTTTGTGCTCATCACAGAGCATTCAAGGTGCCATCCAGGAAAGCCCATTCCCCACGGAGAAGGCCATTGCATGATGTGTTCCGCGCCAGCTTTTTTCCAAAGAGCGAAGTCCAAGCTTTCACGTTTCTCATCCTGTCCGTCTAGTTCACGCGTATTCGAAATCAAGTCTTCAATTTTTCTTCCAGACAGCTTTCCGTAGCCATAAGACGCATTGAACTTCTTCACGTCGAAGTAAACACTTCCGTTCACTTCGTAGGCAAATCCACGATCAAGGAGCTCTTTGATCATTTCGATCTGCTCGATGATATGTCCTGTGGCTGTTGGTTCAATCGAAGGAGGTAAGATGTTGAACATGCGCATGACATCATGGAAATCATTCGTATATTTTTGAACGACTTCCATTGGTTCTAGATTGTCAAGGCGCGCTTTTTTGGCAATTTTATCTTCACCTTCATCGGCATCTCCTACAAGGTGGCCCACATCAGTGATGTTGCGCACATAACGCACTTTATAGCCCAAAAAAGAGAGGTAGCGGTAAACGATATCAAAGGTGAGGAAGGTGCGCACATTCCCCAAATGCACATTGCTGTACACGGTTGGTCCGCAGACGTAAAGTCCAACGTAAGGTGGATTCAACGCTTTAAATTCTTCCTTTGCTCTATTGAGGCTATTATAGATGGTGAGCTTCTGCTCCTGATAATGTTCGTGTTGCATGTTACAAAGAAAACAATTTCGTCTTTTTTTGCGGCTGTTTTGCGAAATGAATACAAGAAAAAAACCGCCCCCTAAAGGGCGGTTTTGTTTAGGTAAATTAGACTTAATTTAGTTGTAGTAGTAGTTATTATTCTGCGGCGTCATCAATTACACCTGTTCCGATGTATTTTCCGCCTTTGTAAATTTCAATTCGAACGAGAATTCCTTCGGTACTGTATCGGTACCATTTTCCATCCCACAGTCTTCCGTTTTTGAAGTTTCCGACTTGAGTGACGTTTTGATTCGCATCGTACAATACGTTATGTCCATTCGGTTCAAAACTATACGCCACGTTCGGCTGGTCTTCTGTTGTTTTAGACTCAATAATGGTTTTTTCAATAGGGTCTGCAGCGGGAGCCGCTTTTCCTGATTGGTGATGCGTTTTGATGGTACCATCAATGGTAATTCCACCTGTGAATTTGCGTGATTCTTTCAAGTCACCATTTTCGTAATAGCGCTTGTATTCGCCCTCTTCTTTTCCGTTCTGAATGAACACATCTAGGGCAAGCTGACCATTTTCATAGTAGTATTTCTGCTGGCCATTTCGTTTGCCATTGTCTGCAAAGAAAAACTCTTGTTGGGGCTGTCCATTGGAATAATAGCGCTTGAACTCACCAACGTTTTTGTTGCGATGCCAGGTACTTGCCTCTTCCAATTGACCATTTTCATAGTAAATGGAATAGTTTCCGTATGGACGGTTTTTTGCATAGGTAATTTCGCTGCGAAGGTTTCCGTTCGCATGAAATCGCTTCCAAACGCCTTCCTTCAGATTGTCAACGTATTGACCTTCTTCAACGGTGTCATTTGGGCCGAAACCTTCTTCGTCAGACATGTATCCTTTAATGATCCAATATCCTTGACGCATGCCCTTATCGTCAACCTGATTTAATTCTTGGGCGGAAGATCCGAAACCAAGAACGCTCAGTAAGACGCAGAGCGACAGCAAAAGTGCTTTGGGAGCTAGGTTGTTTGTAGTAGTCATTTTTGTTGGTATTGGCGGTGCCTAATACCTCTGTACTACGTTAAACAACCTACAAGGTTTCAGCTAGTCCTTTTTTTTTACCAATTTCTTTGAGCATGACTTCGGTGAGCGCAGAGAGATCATACTTTGCTTTCCAACCCCAATCCTTGTTCGCCACATCGTCATTGATGCTTGATGGCCAAGAATCGGCAATTTTCTGTCGGAAATCGGGTGCATAGCTGATTTCAAATGAGGGAATGTGTGCTCGAATGGCGTCTGCTATTTCAGCAGGAGTGAAATCCATTCCACTGATGTTGTACGAAGAACGAACAGAAATCTTTTCAGCTGGAGCAGCCATTAAATCAATGGTTGCGTTGATGGCGTCTTCCATGTACATCATGGGTAGACGTGTGTCTTCTTTGAGGAAACAAGAGAATTTTTCGCCCTCTAGCGCCTTGTAATAAATATCTACAGCGTAATCTGTTGTGCCGCCTCCGGGAGCAGACTTATAGCCAATCAGCCCTGGGTAACGAATACTTCTTACGTCCACACCGTAGTTTTTCTGGTAGTACTCACACCATCTTTCTCCAGCAAGTTTCGAGATTCCATACACCGTGTTCGGCTCACAAATGGTCACTTGAGGTGTGTTGTCAGAAGGTGTTGTTGGACCAAAAACAGCAATGGATGAAGGCCAAAATACCTTCTTAATAATTCCTTTTTTAGCCAAATTCAGTACATTGAAAAGACCAACCATGTTGAGGTCCCAAGCGCGTTCAGGCTGCTGCTCTGCTGTGGCTGAGAGCATGGCTGCAAGCAAGTAAACGGTGTCAATTTTTTGGCGCTCAACTACTTCTTTTAGCTGTTCTTCATTCAGGATATTGAGGTGTTCATACGTGTAGTCAGCGAGTTCTTCGCTAGCCGGTGGACGAATGTCTGTTGCTACAACGTTTTGAATACCATAGAGTTCGCCAAGTTTGAGTATCAATTCTGTGCCAATCTGGCCTGAAGCTCCAATCACTAGCGAACGTTCAATCGTGTCTGAATTTTCCATAGAGGTTCTGCGTTAGGTCATTTCTCTCGCGCCACAAATGTAATCAAAGACCTTTAGATTTTGTTCGACGGAAGAAAACTACAAGCTCAGTTTTTCTTTGAATTTTACAGCTTGACGACGGGAAATCTCAACCTCTGCGCCTCCCTCAAGTGTGACCTTCAGTCGGCCATTGAACCAAGTATCAACCTTGTCAATCTTTTCTAAATTAATCACTTGCTGCCTGTTCGCTCTGAAATAAATTGCCGGGTCTAATCGCTCTTCAAGTTGATTTAGCGAGCGTAAAATCAAGGGCTTATTTCCTTCGAAAAATACACGACTATAATTTCCATACACCTCAAACATGCGTATGTCGCCAAGCCGAACAAGCCAGCACTTATCGCCATCTTTTACAAAAACACGCTTGTCTACGCTTAAGAAATCTCCTTTAGCACGCTCTGCTTCCTGCTCGCGTTCTTCTTGCAGGCTGTTTTGAACTTTGTCAAGGGCCAAAGCCAAACGTTCTGGCTTAAGCGGTTTCAGCAAGTAATCAAGGGTGTTGTATTCAAACGCTTTGATGGCATATTCATCATAAGCGGTAGTGAAAATCACATGCGGTACTGACTCCAGCTGCTCTAGCAAGTCGAAACCAGTTTTACCCGGCATGTGAATGTCTAGAAACAACACATCAGGATCCAGCTCTGCCAAAGCACTCAAGGCCTCGTCCACGTTGTCAGCTTCGCCCACCACCTCTATTTCAGGATGTGCCTCAAGCATGTTCTTAAGTTCTAATCTAGCGAGTCGTGAATCTTCTACGATCATCGCTGTAATTGCGGTCTTACTCATATGGTAGTCGTATTCGTGCCGTTACTAAGTCGTTTTCTTGGCTGAGGTGCAAACTTGCTTGATCCCCATAAATAATTTGAAGTCGTTTCCGGATGTTCGGAAGTCCAATGCCATGACTGTCGCTTCGTTTTGAATCAGCACTCCATTTCCCAGAGTTGCTGACTTCTAAAATCAAAGTTTTTTCTTCCTTCCGAGCTGCGATGATAACTTCACCGCCTTTCGCATTGCTGCTGATGCCATGCTTGACGCTGTTCTCAACCAAGATTTGTACAATCATCGGAGGAATTTGTACGTCGTTCAATGAAGCATCAACCTGAAATTGGTATTGCAGCTTTTCTTCGAACTGAATTTTATTCAAGTCCAGGAAATCCCGCACAATTGCTATTTCTTCGCGAAGCGGAACCACCCTTTTTTCAGAAATGGTCATGCTATAGCGTAACAGGTCAGACAACTTGGTGAGCATTTCTCTGCTGCGCGAAACATCTTCTAGCATCAATGCGCGAATGTTGTTCAGTGAATTGAACATAAAATGCGGATTGATTTGTCCTTTCAGTGTGTTTAATTGAGCGTCTCTTGCCGCTGCCTCAGATTTGTACCGGGCAACTCTAGCTGTTTGAGCAATAGTGAAATAATGGTAAGCGAAGTAGAATAAGCTCCAAAGCAAGACCAAGAAGAGGTTGTTCAGAAAGGAAACAATCAACTGTACCAAATCAAAGGAATTTGACGCAACATCTGCCATGGAGTCTATCACCAATTGCACCGCCAAGAACAAGACGGTCCAGGTTAAACTGGTGATCAAACTTCCAATGAAGATTGGAATCACCAATCGTTTAGGTGATCTGCTGATCCAATCATGCTTTTTGACATAAGCGCGGTACAGACTCGTGGTCAAAAAACCAAAGCCAAATACACTGAAGGCAAGCGCAATGTTGCTCCATTGAAAAGATGATTGGAGAAAGTTTGCCACCAGAATAACAATGAGGAAAAGTCCCCACCCGCCAAATTGAAAGGCCCAGAACGGACTTTTATTTTGCACAATATGTTCTTCTGTGGTAGTCAATGCGGTTATTTTTCAGCGGTGGTCTTTAAAATCCAATCTGTGACGAATGTAAGTACTTCAGGAGAAACGGTTTGCTCTATTTTCCCATACAACTCAGCGCTTCCGTTCTCTGTCTCTTGCAAAAGGTGGTTGTGATTTTTGAAGGTGCGGAAGGTGCTTTGGGTGTTTCCTCCACGACGAAGGGCGAATTGAATGGCTCTCAGGTTTGCGCCAGCAGACACCTGAAGGTCTTTGTCGCCGTTAATGGCCAGCACCGGACAGGTGGTTTTTTCCCAATAGGGTGCGGGGTCAGTGACTAACAAAGTGCGCATCCACAGATTATTGATGTTGTTGTTGTAGATAGCGCCTAGCTCTTCTCTGGACCCTTGAATGCTCTCCTCTGGCCATTTTTTATTGATGGTGTTGAAGATTGCTGCTGCCGCCGCAGTGCTATCTTTTGTAGAAACTACAAGGTCAATAAGCTCCATGGTGCGTTCCGTTTCAGTTCGTGCTGATTCCAAGGAAAGCCCGGCGCCAACACGTAAATCAATGTTTTGTGTTTCGAGAACAGAACGCCCGTCTTTACCCATTCCCGCAAGCGAAACTAAAAAATCAACCCGCTCTGGCATAGCTCCAACAATAGCTGCAATCAATCCGCCTTCGCTATGTCCTACCAAGCCAACCTGACTTTCTGCAAACTCGCTTCGCGAAAGCAAATAATCTAAAGCTGCTCTGGCGTCATTGGCAAAATCAAAGGACGTTGCCGCAGCAAAATTGCCTTCAGAATCAGCCACACCACGGTCATCATATCGTAAACAGGCAATGCCGTTTTGAGCAAAATAATCTGCCCAAACCCAAAATGATTTGTGATCTAAAATGTTGCTATCTCTGTTCTGCGGCCCGGATCCAGAAACCATCACAACAACTGCTTGAAGATCCGTTGTTGGAGTGGTTAATGTCCCGGCGAGATGGATACTCCCGTCTGTTGAAGGAAAAGTGACTTCTTCAATGTGGTAATCAAAAGGTGGTTGAGGCGTTTGCGGACGCTTGAGCCTCACTTCCTCCAGCTTTTCGCGTTGAAGATTGATGGGGTAAACCATTCCGTTTTGGAAAATTTGTCCTTCTATGGTATTCCCAACGGCAGCATATGTTCCTTCAAACCGAAGTTCAATTGCAGGTACTTCAAACTTCAAATTAGACTGATCAAACTGGATGCTTGCTAAATCGGTCTTGGGTGCACCTTGGTCAGGACTGCGCATGGTTCCCTCAAAACCATTCCCTGTTGAAGTGAACTCAAATTCGAGTCGATATGTTCGTCCCATCAGCTCTGCATAACCATTCCAGAACCCTTCCAGCTCCTGAGCAACTCCGCTGAAAGATGAAATTACAAGTACAAACGCAATTGTGAATTTTGAAATGTAGATCATAGATTAAATGCTTTAGACCAAGGTAATACTTAGTTCAAGATGGAGCATTTTCTTTTTGTGTGAGTGGACATTGGACAAGGGCGAATGGGATAGCAAGGTGCTGTTCGTTCATAACCTCAACCTCACTTTCGCTAAAACCAAGCGCATTTTTTCTATTTTTCAGCCATCTAAAAACCAGCAAGTGATCTTTAGTCTATCCGGAAACCAAAATGGTGATGGTCCTCTTTCCATAAAGGAATACCAAGAGTACTTTGAGTTGTACTACGGTTCAATTAGGAGTTTCTTGTATTTCAAAACTGGAGATGAAGGCATGGCAGAAGATGTAGCGCAAGACACCTTTGTTAAACTGTGGGAAAACAAGCACAAGATTGAACGCAAGACAGTCAAGTCTTACCTCTATACCATTGCTGGTAATTTAGCGATCAACCAACTCAAAAGACAGCAGCTTCAGTACAAATTCATTAATCAGGTAGAATTTCGTCAGGACGATAAAAATCCGGAGTACCTAGCAGAGATGAAAGAGTTCGAGACGAAGCTACAAAAGGTCATTGCCTCCATGCCTGATGGCAGCAGAGAGGTCTTTCTCATGAATAGATTGGAAGACCTTAAATACAGGGAGATTGCTGAGCGTCTAGGGATTTCGGTGAAGGCCGTGGAAAAAAGAATGAGCAAAGCACTTCAGATTCTGCGAGAAAAGCTGAATATTGATGTATAATGCGCCAACTCTTCGTCACATTTCTGCTTTGCTGTCTCTTTGTGCTCAACTCTTTTGCACAAGCTGATACCATTCAGGTGTCTTTTTCCGGCGAGAACATTCAGTTGAATCGCGCCCTTCTTGAACTTCGAAAAGAATACAACCTGTCTCTTGCCTATGACAACAGAGCGCTAAAAGACATTCGCGTAAGCGGAACAGGTGAAATGATGTCGCTAACACAGCTGCTGAACCAATGGCTGAGCCCAAACGGCTATGCCTTCGAATTCATCTCTGAAACCTTCGTCATATTTCCTGAAAAAGCAGACAAAGAAGAAGTGATGAAGCCCACGCGGTTTAACTTTTCACTGCACGGAAGAGTCATTGATCAACGCACGAAAGAGCCGCTGCCCTTTGCGACTGTTTCTGAAGTAAGGTCTGGATTGGCAGTGAACTCGAACGAAGAGGGTTTCTACACGCTAACGCCTGTGGCCTCAGACACAACGGTGCTTAAATGCAGCTACATTGGCTATCAATCCTTGGAAATTAGGCTCACGCCGAAGGACGATATTCAAAGCGTCAATTTTGAACTGGTGAAATCAAGGGCGCTGCTCCCCATCGCGAACGTGGTCACAGAGTTACCGAGCATTCTTGAAACAACGAAACGTCCTTCGCTCCAAACCTTGAATGTAGATCTTGCTTTTAAACTACCCAACATTGGGGAGCCTGACGTTGTGCGCGCGTTGCAGCTGCTTCCCGGCGTGAGTGGTGCACTGGAAAATTCAGCGGCGTTGCACGTGCGAGGTGGCGCATCTGATGAAAACTTGGTGCTCTATGACGGATTCACCATCTATTACCTAGATCACTTCTATGGGGTTTTCTCAGCATTCAATGCCAATAGCATCAAGAACGTAAGGCTCCATAGAGGTGTTTATGAACCCAAATTCGGAGGAAGAGCCAGTTCCATTTTAGAAATTACCGGGAAACAAGGAAACCTCAATGAAACGAACGTCAAGTTGAACCTCAATTTCATGAGTGCTGGGGTGCATCTTGAAGCACCTATTTTAGGGGAACGCGCCTCAATGATGTTGTCTATGAGAAGGTCCTACACAGATTTAGTCTTCAGCGCGCCTTACAGACAGTTATTCAATGGTGTCTACAACAACAGCGTATTACCGTCTCAAAGCACTGATGTAAACGCATTTGGCGGTGCTGAGCAACCCGACTTTCATTTCTACGACATCACAGCCAAGGTCGGCTTTACAACCAAGTCTGATGACAGGTTCAGCCTTTCAATCTACAACGGGAGAGATGATTTGTCAATTGGGTACGAAGAAAAAACCGTTGATGAGCGCTTTGAGATAGAATACAATGATCAAAGCTCTTGGGGCAATACCGGAGCAGGGTTAAGTTGGTCAAGAGAATGGGATTACAAACACCGTTCAAACATGACCGTCGGATATTCAGCCTACAACAGTGAACTCTTTGGTTTCGATAGTAGGTCCAATTTGTTCGTTGGAACAGTTGATACCGTCTTTTTTGACCGAAATACGACCATTCAGGATTTTTCAATGCGGTTCAATCACGACATCCGCATGAACAATCACGTGACTTCAATGGGCTTTGCTTACACCAATTACAATGTTGAGAATGGTGCGCTCAGCAACATAGGCGTCAATTCAAAAGACATTGATACCCAAGCGCAGGCAGACATATATCTGCAAGATGTGTGGTCTCCGATCGTTAAGTTAGATGTTACAGGTGGATTGAGAGGGTCATTTTTTGGTGGGACGAATAAGTTTTATGTAGAACCAAGAGTGCTTGTGGCTTATCACTTGAATGAATTTTGGAAATTGAATGCCGCGGTTGGACGAAACCATCAGTTCATTCGAAACATCAGAAGGCAAGACCTCTTTTTAAATACCAGTGATGAATGGCGTTTGGCCAATGACGAAGAGATTCCTGTTTTAAGGTCTGATCAACTGAGCTCCGGACTTACCCTCCAAAAGAATGGCTATACATTTAGTGCCGAGGGCTATGTGAAATGGAACAAAGGAACCGTGCAAGATGCCCTGCAATTCTCATCAATTGATCGTGGTACCTTTGAAAATAACCTGGTCTCAGGAAATGGAAGGTCACGCGGACTGGAATTGCTCATGAGTAAATCAAAAGGAAAGCACTCGGGATGGATCTCGTATACGCTGAGCAAAGCAACCAACAACTTTGACGAAATTCAGATTGACGCTTTACCAGCTGAATTTGATCGAAGAAATGAGCTCAAGGCGGTGTACATGTTTAGACCTGGAAAATTGCATTTCAATGCGGTCTTTGTCTATGCTTCAGGACTGCCGTTTACGCCCGCATTCGGAACCTATGAGCTAGAGTTAGTCAATGGAGAAACGCGTGAACTTGTAGCATTCGGACAGCTGAATTCTGGAAGATTGCCTGCCTACAGTAGATTGGACTTATCAGTTTATTATGATTTTCAAGTGGGTATTGGGAATGCAACAGTTGGCCTATCTATCTACAATGTATACAACAGAAACAACGTAAGAGAGCGTTATTATTACATTGCAGGTACCCAAAGTGAAGACCTTTTCGTGAATCAGAAGGATCAAACGTTGTTAGGGTTCTTACCTGCACTTCAGTTGTCAATGGAATGGTAAGAGCACTCTTCATAGCGTCCCTTCTGTTTTTGATGTCGTGCGAAAAAGGCACCCCCTCATCTGAAACATGGATTGTTGTAAATGGGGTGTTGGTCGAAGGTGAATATCCACAAGTCAAGCTAACGCATCCCGTTAATTTCGAATCAAGTTCTGGGGCAGAAGGGGTTGCTGGCGCGAAGGTGATATTGACCGGTCCAAATGGAAATGTCACACTCACAGAGTTAGAGGGTATGAACGGCTTGTATTCTGACGTCAATGGCGAAATGGCGATTGAAGCAGGTGCCAGCTATTCCATCGCCATTTCGAAAGGAGACGAAGAACTATTCGCAACAACTCGAGTGCCAGAATCAATCGGACTGGTGCAAAGCAGTGCCACGTCTATTCCTGTGAATCCAGCTTCAACCGGACAGCCTATTTACTCCATTTTCTGGACCCAGGTCGAAGGGTTTACACATGTGCTTACCTTGGATGTTCAGGAAGAGTCGCCCGTAGAAATACCGTTCGCCGTGAGTTCGGGGAACTTCAACCAACAGTATAGTTTTCCTGTTCCCGGACAAGGAACCACCATTTTCGACACAGATTTTTTTTACTTCGGGACTCACCGATTAACAGTCTATGCCATCTCAGACGAGTATGACGCTATTTTCTTTTATCAGAATGGTGCAGGCGGTGAGCAAATAACAGAAGGTCCTGATAACATCGAAGGAGGGTCCGGCTATTTTACTTCAGCAAGTAAGCTAGAAGTCGAATTGGAAATTTTTGAAGAATAAAATGAAATTCAGGGTAGGGTACATTAAGAATAGCTTGTATTTGACCTGACTGAAATAGGCAAAACACAACTAGTGAAGAAAGAAGAAATGTTCAATGAAGTGCTGAAATCATGGGAAGTTCCCGTGAAACAGACGAAGGCTGAGGCTTGGGAGATGTTAGAAGCACGCATCAATGAAACGAAGGTGATTCCTTTGTACAAGCGTCCTGCTTTTTGGACTGCTGCAGCTGCTGCATGCATCATTGCTTTTGTAGTATCTGTTTTCAATGGAAACGAAGTACACGTTTTGGCTTCGGCACAACAAGAAGTAGTATTGCCTGATGGTTCAATGGTCACCTTGGATAAAGGAGCTGAATTGACCTACGATGCAGAATGGGATACACGCGAATTAACCTTGAAAGGGGAGGCTTTTTTCCAAGTACAAAAAGGAGAGAAGTTCACCGTGAAAACTGAACAAGGAGATGTATCTGTTTTGGGAACGTCATTCAATGTTTACGCAGACAACAATAACTTCCAGGTAGAATGTTTTACTGGAAAGGTAAAAGTGGTTTCAGGAGGAAATGAAGCTACCATCACTAAAGGAT
>CAYGUR010000098.1:0-11192 GCA_964353035.1 uncultured Comamonadaceae bacterium | reverse complement strand
GTACAATGATTCTACTGCTCAAACAAGGTCTGGAATCGGTATTCACACCGTAGATGTCAAGTGGGGCTTGGAGAAGTTCTCTCTTGCCGCTGAAGGAGGTATAGCTGAACGTTACGCCACTGATGGAGTGAAGGAAACGGGAGAGGGAGTTCGTGTCAGTCTGAGGTTAGATAGCTCCTTAACTCGCATTCCAATCGAAATTTCGGCATTCAGATTGTCTCCTCAGTTTATCAACTACTATGGGAATTTCTTGAGCGGAAATACGCAGTTTCTAGACGGTAGTACAAATCCAACCATTAACGGAGGCGGAGGAGCAACGAACTTTGCAGGCAGTATTACTGATGTGGGGCAAGTGCTTAATAATCGTCAAGGATTCACATTGAACGCCTGGTGGAAGCGCAAGAACACAAGTGTGAACATCGGTTCGATGATTTCTACTGAAATTGAGCGTTTGAGCAACCGTCTTGCATTTGGGCATAAGATTAACGGACAAACAATGTCTCGTTTTGCTCCTTTTGCATCAGGGGTTGGTCCGTATAGAAGATGGTCCTCTTTTTATAGAGGTGTTGCCGAAGAGATCTTTATCACAGATGTTGACACAGCGGGCTTACCAACAAACAGACTGCACTTCAACACAGTGCAACTGCAATTGAAGCAGCGGTTCAATGTGAAAGACAGAGAAGTGTACTTGCTGTATGTGGGAATGTACGGAAGTGCTGCTTCTAAATTTTCTGCCTTGCCAATTTTTGGTGAGGACGCTTACCTAAGAACAAACTACTCAGAGTTTGACCTGATTTTTAATTTGTTCAAAGACATCGACATGTCGTTCGCCTTTGGAATGGAACACATCCAAGGGAACGATCAGACAAACAATCTGTATTACCTAGATCCTGAGGGCAATTTGGCAGGTGCAAATGTAGAATCTGCAGATGAAATTGAAGGTTCCTTGATTCCAGCAACGGGGTATGATGGAGCTGCAACACCAAGCCTTTCGTACCTAGACCAAAAATCAAGAATGACCGGAATAGGATTAGATATTCAACTCTCGCCTCAGTCGGGACTGTACATAAGACATAGAAGGTTTTGGCAGAAAGATGATGGCTTCGAAGCTGATGACATCAAGGGAACTGAAACTACAATCGAATTAAAAGTTTACTTCTAATGAAAACCAGATACATACTTCTTTTGGTTGTAGGATTCTTTTCCTGCACAAGTAGTTTTGGACAAAACGAAAAGTTTACCGTTTACGGTGCTGGAAGATTCGTTCTTCAAAACAACAGTCGATCTGGTCAACTTTTTGACCAATACATTAGTGGGAATGACACCATACTTGCTGATACCGTTAGTACGCGTCGCGAAATTGGTGGAGTAGCCTTGTTTGACCTTGGTTTTCGAATCAAGCCCAATAGCTCCACAGAAATCAATGCGCTAACTCGTGTGAGTGGAGACTTAGATGGCTTTTGGGGAGCAGGGATTGGCTTCACTTTCAGAGAGCTTTACGTGCGCGGACTCGTTCGCAACAAGGTGCGTTACCGCGTGGGAGACCTCGATATGAAAATGACCCCTTTTACCCTGTACAATTCTGATCCTGATTTGGGCGTGCACCGAATGAGTTCTTTGCGTTTGTTCCAAGACATTCTCGAATATGAGAATTTCAACAAAGACAATATGTGGAGACAGCAAGGAGCACAAGTGGATTTTAAATTTAACATAGGCAAAAAGGGAGACCGTGTTGACGTGATGGGGTACCTTACGAAAAACCGTCAGACAGACTACTTCTTCGTCCCAGATCGACTAATGACAGGAGGACAAGTAGCCTGGAATAGAGAAGGTCTTGGCAGAGTTTTCTACCAAACGAATAACTTCTTCGAAATTGCTGAAACAGCACAGTTCTCTGAGGGTACTTCTTCAACAAGCGTACATTCTATTGGAGCTGAAATTGCACCTTTCGACAACAAAGGCTTTGTGCTTTATGGCGAAGCAGGAACTTCGTATCAAGGGTATGAAAAACTGGATGACGCTCCTGAAAAAGAAATGAGTGGATTTGTTGACTTAGGAATTCGAAAGCCAAGTAAGAACAACAAATTCGGATTTTACGGTGAGCTACTCTATGTGAGTTCAGGATTTAGAAGTCCGGGCGCTCAGTCGCGTAGAGTGAATTACAATTCAACACCGCAAAATCTGAGTTTCCAAACCAACCAAGAAACGGTTCGTCCGCTCACTGCCTTCGACCTAATTCAAGACGCAACCGTTTACAACAACACAATTGCTGTGAATCTGCAAAACTTCAATCCGGCTTATAGCAATGTCCTTCCATACGGAAAAGCCACTCCAAACAGACAAGGTTTGTTAGTAGGAGCGTTGAGAGAAGCAGACTCATTGTTTGTTTCTAAGGTAGGCATAGACCTTGGGCTTTTGACAGAGGTTTCTGGACAAGGGATTGCGAATTACAGAAACTTCAGCATGGTTGATCTCAATGTGGAATTGGCGATGGATCAATTGTGGGGTGGAAAACGAGCAACGAACATTGAAGGTCACTTCCATATGGAACAAACTACAAGAGACGGACTCTCCTCTGATTCACCTGCATTGGAAGGAATTGGAGCAATGGATTTATCTTCAAATTATTTCGAAGCAGGAATTTCACATGAAATTTCAGGTGGATTGGCGTTGCACGTTGCAGCAATTGGTTTGACAGCAAATGGGAATGAGTTTATTGCGATGAGAGACGTTTACGGACAGGTGAATGATTACACCGAAAGTAACTACGACTTCAGTGATATGAGCTACATGGTGGGCATGAAATACAGCTTCGCACCAACGGCGCATCTGCAAATCCAGTACAGAACTTCAGATATCTCAGATGAATTGAACCCGAGCACTGCATACCAGTGGAATCAGTTCATCTTCACTTATAACATGTTCTTCTAATGAAAAATGTATTTATCCTATTGTTGGTCGTTGCGATTGCTTTTCTAGGATGTCGGAAAGACGAAATTGAAGGGCCAGAGCTCCAAGATATTTTTGGTGAGTTCGATGTGTTTGAAGGGTTGTCATCTGACAGGCAGACGGTGAACTTCGAAAATGGTGAAATCGTTCGTTTTAGCGCGAAGCTTTCCATCCGGACAGACTGGGTGATTACAGTTGAAGGAATGGATTCTGGGGCGAAGTACGAGATTTCTGGTCGCGAAAGAGACATTGAAGGAGAGGTAGCAACATGGGCAGGAAACATCACCTATGCGCCACTTTTCGGAACAGAAGACTGTAAAACCTACATGACTTTTGCAAATTATCCTGATACCCTTTTCGGAGATACCATAGTTGTTGAAGAAGTGAAACCAGAGGCACTTGTAGACGTGTTGGTTTCTGATTTCACTACTGCGGCAGGCTGGGGGAGTTTCGCAGAAGCACCCGCTACCAACCAGCAAGTCTCAGGCAGCTATTTCGTCCAAGACCCAACCAGTGTTGAACCTCAATTCATCGAGGTGCTTTCACCTGAAGGAACAGGTCACTGGCGCATGACGTACATCAACCAGAATAGCATATTTATCTGTGGAGCAAATGTGCTTGCAGCGCAGTCTCAGCAAGAAGTACAAAGCGATTATTTCGTGCTTGGCACAACGAATCCAGACAATGTTTACATCAACATGCTGGTGCATGGATTCGGAGATGGAAACACACGCATGTCCATCGGATTGCAAGAGGATGATAACCTAGATGGGACCTATGATAGGTTTACAGAAGGAACTTACAATACCGAAATTACGGTAGACTGGTTAGGATGGCGCGTAGTCTCAATTCCACTCAGCAATTTTAACTTGAGCACAGTAGGAGGATTTGGAAATATTGACGGAACTGGAAACCAAGATATTGACCGAATTTTGAGTATGGAATTCCTCTTGCTCGCAGCAGAGGGGAGCACTGGATTTGTAGGTTACGGAATGGATTATTGCAACTTCACAAGATACAGCCCATGGAACCCTTGAAAAAAATTGCTTTTCTTGGTTTACTCACGCTAATGGGATGTTCAATCTCCATGCAGGAGTTGACCTTAAACGATGTTGGAATTGTTGAAGATCCTAATTTTGATGGGTTTGAATATTTCCGATCGCGTCAAGTCTTTTCGAACAGCCTCAATGATACATGGGGCATGGAAAAGAACGCCTGTAAAAACTTCCAAGCCATCAACGTTGGAGGTGAATATGGCACGGCTCTTCAATTAGAATGGAATAAAACTTCGTGTGATTGGGTTGGTTTTGGAATTGGTTGGGATGGATATTCTCCCAAAGACCTTAGCTCCATTACTGAGACTGGCGCATTCTTTTTCGATGTGAAGGCCATCAATGAGCGTGCGAACATTCCTACAATGATTTTCCTTTTGGAAGATTACGGAGGCATTTTTTCTGCCGGTGTAGTTGGGAGTCATAGCCTTGAACGCTATCCGATTGATGGAGAATGGCAGGAGTTTCAACTTGGTCTTGACAGGTTCGATCTAAAAGAATCAGGCATAGACCTGACGAACATCAAACAACTGGTGGTGGAATTGCAAGGAGCCGGTGATATAATTGTAGACAATATTCGCATAGGTCCTAAAGAAGAACGCAATCGCAACGCGACCAAAAAGTCATTTCCACCTAGCGTGATACCGTTGAAGGAGACCACGATTTTTGAGTCTAAGTTAGAGAGTCCTTGGGGCTTAGGAGTTTACGAAAAGCGTAGTTTCGTTATAGAAAATGAAGAAGGCAATGCCGTACTAAACCTGAAATGGGCGAACTGCGAAGCGTGTGACACCTATATTATGGGTATAAGCTGGGCCAAATGGAAAGCGGTTGATGGTACCAATTTCGAAGGGTTTCTTGAAATGGATGTTCGAAACAACAGCGGAAACTCTCCTTCAGTGCCCCTTCATATCAATTTGCAAGCGTATGACTATTCCAATAAAACAATCCAACTTACAAGGGAATGGGTTGATGGAGAACGCTATGACAATCAATGGAGAAAGGTGAGAATACCACTTTCAGAATTCACCAAATTCTTGGATGAGAGTAAAATCAAACAATTACAATTTGAGATGAAAGGCGAAGGTGATCTTTCAATTGACAACATTCGAATTACACAGAAATGAATAGGTTAATTCTTAGTACGCTAATTTTGTCAGCGTTGTTTACTGCATGCGCCCCTCCTGGAGAAGAGCAGAACTCTTTTGTAAAGTCTTCTGAAGGGATGTCTTTCGTTGATAGTTTGCTCAGCACACTTTCTGTTGAAGAGAAAATTGGGCAAATGACTCAGTTAAACATTGACATGATATGCAACGGAGAGCCGTATGTGTTAGATGAGCCACATACCCTGAATGCGGAAAAGATGGACCTTGTGTTCAATGAACTCCATGTTGGGTCAATTTTGAATGCAGGCGGACATTCCTATTCACGTGCTAAGTGGTTGGGGATTCATTCGAAGATTAAAGAATACACTGATGCATCTAGCAGTAAGATTCCCGTGTTGTATGGGATTGATGCCATTCACGGCGTTACCTACACAGATAGCTCAACTCTGTTTCCTCAACAAATTGGACTCGCTTGTTCTTGGGATACCGCCATGGGGCGAAGCTTGGCAGAAATGGCAGCTTATGAAACGAGAGCTTCGGGTATTCGCTGGAATTTTTCTCCAGTATTGGACATCGCTCGAGATCCAAGATGGCCGCGTTTTTGGGAAACCTTCGGAGAAGACGTGTTTCTGGTTTCAGAAATGGGTGAATCTATGATAGAAGGCTACCAAGGAACGCAAATTGGAGATAACCATGTGTCAGCCTGTCTAAAACACTTCTTAGGCTACAGCGTGACCCTTTCAGGTAAGGACAGAACTCAAGCCTGGATCCCTGAGCGTCAATTGCGTGAGTACTTCCTCCCGCAGTTCGAACAAGCGATTGAAGCTGGAGCGATGACCATTATGGTGAACTCAGGAGAAATGAATGGAATTCCAGTTCACGTGAACAAAGCCATTCTTACTGATCTTTTGCGCAATGAATTGGGCTTCAAAGGGCTTGTTGTAACAGATTGGGAAGACATCAAATACCTGGTTTCTAGACATAAAGTGGCGGTAGATTACAAAGAAGCCATTGCTATGTCGATCAATGCTGGAATAGACATGAGCATGGTACCAGTAGACTACGATTTTCCTATTTTGCTGAAAGAACTGGTTGACGAAGGAGTTATTACAGAGGAAAGACTTGATGAGTCAGTGCGACGAATTTTACAAGTTAAACTCGACTTAGGACTGTTTGGTCATGAAGTGCCAACACTGGCTGATTATCCTGACTTTGCCTCAGAAAAGCACATGTCTTTGGCGCTAGAAAGTTCCAAAGAGTCTATTGTGATGTTGCGAAACGAAGGCGTTTTGCCTCTACAGAGGAAGGCTAAAATTCTGGTTGCTGGTCCGAATGCAAATGACTTAAACGCCCTAAACGGTGGATGGACGCGCACCTGGCAAGGAGTAGAAACCAAGTACAACACCCCAGGACGAAAAGGGTTGTTTGATACCATGAAAGATGAAGGTTTCAATGTGTCTCTTTTTGAAGGAAAGCCATCTGCCCTTGCTGGAAATGCCAGAGGCTTTGATGCTATTGTACTTGCAGTAGGCGAAAAGCCTTACACAGAAACTCCTGGAGATATTGAG
This sequence comes from uncultured Comamonadaceae bacterium, assembly GCA_964353035.1. Taxonomy (GTDB): domain Bacteria; phylum Bacteroidota; class Bacteroidia; order Flavobacteriales_D; family Sanyastnellaceae; genus JAQWQB01. The sequence goes on along the minus strand of CAYGUR010000098.1, from coordinate 4,520 downwards.
CAACTTGATCTTCCCCAAGAGCAATTGGATTTGATTGAGGCCGCAGGCAAGCTCAATGTTCCGGTGATTTTGGTAGTGATAGAAGGTCGTCCACGCACCTTCAACTTACCTGACCAGATTGATGCGTTATTGCTAGCTATGCTTCCAGGTGATTTCGGAGCAGAAGCCATTTCAGCAGTGATTTTTGGAGAGCACAATCCATCAGGGAAGTTGCCATTCACTTATCCGCGCTATGCTTCTTCGCATACTACCTATGATCACAAGTATACAGATCAGATTTCACCTACGTTCAAAACGGATGCGTTCCAGCCTCTTTACGAATTTGGAGATGGCTTGTCATTTTCAGCGTTTGAATACAGTGATTTAGTCTTAGAGAACGACACCTTAGGGACATCAGGTGAACTAGTTGTATCAGTGAGTGTTACTAATGTGTCTGAAGTAAGTGGAAAAGAAGTTGTCCAAGTATATGTATCAGATTTAGTGGCCACAATTACACCATCAGTAAAAAGGCTGCGTGCTTTTGATAAACGAGAAATTAAAGCAGGATTGACTGAAAAATTCACCTTCAGCATTCCGGTTTCAGAATTGTCTTTTGTAGATACGGAAATGAATTGGACCGTTGAACCAGGACAGTTTACGATTCAAATTGGTGATTTAAAACAAGATTTTTGGGTAAAATGAGGTACGCGTTAGTAGTAGGAGCTTTTATTTATTCGTTAACTGCAGTTGCTCAAAACACCTGTGAGCAGCTTGTTTGGAGTGATGAATTCGAGGGAACGGAAATTAATATGGACAACTGGTCTTTCGAGATAGGAGATGGATGTCCTAATCTCTGTGGTTGGGGGAATGGCGAACTACAACACTACACAAATAGTCCTGAAAATGCCTACATAGAAAACGGAAACTTAGTGATCCGAGCAATGCAAAATGTGGGAGGAAGCCCTGAATTTACTTCTACTCGCTTAATCAGCAGAGGCAAACAATCTTTCGCGTCAGGAAGAATTGAAGCGCGCATCAAACTACCTCAAGGACAGGGCATGTGGCCTGCATTTTGGATGCTACCAGATGAACCGAAATACGGAGGATGGCCACTTTCGGGAGAAATTGACATCATGGAAATGGTAGGTTTCCAGCCGAACACGACACATGGGACCATCCATTATGGTGCCATGTGGCCATCGAATCAATACCAAGGAAATTCTGCTCAAGTAAATGGCGGAATTCTAGCCGATAATTTTCATACCTACAGCGTAGAATGGAGCGATGAAGAAATCAGATGGTACTTTGATGGCACCCTTTTCAGCGTTAAAACACCTACCAATTTAGGTACATTTCCTTGGCGCTATGACCAAGAGTATTTCATTCTCTTAAACATAGCCATTGGTGGATACTGGCCAGGATACCCTGACGCTTCTACTTCTTTTCCTCAAACCATGGAAGTTGACTACGTGAGAGTCTATCAAACGCCTGAAGATACATTCATCGTAGGACCTGACTTTGTTGTTGCAACTGATCAAAGTGTGGAATACAATGTGCCTGAATTCGATGGCGCTGAATACACGTGGTCAGTACAAAATGGAACAATTGTTTCAGGACAAGGAACTACCGACATAGAAGTGACCTGGGAAGAAGCTGAAGACCATGAAGTGGCAGTTGAAATTACCTATGATGGATGCGCTCAAACGGTAACAAGAGAGGTGGAGACAGGAGAAGAGTGCAAGACAATTTTTACTGATTTCGAAAATATCCGCGAAGCACATTGGTCATGGTTCAATGGTGGTTACAGCGAACAATTTGTGCCGTTCCAAAACGAAGTGAACAGCAGTTTTGCTTGCGCGAAATACACCCGAGGAACAGACGGTGCTTCTGGAATTCGAATGACATTGGACGGTATTGCAAATGCACTTGATTTTGAATCAGGACAGAAAACCTTGTCGATTCAAATCTTGTCAAATGCGCCAATTGGGACAGAATTTAAATTGTATTTGGAAAACCATGGCATGACGAATTTCCCTGGATTGAACGGACGAAGAAGTTCCTATTCAGCTGTAACCACAACGCAATATGAGTGGGAAACACTGTATTTCACATTTGATCAGGTGATTGATATGAATGTTTCAGAACTTGAAATCAATCACATGACCTTGCAGTCTTCTGTAGCTCAAAACCTGCCTTATGTTTATTACTTAGACGACTTGGCAAGTTATGTCACAGAATGCCTTCCGACGTCTGTAGAGAATATTTCAGCGAAAACTCAAACCTTCAATGCATACGCTATCGAAGGGGGAATAGAAATTCAAGCCTTGTCAAATGGAAGTGCGTTCATTTTTGACTTGAATGGAAAACAACTCACGAATGAACTAATGCAACAAGGCACTTCAACTCGAATTCAGCTTGCATCAGGCGTCTACATCTTGAATTGGAGCGGAGAGAATCAAACTGAAAATCAAAAAATCATTGTACCATGAGAATTGTATTGAGTTTTATTTTCCTGATTGTTTTCATGGGGGCATTTGCCCAAGGTCCAGTCAAAGTTGAATTGAAAAAAGAACAAGACCAATGGACCTTGCTGCGGGATGGGAAGCCTTATTACGTGAAAGGTGCTGGTGGACACGTTCGAATGGACGTGACAGTAGAATGCGGTGGAAATACAATTCGTACATGGGGATTGGAGAATGCCAAAGAAATCTTGGATGAGGCACATCGAAACGGCTTAACTGTCATGTTGGGATTATGGATGGCGCACGAACGACATGGATTTGATTACAGTGATGAATGGGCTGTTGAAGACCAAGTTCGCGGATTTACACAGGCGGTGAAAGAATTGAAAGATCACCCTGCTCTGCTGCTTTGGGGTGTGGGAAATGAGGTAGATTTATTTTACTCAGATTTAAACGTCTGGTCAGCTACAGAGCGCATTGCTGCAATGATTCATGAAGTAGATCCCAACCATCCAACATGCGCTGTTACTGCGGGTATTGATGTTGCTGAAATTCAACTCATCAAAGAAATGGCACCTAGTATTGACATTCTAGGAATCAATACCTACGGAGGAATTGGTGGTTTGAGCACACAAATAGACTTGTACGGATGGGAAGGACCTTACCTTGTAACGGAGTGGGGACCAACCGGACACTGGGAAGTAGCCAAAACTGCTTGGGGAGCGCCTATTGAGGAAAGTAGCACTGAAAAAGCTGCTGCCTATCATGACCGCTACTTGCAGGGAATTGCAGGAGATCCAGAGCAATGCATCGGCTCATTCGTTTTTCTCTGGGGACAAAAGCAAGAAACAACTCCAACCTGGTATGGCGTTTTCTTGGAGTCGGGAGAAAAAACACAAGCTATAGATGTACTTTATGAGGTATGGAAGGGCGAAAAACCTGCAACGCAAGCTCCAGAAATCAGTACGTATTTATTGGATGGAAAATCCAAAGCCGAAGGACCAGTGGTTCGAAAGGGAAATCTAGTAGATGTCAAATTGGATTATTCTGATCAAGACAATGATGTGGTTTCTGTGAACTGGGAGCTGCTTCCCGAAAGCACTGACATTAAGGCGGGTGGAGATAAAGAAGATCGTCCAGATGCCATTAAAGGTGCTGTGACGTTTTCAAAAGAATCAGGTCAAGGAAAAATGAGTGTTCCGAGTCAAGCAGGACCTTACAGACTTTTTGTCTACATCACAGACAAAGAAGGAAAAGTAGCCACTTCCAACATTCCTTTCTTGGTAGAGTAGGACTTGACAGCTACCATTTTTTTAAGGAGTTACGCCTAGTCATACAGAGCCTCGTAAGCCATACCCGATATACCTTATGGCATTTCTGTTTTTTTTGGAGGCAGATCATTCGACCCATTGTAGAGAAAAGTTAACTTTGTGGAAACAAAACTCCACTTCGGTGGTTCCTTTTGAATGAAAATAGAAAGACTGGCTGAAACCAGATTGCCAACTGTTCACGGGACCTTCAAAATGATTGCGTTCTCTAGTGAATTTACCGACTTCCCTCACCTCGCTTTGATTGCGGGTGAGATCAAGCAGACGGAGGCAATCAATGTGCGCATTCACTCTGAGTGCATGACTGGCGATGTCTTTTCAAGTGTTCGCTGTGATTGTGGCGAGCAACTCAATACTTCAATGTCGATTTTCTCGCAACAAGGTGGTATCCTGATTTACCTGCGCCAAGAGGGAAGAGGAATTGGTCTAGTGAACAAGATGAAAGCCTACAATTTCCAAGATGAAGGAATGGACACTATTGAAGCCAATCACGCCCTTGGGTTTCATACAGATGAACGGGATTTCACTCCTGGAATTGAAATCTTGAAACAGCTTGGGGTACAACGCATCAATCTCTTTACCAATAACCCGGAAAAGGTTTCCTCTTTTGAAGGTTCCGGAATTACCGTGGTTGAGCGAAAGGAAATCGAAATTGAACCACGGTCTGAAAATGAAAATTACCTCAGAACAAAGTTTCAAAGCATGGGACACCTGCTCAAGAGAGTGTAATTAAAAGTAGATTTCTTGTGCC
>CAYGUR010000097.1:0-11242 GCA_964353035.1 uncultured Comamonadaceae bacterium | reverse complement strand
TCGAGGAAGTCTTCACCTGGTAACAATCCGATGCTAATACCACCTGCTTCAGAACAGCCTTTCGCTACCGCTTCCATGAGGCCAGCTCTGCCACCAGTGATAGCAATGATATTCATTTCGGCCAACATGCGTCCCATGGCAACTCCTTGTGAATATTGATCTTCAGTGGCATCGTATCTGCCAATGACGGTAACTTGTTTCCTCCGCATGGTTAAGAATTTGTGCGAAGGTAGGAGTTCTTCGAAAAGAAGACTTGTGAATGTTTCTGGAAAATTCAAACAATAAAAAACCCCGCTGAACAGCTGTCCAACGGGGTTTCAATTTTAAGTTTGTCTTATTTCTTCAACAAGGTTTGACGAAGCGTTGTCCCATCTTCGCTTGTGAGCACAAGTACATACGCACCTGCGTTCAATTCAGCCACTGAGATGGCTGCATTGTTGCTTCCATTGACAGGAATAGTCGCAACCAAAGCACCAGTAGTGCTATACACACTGAGATTTGCTTTAGAAACACCTGAAGGAAGCTCAATGGTCAAATCACCTGATGTTGGATTTGGCCACACATTGAAGCTACCAGAGATCAATTCATACACGCCAACGGGCTGACGGTCAATGGTAATAAAGTTTGATGAAAGCTGATAGCAGCCTTCTCCAACGATGGTAGATACGTTATCATCTAGCTCATAATCGAGCACTCCTTCATGCGCGATGCCCCAAAGGTGACAGATACCACCCTCAGCATCTTCGAAATCATTTGAATCCTCGTCAAGAACAGCTAAAATGTTATCTAATGCGTCTGTGATTATATAGGTATAGTTTGCACCTAAGTTGTCTTCCACTTCGAAAGCGATGACATCAGCGATTCCATCACCTACGGTAATGGTAACCGACGTTTCGCCATCAGTTGTGCTCACTGTTCCGCCGTTGTTTGCCGTGCGCGTAACAGTGATTGGGTTTGATAGTGAGAAACAGCCTTCAAGTTCGTTCGCATTCATTCCCACTTCAGCACCAACGATTCCATCTTCAAAGCTCAGGTGCCAAATCAAGCATACGCCTTCGCCAGCATCATCCAAATCAAAGGGGGATCCTGCTGGAAGACCAAGAATTTCGCCATCTTCATCAGTAATAACCCAAGCACTGTTCGAACCTAAGTTACCTTCCAGTGTTACATTGATGGGGTCACCAGTTCCGTCACCAACACAAATCTCTGTAGCGTCTGTAGTAGCGATGGTTCCTCCAACTACTTCCGTGCGCACCACTTCAATCGGGTTTGAAAGATCGAAACATCCTTCAAGGTCATTCGCGTTCATACCCACTTCAGCACCAATTAGTCCGTCTTCAAAGCTCAAGTGCCAAATCAAACAAACCCCTTCGCCAGCGCCTTCAAGATCAAACGGTGATCCCTCAGGAAGACCTAGGATGGTTCCATCCACTTCAGTGATGACCCAAGCACTGTTGGTTCCAAATTCACCTTCCAGCGTAACATTTATTTCATCGGCTGCGCCGTCACCAACACACAGGTCAGTGTTGTCTTCAGTTGAAATAACACCGCCATTTGCAAGGCAGTTGCAGTCATCGCCTGTGAGTCGTGTCACAGAAATTGGGTTCGAAAGGGAATAACATCCTTCAAGGTCATTCGCATTCATGCCCACTTCAGCACCTACCAAGCCATCTTCAAAACTCAAATGCCAGATTAAACAAACACCGGCTTCGGCACCTTCCAAATCAAAAGGAGACCCTGCAGGCAATGCTAAAATCATTCCTGTCTCATCAGTGATGACCCACGCACTGTTGGTACCTTCGTTGCCTTCAAGTGTTACATTGATTGGATTTGGCATTTCGTCATCCGCACAAATCACAAGTGGGTCCTCTGTAGAAATGGTTCCACCAGCTACGCCTGTTCTTACAACGGTGATTGAATTGGATAGCGAGAAGCATCCAGCTAAATCTGAAGCATTGTTTCCAACTTCTGCGCCTGTGAGGTCTCCATTGAAGCTCAAGTGCCAAATCAAACAAACGCCTTCGCCAGCGCCTTCCAAATCGAAAGGAGATCCAGCAGGAAGCCCTAGGATGTTTCCAGCTTCGTCAGTGATTACCCACGCGCTGTTATCACCTTCATTGCCTTCAAGGGTTACGTTAATTGGGTCAGCAATGCCATCTCCAGCGCAAATTTCCAAGGGGTCATCTGTAGAGATTGTTCCACCGGCAACAGCATTTCGTGTTACAGAGATAGCATTGGAAAGCTCGAAACAACCTTCAAGGTCATTTGCATTCATTCCCACTTCAGCTCCAGAAATCATACCTGAAAAGCTCAAGTGCCAAATCAAGCATACACCTTCGCCAGCGCCTTCAAGATCAAAGGGTGAGCCTTCTGGTAGACCTAAGATTTCGCCTGCTTCGTCTGTAATAACCCATGCACTGTTTTCGCCTGCATTTCCTTCTAAGGCAACGTTGATTGGGTCTGCAATTCCGTCACCAACACAAATCTCTGTTGCATCTTCAGTAGAGATGGTACCTCCAACAGCGTCGCATCCGTCAAAGTTTTCCTCTCCGAAGGTAGGATCTTGTGCAATCCAATCTGTTACTGCGTCTCCTTCGCCATCATAGGCGTAAGCCACACCTACAGCAGGAGTAGGAAGGAAGTCTCCAATGGTCCAAATCCCAGCATTCTGTGCAACAGTAGCACGCTGGTGGCCTGATGACCCCCATTCAATGTAGTCTTCAATGGCCGTTGAGCTATTGTAAGAAGCCATATTGTACAAGGCTAACTCATCGTCATTTCCCATTGGGTGTCCTTGGACATAAATAATTTCTCCTGGTTCCATGTTCAAATCTCCGCCGTTGAGTGTTAAACTTCCAACAGCACTGTAGGTAGGGAAGGAGCATAAAAACCAACCACTGATGTCAATGGTTGTAGAACCAATGTTCTTTAATTCGACCGTGTTATTGTCGACCTGAAACTCATTGATTACCACCTGGGATGTGCCCCAAATTGTGGTGAACAATAAAAATAGAAGTGTAGATAATTTCTTCATTGTACTATGTTTATAGGTTGTGATAATTCATTCTTAGCCCATGATCCAAGGACCTTTTCGCTTAACTGTATCATTTATATCGGCAAATTGGACATAGAATATCACAGAATGCTCTCAATACATTGACATCTGTCGTGATATACCAGATGAATTCATTGTCAATATGGGAAGCCAACCCTCTGATTAGAAGAAGGCTTATTGGCGAAGAATGTCCGTACAGCTAGTTGTCCGTTTCGAAATAGGGTCTGTTTTTCTTCCAAACTCAACTTCCGAATTCGGGGGCCTACTGTTCCTGATGAGACGGAAATGGTGTTTTGCCAATGAACAGGACTCAGGGCCGGACGATTGAGGTTTTCAATCACGTAGATGTACAAGGCATTGATGTACGCATCCAAGGAAGTGATATTCTGTGCTACAAGTGCTTTGTTCTTGGCGTCATTTTTAAGCTGCTCATCGGTATCTATTCGTATGCCCAAGGTTTTTGGGTTCGGAGTGAGTTTACCTGAAATGGGGTCTTCTTCGTCAAACATCCAAATGGGAAAATTGCCTGTGATGCCTCCATCAACATACAAGTTGAAGTCTTCGGGGTGCTTCGGACGTTTGATAAGATTTCCTTCTTCGTCCAAGAATACCGCTTCAAAATAGAGAGGGATTGACATGCTGACTCTGAGCGCGTCACGAAGCTTCATGTTCGGATAATTCAAGTAACTAAAAACGGTTAATTCCTGTTTGTTCAAGCATGTGCCAGTGATATAGATTTCAGGATATCCGGCCGTTTTCATTTCCATAAAAGTGATATCGGCATTTCCCGTTTTCGCTTCTATCAGATGACCTATGTAGTTCGAAAAAGCTTCGCCTTTGTACCACCCATATCTGCTATGCAATCGATTGAGTCCTCCAATGAAAAACCATTTTCCGTCATTCAGTTTGTTGTAATTTGTGTGGGCAATGATCAGTTCCATTTCTTTTCCTGTGTAGCCCAGGGCGAAGAGCAATGCAGTAATAGCTCCAGCTGAGGTTCCTCCAACGCGTTTGACATTGGAACGAAGATTTCTTCGCTCCAGTTCATCCACTACTCCAGCATAGGCTAGGCCTCGAATACCGGCGCCTTCAAAAACCAGGTTTTCAAAGGTTTGACCAACTGCTCCAATTGAAAACGAAAAAGAAATGATGACAATAACAATGAACGATCTCATACGGTGATTAATTTTTAGTGTGGAATCAAGGAGCGATTCAACAAACGTTTCACCTAATAGACAACAGGAGTTCAAATCGTTGCACATCCAATAGTCCGAAGCTGATTTTTCTTCTTCGCCATATGTTTTTAGTATTTGGTGGTTGAAAATGAGCAACTTATACCTGTTTGAAGGGTTCACCTTTTCAATTCTCATTGAATCTTGTTAAGAAATCATGAATTAGTGAATGAATTGAACCTTACCTTTAAGGACGAAAAAACCTGAATACCTATGCGCACCCCTTTGATACTGATTGCCGCTTTTTTGCTGGCGAACGCTACTGTTATTGCTCAATCGAATCCCGCTGAAGACCCTGATTGGTCTGTGTTGATGCAAGATGAATCAATGAATTTCTTCGAGATACAAGACTTATTCAATGAACGTTGGGAAGGACGAGAAATCACTCCGGGCTGCGGATGGAAGCCTTTCAAACGTTGGGAGCAAATGATGATGATGCGCATTGACGAGGATGGAAATCGTCCGCAGGCAGGTGACCTTTTCAGAGCAAATCAAGATGCCATTGCACTTAGAACGGCAAGGTCAGAATCGGGAAACTGGCATGTGTTAGGTCCTATCTTAGATGCGCAAACCACGCGAGAGAACATCCCAGGAGTTGGACGAATCAATCATGTTGCTTTCCACCCAACAGATCCTAACATCATCTTTTGTGGCGCTCCGGCTGGTGGAGTTTGGAGAACCTATGACGGGGGGGAGTCATGGATATCAAACACGGATGATCTGCCAACATTGGGTGTCAGTGCCATCGCGTTCGACCCGATCAATCCGCAAATTGTCTACATCGGCACCGGTGATAGAGATGCAAATGACGCACCAGGAATGGGCGTGATGAAAAGCATTGATGGAGGAGAGTCTTGGGAATTCTCTAACGCAGCAGGAATGGAAGACCTGACAGTCGGTGACCTTATTGTTAATCCTGACGAATCTAACATTGTACTCGCAGCAACAGAAGACGGTATCTGGCGCTCCACAGATTACGGAGATTCATGGGAGCAGGTGAGCACAACACAATACTACTACAAAGAGATCTGCTTCAAGCCAGGTGATCCATCAGTGGTGTATGCCACCGGACAAGGTAGATTCTTTCGCAGTACAGACGGCGGTGCATCTTGGAGCAATGTTTCCAACGGATTGCAGAATGCAACACGAATGGTGATTGGTGTGACGGAAGCTAATCCTGAAATGCTTTATGTGCTCTCAGCCAATACTTACGAGTTTAGAAAGCTTTTCAGGTCTACAGACGGAGGAGACTCCTTTGAAGTGATGTCTGACGAACCAAATATTTTGGGTTGGTCAGCAACTGGAGATTCAGATGGTGGACAAGCATGGTACGACCTCTGCATGCAGGCTGATCCTGTGAACCCAGATCGAATTTATGTTGGGGGAATTCGCATGAAACGAAGCGATGATGGCGGCGCAACTTGGATAGATATACAAAACAGCTACCTCCACGTTGATCATCACTGGATGGAATTCTCACCCCACAATGATGATTTGTACTTGTGTAACGATGGTGGAATCTATCGATTCCAAAACAATTCTGATTGGAACGACATTTCGAATGGCATCATTGCAGGACAGATTTACAAGTTCGGACAAGCGCCATTCACCGGAAACAAGGCCCTTTCAGGGTACCAAGACAACGGAACCATGGAATGGGACGGTGTTACTTGGGACAGAACGGGTGGTGCAGATGGATTCGAGTGTCAATACGACCCAACAGATGAATCTTGGAGGTACAACTCCATTTATTACGGACAAGTATACCGTACCTCCCCTGATTTTAACAACGAAAAAATTGCGGGGAACAATACATTAGGAATCAATGAAGAAGGAGCATGGAGCGCACCATGGTTGGTTTCTCAATACAATCCGAACACCATGTTCATTGGGTTGAAAAATGTGTGGCGAAGTAACAACATCAAACACCCCATCAAAGACTCTATTCAATGGGAAAAGATGTCGTTTGCCCTTGGTGGTAATGACAATAGCAATATCAACGGCTTGATTCAGCACAGAGCGGACTCGAACATCGTGTATGCGTCTGAAGGGTCACGAAAGCTTTTCCGCTGTGACAATATCTACGCAGAGAATGGCGAAGATGCTGTTTGGACTGACTTAAGCAATACATTACCATGGTTTACAGTTCCTGTCACGGCCCTTGAAAGCCATCCTACTGATAGCGCGATTGTTTACCTTGGATTCCATGAAAAGGTTTGGAAATCAATCAATGCAGGTGAAGATTGGGAAGACATCAGTGGTTCACTTCCTGAAACTACAATTAATAGCATTGCCTATGATGTAACTTCTGACGAAGGGCTTTATGTGGGAACTGACATGGGGATCTATTACAAAGATGCCTCAATGGATGATTGGATTTCATTTAGTAACAACTTCCCACTAGGTGTTTCGGTTACAGAGCTTGAGCTGTTTTACGGTGAGAATCCAGCTGAAAATAGACTTCGTGCCTCAACCTATGGCAGAGGGTTATGGGAGTCAGATTTGTTCGGAGCTGAAACCAATTTGTTTCCAGCTACGGCGTGGATTTCAATTGACAGCGATGTTCCAGAAGTATTTGAGCCCTTCGAAATTCACGGCGGGTTCTTCAGAGCACTCAACAATGTGAGTGTCACAGGTTTTGATCCTTCGGATGTAGAGGTGATCAACGGATCAGCGTCTAACTTGGAGGGAGACCCTGCTTTCACCTTGACCATTACACCTGACGAGTATGGTTTGGTGAAAATCGTGATCCCAAACGACGCTGCCTTAGACGACAATGGATTGCTAACCCTTGCCTCAGATACATTGTCAGTAATGTATAAGCCTATCCCAGAAGTCTTCGGTATTTACGGTCCAGGTGGAGTAGGTGATGAAGCTCAGTTGGCATTTTGGATTCGTGCAGGAGATGAAATGTACAGCGACAATGGTGTGAGCGCTGTTTCAGGGGATGGAGACAAAGTGCAACAATGGAATGATATTTCAGGAAATGATAGGTTTGCTCTTCAAGAAGAAACAGCTGACAGGCCAACACTTCGTACAGGCGAAAATGGAATCAACGGCTTCCCAGCCATAGAGTTCAATGGTGAGAATGAATACATCATCGGGCAGGAGATTCCTTCTAGTGTAGACTTGTCTGTATTCTCTGTTGCGCGTGGAGCAGAATTGGCATGGAATGACCACGGATGGATTGCTTCGGCGAGAGCTGACAATGGATTTATTCTTCATCCTTGGTCAGGATCTTCACTGTTCAACGCTACAGTCATTGACAACCAAGGAGACTACCACAGTTCTGCAACGCAGTGGATTGTGGACGCTGCAACTCCGCAGATTTATGGATTGATCTACGAGTACGATCCTTCGGCACAGATATTCCAAAAAGTGATCAACGGTGACCGACTTGACTTTAACAGTTCTACACACGGTGAGCGTGTAGCAGGTGATTTGTTGTATCCGCGCTATGGTTGGGATTTTGATGAACGCTTTGGCGAAGGTCAAATTGCAGAACACTTCATTTACAATCGCAGACTGTTTGATACGCATCGATTGTTGGTGGTGAATTACATGGCAGCGCGCTACGGACTTCCATTGGGGCCAGCAACGCGCTACAACCGTCCGGCCATGCCTTATGATGTAGCAGGAATTGGTCAGATGACTTTCTATGACCAGCACCTTGATGCACAAGGACGAGGTGTTGTTCGAATCAAAGATGCCACAGACATGGAAGATGGTCAGTTTTTGATGTGGGGCCATGATGGTGGAGAATTAACGTGGGTTGAAACAGGATATCCTAACACTTCACCTCACGTGAGCAGAACGTGGGCCTATGAACAAACAGGCGATGTAGGAACGGTAGAGCTTCGTATTTACGCTCCTGATTTGGGAGACTGGGGAACAGACATCGGTTTGTTGGTGTCTACCACGCCAAACTTCGAGGCAGGTGTGCTTCCAACGTATATTCCTGTAACGAATCAAGGTGATTACCTAGTGGCCATGGTTGATTTTGAAGGTTCAGGCGTGTTCACGCTTGGAGAAACGCCAACCGTAGGAATTGAAAACTTAGATTACGCCAACATTTCTATCTACCCTAATCCCGTGGACCAAATGTTAAACCTTTCATTGGAAGGGGTGGACGTAAAAGGAGTTCGAATCCTCATCACCAATTCAATCGGACAGCGTGTGGTTGAAATTCGTCCTGACAACTCTTTGGTCAGCATCAGCACTGAAGGCTATGCTCCGGGCATTTACCAAGTAACGGTATTGAAAGATGGTAAGCAGCGCACTACGCGATTTGTGAAGCGATAGTTCGAAATCAAGAGAATTAAAAAAGCCCTGACTCACTTGTGTGGTCAGGGCTTTTGATTTCAGGTAATCCAGTTTGTAGAGAGAGGATTATTTTTTAACGATTTGCATCGTCTTTACTTTAGAGTCTGCTGTCATTCGAACAAGGTATATTCCTGTTTCGAAATTAGAGATGTCAATTGTTTCTTTGTTGAATAACTGTCCGTTTGAAAGCACTCTTCCAGAAAGGTCAAGCACTTCAAACTGTACTGCAGAATCCAATCCTGTTACTAAGTTCAAAACTCCTGTAGTAGGGTTTGGATATGCATTCCAAGTCACTTTTTCTTCTTGAGTCTCAACGCCAACGAAAGTGGCACCAAAACGGTATACCATACCATTGGCAGGATTCCCGTCCAAGGAGGTTGTGAACAAGTCAAAGTCGCTGGTAGTAGACAGAATCGTAGGAGCTGCAGGATTTCCTTGCGTGATGTGTCCGTAAATAGAAGAAGTCATCACATCAATCCCACGAATTCCACACGTTAAGTTTCCGTCATGTACATCCATGTCAGTAATGGTATTTGAACCAAATCGAATTTCAAACATGTTGCTGTTCTCATACAACCAAAGTTGGAAAGAGATGCGCTGATTGTTTGTTTCGGGTCCAGTTACCTCATTGTAAAAGGCTACATTTTTCCATTCGATTTTACAAATTCTTGAGCCAGCTGTGCCCTCAGTTTTGTAGCTAATTGGGCTCTCTAGTTGATCATTGTTGTAACCTGCATCGATGATGTCAGAAGCGTAAGCAACCAATGAAGTTGCAGCACCAAAGGTGTTATCAAATGAAATTTCGCCCCCGTATCCCGTGCTACCCAAGTAGGCAATATCGCTGATGTAGCCTTCAAAGCTAAAGCTGAAACCAATCGGAATCTCAAGGTAGGGGTCGTCCCAAGACTCTGTAGTTGCTGCAGTAGCACCCGTTAAATCTGAGTAGGAATCATTGAACGAAGAAAAATCGTAGTTAAACGTTTGGGCCTGCATTGAAGCGCCGAACAAGAGACTTACGAAAAGGAGAGTAAAGTACTGTTTCATAAAGTGTGATTTGGTAAGTGTTAATTGGGACGAAAGTAACAACAATTGTTCCGAGTTTTGAACTTTCATTGAGTGGGTGGTCAGTTTAACCGTGTATTTAACGTCTTATGTGAAAAGGAACATAAAAAAAGCCCTGTCGAATTGAAATCGCAGGGCTTTTGTTTTCAATGATTCACGGATATAAACCAGTTGAATGAGATTTATTGTTTGACAATCTGCATCGTTTTGACGGTATCTCCTTGTGTCATTTGAATCAGGTAGATTCCTGTTTCGAATTCTGCGATGTCAAGTGTTGCTTGTGAAAAGATGTTCCCTGTTTTAAGAATACGTCCTGACAAATCATACATTGCATAGGTTACAAGGTCATTTGTTCCCGTGCGCAATGTTAGGTTGCCAGTTGTTGGACTAGGATAAACAGTCCAGTCAGCTTCTTGCACCAAGGTTGGCGTGCTAACAAAGTTGGCACCGAAACGATAAACCGTTCCTTCAACCGGATTGTCTGTTAATCCTGTACTGATGAGCACATTTTCGTCGTTGGTGGAAGTGATTGTGGCAGCCTCTGGACTTCCAGAAGTAACATGGGCCATACCAAAATCATCACCGAAAATATTGATGTCTTGAACAACACCACATGAGAGCCAACCGTCGTGAACAAATTCAAATTCAGTGATGGTATTCGGACCATAATGAATTTCAAAATCATTGCTTCCTTCATACAGCCAGAGTTGGAAGGAAACAAGGTTTGAAGGGAATTCATCTTCAAATACTTCGTTGTAGAAGGCGCAATCTTTCCATTCTATTTTGCACACTTGGTTTCCTGCGTTGCCTTCTGTTTTGTAGCGAATGGTAGAATAAGGCTCGCCTGTATTGTTTCCGGCATCTGCCAAATCAGAGGTATATGCTACCAATATATCAATGGAAGCGGCATTGGGGTTCATGGTAAGGAGTCCGCCAAGGCCAAAGTCAGTAATGTAAATTTGGTCACCGATTTCTCCTTCGAAACTAAAGGAAAATCCAAGCGGAATTTCAACTTGAGGGTCATCCCAAACGTAGTTTAGTGCCAAAGTAGCATCCTCTAATTCTTCGTAGTCCGAAGAGTAGATCGAAAAATCATAATTAAAGGTCTGCGCAAAGCTCGAAAAAGAGAATGCAACCGCAATCAAAGAGAGGTATATGTTTTTCATAGGTATGTGTTGTTGGTTATAAGTCGTTTTAAAGGGGTAAAAAGTTACACCTCAAGAACTATTTTTCTAAGATTCATCTTTTTCAAGCCCTTAAGCCTCCGCAATGACTCTAATATCAATCCTACGACTTAAAAGTTCGGCTTCAATAGGTATTTGCTGTAGAACTTATCAATGCAGTCTACGGCTTCCTCTGGAGTATCTACAAGTTCAATTAAATCCATGTCAGGAGCTGAGATGTTATTCTCTTTGTCAAGCAGGGTAGACTTGATCCAGTCAATCAATCCACCCCAGAATGATTTGCCCACCAAGATGATTGGAAAGCGACCAATTTTGTGTGTTTGAATCAGGGTCACTGATTCGAACAGTTCATCCAATGTTCCAAATCCACCAGGCATCACTATGAA
>CAYGUR010000096.1:0-11281 GCA_964353035.1 uncultured Comamonadaceae bacterium | reverse complement strand
CTCCCCCTCCTGCCAACCAGCCCTCCGAAGCTACAAAACTCCTTCGAGCTGATTACCAACAACATACCACAACTTTGTAGCCGTCACCTCTCACTTTACATCTGTCGTTCTTATCCTTCCATTCAACAAGTATTTTCGCCATTTTCCATCAATTTAGAAAGTAATCGTGTACGATCAACCATGACTTTGTGTGTGTAGCATTTGAGTTCAAATTCGTAAAATGAGACTTGTCAACTGAGGCGTTTGATTGTAATCGCCCAAGCTTATTTTCCGAGGTTGATGGAATGAACTTGCTAAATCATTTTTACTGGGAATTCAACCGCTCAAAGTGTGGAGGAAACTTCACACTTTTTTTGTGTCCGAAGATGCGGGTGGTCGGTAAAGAGCTAAAGGTCAAAACATTGAGATTGGTTTTTGGTCTTGGCTCGGATTGTGTCTTATTAAAATCATCAACAAACCGATGAATGAATAACATAAAAAAAATACCTCTTGGAATTGGCGCCATGTGTGATCCGCGGGAAGCTAAATCAGCAGATGATAACTGCAGCACGAAGTGGTCAAGATTCCTGGGGCTATTTAAAAAACAAACTCTATACAAATGAAAATTATCCCAGCCCTTGCAATTGGATTGTCAGCATTGATTATAACCTCATGCAATAAGTATGACGATGGTCCGGCCATCAGTCTGAAGTCTAGAACAGAACGTGTAGCAAATACTTGGGAAGTTGAAGAAGCGATGAACGACGGAAATGATGTTTCTAGCGATTTTGACCAATATCAATTGACGATGTTGTCAGATGGTGATGCTACGCTCGTGGCACTCTATTCCATTGGAGACCTGTCATTCGAATTTGAAACTGATGGCACTTGGGAGTTCCAAGACAACCAAGAGAAAATATTCTTGGATTTCGAAAACGATGATGCAGACCGCACCTTCGTCATCCTCCGATTGATGGAAGATGAACTTTGGTTGAGAGAACAGGGCGGAGACCTTGAACTACATCTCAGGCCCTATTAAAATGACATAGATGCAGAGCATTCATTCTGCACCGACCGACCAACAAACATTAGCCCTAGCAAAATAAGCGCAACAATTCAAGTATACTAAGCCCGCGCTTTTTGCTAGGGCTATTTTTCTTTCCTTCTCTCACTTTTTCTTGTGGCACCCGCCCGCCCCCCGGCCATCCAAGCGAAGATTTCACTCGATTCAATAGGTTCGTCATCCAATCACATTCGAAATGGCAGAAACTTTGTCTTCGATGCGGTTTCATTTGTAGTCGTAGCAACAAGCAATGAATTTAAGTGAGTCCTTCTCAAGAATACCGTGATGCCTTCTATAATAAGGTGTTTTTTTAAGTAAGGCTTCACCAACGGTTGAATCACCTCCCGTGAAGCGGTAAGTCAACTCCTGTTGAAACTCCATACCCATATAGGCGGATTCCGATACCAATAACGCTCTGTGTCTGACAAACTTTATTGGGTTTGAAGGGTACAACCTCACAAACAAAAACAAACCCTTATGACATTTTATGAGCCCGTATTGACCTTAACCCTGATTGATCAAGCAACAGGAAAATGGAGGTTGAAAACAGAGATCTATTATCCTGCGTTTGAAACAGGAAGGAACGCCGCTGAGGTTGTTGTTGGTGGCGACAGACAAATTGAAGTAGATGTTGTTGCAGATTCTTCATTCCAACAAAATCATGTTGTAACTTCCACCGAAACTATTACACGTGAGCCTGGTGAAACTGATATTACCGTTACTGTTAGGAAAGGAGGAAAACGAAAAGGAAGTGCGACTGTTGCCTATTCACATATCACGGAACAAGCTGCCTAGACTTGTTTTAATTTTATTTTTCGTATTAAATATAAATAGCAGTTGTCGCGGTTCTGATGATAGAACCGCGACTTTTTTATCAGCCAAAGGTGATTCATTGTTCAAGCAAGGGGCATTGCAAGAGGCTTACCTTGTCTTCATGGAGCTTCAAAGACATTTTCAG
The DNA here is from genome assembly GCA_964353035.1 of uncultured Comamonadaceae bacterium. Classification (GTDB taxonomy): domain Bacteria; phylum Bacteroidota; class Bacteroidia; order Flavobacteriales_D; family Sanyastnellaceae; genus JAQWQB01. The sequence continues at coordinate 9,281 of CAYGUR010000096.1, read as the reverse complement.
CTTCTTCAGAATGACTCTGGAAATGTTATGACGAACAATCAACTGGCAAAAGTCAGAGCAAGTCTTCGTGATTTTGACCAATCACGGATTCTGTATAATAAAGTTTTGAAGTATGGTAAAGAAGTTTTGAATCGGAATGTAATTGCAGCCGTGTACAATGATATTGGCTGTACCTTTTTTGAAGAGGGAAATTTGGATTCTGCCTTCTTTTATTTTCAGCGTACCGAAAAAATGCTTCAGGACAGTAAGAACTTTCAATTACTCACACGGATTCAGCTGAACTTAGGAGTAATGATGATTGAGAGAGGGAAATATGAAGAAGCAATTATTCAAACAAATAAAGCCTTAAAGAATAACAAACTTCAGAATGATACGGTTGTTGCACTTGTGGGGCCCTTAAATATTGGAGTGTCATTTTTGGAGATTGATAATTTTGACTCAGCATACTTTTATTTGAACCATGCTGAAGTATTGTCCTCCGATTTGAATTATCCTACTTATCTGAAACAAGCCTATTTAAATCTTGGTCATTTACATTACAATTTTGACAAATTCGAAGAAGCTTGTGACTACTACGAATCGTATTATCAGTTGCGGGATTCACTATACAACATACAAACAGCGATAGCAATATCAAAAATTGAACAAGATTATGCCCTCGCCAAAGAGAAACTATCACTGAAAGAGGCGCAATTAAAAACCCTAACCTGGCAAAGATGGGCCATTGCCATCGCCGCCATGTTTGTTGTTGGTTTAGTTGTAGTATTCAGTATATACAAACGCAGAAAAGCCATTCAAAAGGCCAGAACTGAAGCCATTCTCCAAACCAGAGAAGATGAAAGCAGACGTATAACTGACCTATTGTGGAAAGAGATAGGTTTTTCAGCAAAGGAAAGAAAACTGTCTTTGCCTGGCCAGGAGCTTCCAGAAAACACCATCCCCGGTGCCATTGCTGCAGTTCGTTTCTTGAGCAATCAACAATTCAATCCATACCTGCAATTAGGGCTTACCAAAGCCGTAGGCAATTTGATTGATGTGCTCTCCAAAGGGAAAGGGATTATCATTGAGCGCCGTTTGGATGATATAGATTTGAACAAACAGGATCGACTGATTTACTACCGTATCATTGAGAACATTTTGGTTGAGGTGTTTTCTCATTTAAATACCACTAATGTGAAGCTAGAACTCAAAGCTCAAAGTGGAAATTTGTATTTCCTTACTGAAACAGATGAGGAAATGGATAAGAACCAACTCCGCTTTCAATCAGCAGAAGCACGTGTTCAGCAATTGAAGGGCAAACTTAAATTCGAACTAGCTGATGATTCCTCCAAAATAAAGGTCGTGATTCCGATGGCCAAGGGAAACTAAGAGTCAGCTGTGAACGTGCATTTTTTAGAAGGAAAATAGTATGCCATGGTTTTGGATTCCTCTTTTGAAAAGCAAAGTCAGAACTTGAATCAGTTTATTCAACCTGTATGAAGCAGGTAAGAGCGTTTCAAACCCATTACATCGTCTAAAAAAAATCGGTGCTGCTTCATCATGAAGCAGCACCGATTTAGTCTGATTAATGGATTAATACTCCTATAAAATAATCACTTTCTCTACATACAACTCATCTCCTTTTCTGAAATGGATGTAATAGACGCCTTTCTCAAACGCTCTGAGATCGATGTTTTGGATTTGACCGTCAATAACGGTTGAAATCGTTCTAGAATGAACCAGTCGCTGAGTTCCGTCATAGATGTCTACATTCAAAGTCTCCTCTAGCGGTTGGTTAATGGCGATTTTGAAACTCCCGTTGTTCGGATTTGGATAAACATAGATGATATCATCCAAGGTAAATCCATTGCCTGTTACCATGACCTCAGAGCAGAAAGAGTCAAAACATTCTGTTCCATCTGTTGCTGTGCGGAAGACTTTTATACATACTGTATACACACCTGGTGCAGGATATGTGTGGATGATTGATTGCAAGCCGGTTATACTTTCATACGGACTTCCATCACCGAAGCTCCAATAGATCAAATCACATTCTCCGAAGAACGCTGCATTCGTCATAGAGAACCCAAGTGAGTTTGGCCCTCCTGAAGGCACAGTTGTGAATCCTTGTTGCACTGCTGCGTAGAAATCGTCGCTACATACACATTCTGAAGTGAATCCACAGTCAGGAAGTGTAACACAGTGTTCGAAATTGCAACAGCTCAAGTACTGACCATTCGACCCTATTTCATGCAGTGTAACCGTAAAACAAATAGTTTGACCAGCATAAGCAGGTAATCCAATGGAAAGATTCACTGGTCCGAACAATCCACCAGGAAGTAACGTTCCTGTGCTGATTGTTTGGTTATACGCTGCAAGAACAGGGTCATTAAAAGTTACAACTGCTTCAGAGACAACGAAGTTCGATGTGTTCTTTAAGATTGCAGACCAATCCCATGTGTTTTGATTACAATCAATGGTTTCATCCGTAAAATAGCCGCAATCTGGTTCACAGAACGTGTTGAGCGTGTCGCTACAAACCACTTCGCCATTCACCATCCATTTGATTTCCATCAATTGAGGGGGGGCAACATTGGTCTGGGTACAAATCTCAGGCAAGGTGAACACACCCCCTGGAACAAAGTTCCCGAACGTGGCATCTGGAATCAAGCTAAATGAGGTGCCTGTGTAATTGCTCGTTACCCATCCAGATCCAAGGTAGTTGCTCACTGTGAGCGTTGTTGCAGGTGAAAGTGTACATACTGCTATTTCGTCAAAGAAAGCAGGAGAGTAGTTATTGAACAAGTTTACACTAACACAGCAATCATCTATGTCTGTTGATGACACATCAAAGATACCGACGTCTTCACAAGGATCACAAGGAGGAATATCAATGCAATACAGTGTATCTAAACTGCAGCACAATGACGTATCCACAATTGCTGGGTCATAGTCGTGTGCAATGATGTTGTAACAGAATACATCGCCTCCAATACTAGGGCCGGATAAGATCGCCGTGAAGGTTTGGCAACTTCCAGGTGCTATTGCCGGAAAAGGTGTGAAGCTTGATGGAGTAACAACCAATCCTCCAGGCGTGATGTTGTCCATCGTGAAGTAGCCCACTGACCATGGCGCATCATTCGGATTACAAACGGTGAAGTTGTAAACTGTTTGTCCGTCTTCGCAATAGATTTCATGATCCTGAAGGTACAAGCAGTCTGGCTCAACAGGACAATCGAAGATGAGCGAGTCCTGACAAACTACGTCATTGTCGAAGTCGTACCAATCGATGTAAACGGTTTGTGGACTGTTGACCACATTTTCCAAACAAAGTGAAATCACATTGTTCAAGATGCCCGTTGGGATAGGACCTCCAATAACATTCGAAGCTAAGTCAACGGAATTCGATGTGTTTCCAATCAAACTCAACAACGGATTAATTGAAATGGGGTCAAACACCAAGTCAGCATCAGCTGTGTAGATAGACATCCCTTGAAGCGGGCCGCTGAATCCATTGTTATAACTAAGGTCGAAACAACAGAGGTTCGGCACATTGTCAATAATTACTGGGTTCGAACTGACTGTTAAACTATCACAGTCGTTGCACGGAATGATTTCTAAAATCAATAATCCTGAAGTATCGGTACAACCGAAGTTGTTCGTCACAGTCACCGTGTACGTCCCACTCATTGTTGCTGTGTAGCAAGGAAGTGTAGCGCCAAGAATCGGTGATCCATTCAAGTTCCATTGGTATGAAACGTATCCAACAGGAGCGCACAATTCGTACGGGTCACATGCGGTATAGCATCCAACTGGAACCAAACACAGATTTGGCAATGGATTGACCGTACCTTGTGAAGAGTGGTTGCAGCCCGTGTTGTCATCTGTACCTGTTACGTAATAGGTACCAGCTTGTGTGGTGGTCATCACAGGACCAACGGTGCCATTACTCCAAACGTAGGTTACGCCAGGTTGAACAGGACTTACTGAAAGTGTGTTTAGTTCACCTTCGCATGCACTGGGAGCAACGGAAACAGTGAAAAATGGAGATACTGCTAAATTCACGTCGAATGGCGCAGATACATTGGTACATAAATTTTGATCCGTCACTTCTACGTAGAACTGATTGGCACTTAAAGGTGTGCAAATGCTCTGCGTGTTGCTCGTACCCAATGGATTGCTGAATTGGTCATACCATTGGTAGGTGAATCCAGTTCCAAAAGGAACGCTCAATGTTGTGCATCCGGCATCACATATAAACGGATTCCCAGAAATAGTCGCATTTGGAAGTGGCAATTCAACCACCTCTACTTCCGCTAGTTGCGATTGACATCCATTCGCGTCTGTCAGTAAAACGTCGTAGAAACCAGCGCCCACCGTGATGGATTGCGTGTTCATCCCGTTCGACCACAAGTAGGAGTAGCCAGGAGGGGCTGTTAAAACAGTGGTTTCGCCCTGACAAATACTCAGTCCTGGAGCAGCCGAAATGGCTAGATCAGGAATGGCAGGGAAAATGGTGATTGGAACCGAAGCGGTTGAAAAACATCCCGCTGCATTCGAAGAAACAACCGTAATGATGTATGAACCCGCCGTCGTATACGTGTGCGTTGTGCTGGCACCTAAGAAAGTGGCTACATCGCCGAAATCCCAGTTGTACTCGGTGGCACCGCTAGCAAATGCGGTCATGCCGATCGGGTCACCAACACAAGTTGGACCTGCTGCAATGTTGATGTTTGTTGCTCCAACAGAATCAATGAACACATTGTGTGTAATAGAAGCTTGACATCCACCCGCCGTCGTCACCGTTAATGTCACAGGGTAAACTCCGGGAGGAATTGGCAGTGCGAAATCAAAGCTTGGGTTCATCATTGTTGATGTGCCAACACCGCCGAAATTCCAGAAATAATCTGTAATGGTATTTGCTGGATCAGTATTAATGAAGGTTGCAAACTCATTGAACTGCACATTGGTACAACTTAAAAAAGCGAAATCGAATTCAGCAGCAACCGGAACACAAACGGTCCGTGCATCTAACACTTCACAATCACCATTACCATTAACGTCCGGTACCAATCCGTGTGCTACAACATAGTAGCATCCCGCTGTGGTATACGTGTGTGAAGTTGGATTACTTCCTGAGGTGTTGGTGTCTCCAAAGCTCCAAAAATTAAAGGTCGCATTGGACATTGTAGTTTCAAAATCAATCACATTGCAATTAGGGAATTGATTTTGCGCGTTGGTGATGTTGAACGCGTAAGGTTCAGGCACACATGGGTTTGGAGGACAATCAGACTCGAAAACCACAATTGGGTCTGAAGTACTCATACAGCCTGTATTCGTGTCTGTGACTACCACATAGTACGAATAGCTTCCTGGGACCCCTTGAAATGGGTGATCAAAGGTTGTATTCGTTGCTCCAGGAACCAATGATCCACCACAGTACCACTGGTAAGTGTTGTTTGCATTGAATTGTGCAATCAAGGTCACAATGTGCGGATTGTCAAGGCAAATCGTCGTAGCGTTGCCTGTAGAAATCTCTGCAGTAGGTCCAGGTACTTCATTCGCATCGAAGCTACTTGTTGCAGAACAACCATTCGCATCAACTGTCGTTACGGAATAGTTTCCTTGCGTTGAAATCAGCGTTGTTGGGGTATTGTCGCCCGTTGACCAAGCATATGAAGCGAAAGGCACAGTGGTAGACAAGGTGGCGTTCACGCCCGGACAAAGAATTCCCGTTTGAACAATGATGGGTTCAATAGGCTGATTGACCGGGATAAAAATAGATTCTGTCTCAACGATCCCACATAGTTCCACTTCAACGATGAGTTCAGCTGTTCCAGACCAATCATTCCATTGGATTTGTGTGTTTTCATCGTTTTGAATAAGCACACTTCCGGCAATGACAGGGTCTACAGACCAAGTGATGACTGCATCAACATCCTGAGGCGGTGTAAGAGTATGCGAACTGATGGTATTCGAACACGCAATCCCAGGAGAAATGTCCAATGGACCTTCAATTTTCTTATCCTCAATTGTTATGGTGTAGGGGTCAGAAGTACATGCTGCAATCCCATTTGATTGAGCATACACCGTTAAAGTGAAAATTCCGGGCACGTTGTCCCAATCTACACCTATTGTGGTTCCCGTTGTTGAAAGTACGGTTCCGTTCCCAGCAGACCAATAATAAGTCAGGCTTGGATTTGGTGAAGGGATGCTGTAATAATGTGTTGAGTTCGGACAAACAGAAATGGGTCCGTCAATAGCCGTTGGTGCTGGGATGTCTTGCACTTGGATAATGATGGACTCAGGTCCGTTGCAATAATCCATAGGATTTACTGGCGTTGCTTCGATCACATAGGTTCCAGCGGTGGTCCATGAGATACTAATTTGATCTGTTCCATCTCCAGAAAAAGGATGCGCAGGAGTGATGGTCCATGAGCAGTTTGGATTTGGTGTCGAAGACGCAAGAACATTCGATACATCGCCCACACACACGGAGGTTGGACCGAGGTTAATCACATTGTAAGCAGGCACAATGTTGACCGTTAAATCGGCTGAACCTGTGCAATTTCCCGCAGTTTGGTTTGGCAGTCCGGCGAGGAAATCACTTCCGTAATCCACGTGCAGCGTGCCTACACCCATTGGGCCCCAGGCTACCGTTACACAGTTTCCATCAGCAGATGAGGTAATCGTTCCACCAGTGACGGTCCAGGCGTACGTAGTACTTTGCCATTTCGGTACACAATAGGTTTCAGTGGTGTATTCACACACCGTAGTTGGCCCATCGATTTCGCCATTGACAGAGATAATTGGCACAGTAACAGTAGTTGGATTTGGGCAATACGGTGTATCACAGCCTGTAACGGCCAATGAGACTGTTCCAACCGGACCTTGGCCCCAAGTCACATTGATGCTTGGCGTTCCTTGTCCAGTAAAAAGCATGATGTTACCATCCGCGTCTAGAACAGTCCACACATAAGATCCACAACTCAAATCGTCTGTCCAATAGTCCGAATTATCGCCTTCACACAACGTAGAAACCCACGAGATGTTCGGGCCAGGAAGGTCGTCTACTTCGATGGTTTCCGTTTTGACATCGGTACAACAGCAAATCGGATTTCCTTGGGCATCGTAGTTCGCTTTCGTAGCGGTTAAAGTCACCGTGTAAGTGCCAGCCGTAGCATAGGTATGGCAGGGGTCCGACATGGTAGACGTATTTCCGTCGCCAAAATCCCAATGGTAGCTATCAGCGTTGGTACTTAAATTCGTGAAGCAAATGGGAGAGTTTAAACAAACGTAACCTGGTGATGTACAAGCTGCGGTTGGTCCTTCCAAGATGTTGACACAAAAGTTATACGTGGTTGGAACACCGAGGGCATCATAGACATCCAGTGTCACGAATCCGGTTCCTGTTCCATTCCAACTTACAAGCAGTTCCGCCGGATTAGCTCCGGGATTGCCTATTCCGCCGACCACATTCACCCAGTCATAACCGAAAAGTGGGTTGAAAGGGAATTGCAGCGTAGAAACTGAGTTTTCGCAAACATCAAAACACCGGATAACGGCAAGCGTTCCGGTTCCATTGATATCACCAAGCATGGATTCGAGGTCGATGATGGAGCAGTCAGGTTTGCCACATTTTACGGTAATAGTGAGGGTCGCTTGAAGCGGCTGCAGTGTCCCGTCTCCGTCTTGAATGAAAATGAAGTAAGGAATAATATGATCACCACAACAGTCGATCCCAGCGATGTTATTCTGAATGACGTCTCCATTTTCTGATATCGAAAAACAATCATCCCCTTGCGCTTCAATAACGAAAGGAAAGTCCAATACTTGGTCATTGCAGAGCACGTTGTAGTTAACAGCATCGCCATCATTGATGCAGAGCACATCGTTGGCAGCCCAAAGAAAACATTCTGGTGTGTACACGCAGGAGCCGTCGTCTTCGGTTGCTGTGGGATTAAAATTACATGCATTGGGGTCAATACAGCCCCCACAATCTATCTGCGCGAGTGCTTCACGCGGAGCAAACAGCATAATCATCATAAAGACGACCAGCGTTGAAAAAGGGTTAAGGTTTTTCATAACAAAGGAGATGCGAGCATCTTTTGGTGAAAATGCTCTGGTTTGGTTACGTACAAATAGTTATTCCTGGGTTAATTCAGGACTATCTAAGCTAGGGATGTTTTTTTGAAGCCCCAGGGTCGTTTAGTATTCGGAAGGGGTGGGTGAGAATTCGGTTGGATTGAGCAGGAAAGGGGGGGTGAATTCAAACCGAAGCTTTGTCTGCATCTCTAAAAATAGTGCAGTTTAAAAAGAGCAAGAGGAAGTGTTTGGAGCAAGAGGAAATTGTGCTATTAAAAAAGGAGTAAGAGTAAGTGTTTAGAGCAAGAGGAAATTGTGCTATTTACCGATGATCTTTTTGTCGAGATTCTGAATCATGACACCCAGCATTCGGGCTATCTCAAGAGTAACCAAATACATGGTTTTGAACTCTGCATCCGTTAAAAGTCTCTGCTTTTGAATGGCCAATATAATTGCTGCACATTCGAAGGTTGAGCCACGACTGATGACAAAAAAGTTCCTTTATTTTGGTTCTAATTTTAGCCTGACCACTTTTAATGAGGACAAGCTCAATAAACAAAGCATATGAAATGGATTGTTGGTATCGGGTTCTTGATTATTATTGCAACGTCTGGGTATCAAGCTTGGTTAGTGCAAAGCGCAGTTACTCAAAGTGGAAGAATTGTTTCAATCAATTGCAACAAGTTTTATCCAGGACCTAAAGGCATCCATATCGAAGTGAAAAATGATACTTTGAGATTGCTGCAAGACTGCAAATTGTTTTCTAGAAACCACCACATAGGAGAGCAAATAGAGATTCTTGTTAATCGTCAAGGAAAAGCGGCCTATTTACCAGTAAAGCGGAATAACTTAATTCCTTTTTTATTCTTCCTGTGTTTGTCTCCCTTGGTGCTGTATTATCTTTTTTTCAGGGGCAGAAGAATCAATTAGAATGGATTTGTGAGCCTTTTTTTTCAAACGTTTTAGGTCATTATTTCTTGTTTGATGAAACTATCTGTTCATCGAGTTGCGAAATCAATGCATGGAGCATTTTCGAAATCTCAGTCCCATTCGTATACATCGCAGTAAAGAGCTCTTTTTTTATTTTTTCATTTTTATTGAGGACGTTGATCAAAGCAATCGATTCGTAAAGAGAACCCCGAGCTATGATTAGAAAATTCCGCTTGTCTTTCGGTGTTAAACGACCAATTCCTTCTGCTATATTCAAGGAAATAGAC
>CAYGUR010000095.1:0-11334 GCA_964353035.1 uncultured Comamonadaceae bacterium | reverse complement strand
TATTTTGTGTGCACCATGAAGATGCGTTTCCTAAAGGGAATGCTCAAATGGGACCTGCGGCCAGCTTGGAAGGTAGACACCTGGGGCAAGATTTCATTGTGAAAGATGGGTGGCGAATGTATCACGGGATGAAGGTTCCAGGATTTCCGGGGCATCCGCACAGAGGTTTTGAAACCATAACGGTGGTGCGCGAAGGAATGGTAGATCATTCTGATTCGTTAGGCGCTGCTGGAAGATACGGAAACGGAGATGTTCAATGGATGACTGCTGGAAAAGGTGTTCAGCACTCAGAGATGTTCCCTCTGTTAAAGGAAGACGAAGAAAATCCAATGGAACTGTTTCAGATATGGTTGAACCTTCCACGAGCAAATAAACTCGTAGAGCCTCATTTCAAAATGTTTTGGGGTGAAAACATTCCGAAGTACCGACATGAAGACAGTTCTGGACGCGTGACGAAGGCAGAAGTGATTGTAGGAAACATTGCAGATCATCGAGCTCCTGCTCCACCTCCAGACTCTTGGGCGGCATCATCAGAAAATGAAGTAGCTGTTTGGAATGTAGAAATGGAAGCTGGAGCATCGTGGGTCCTCCCAAAGGCGTCAGCTGGAATCAACCGAACAATCTATTTTTTCAAAGGAAAAACGTTGACTGCAGATGGCGTTGATGTTCCTTTTTACCACTCGGCAGATTTAAAACCGGACGAAGGAATTCAGTTGAAAAGTGGAGCTGAAAAGTCACACTTTTTAATCCTCCAAGGTAGACCAATTAATGAGCCTGTTGTGCAGCACGGACCTTTCGTTATGAATTCAAGAGAAGAGATTCAACAAGCCTTTCAAGACTATCAGAGAACACAATTTGGAGGATGGCCTTGGCCAGAATTGGGCCACGTCCACGACAGGGATTCAGGGCGTTTTGCGCTGCATGCTGACGGACGAAAAGAAGTGAAAGGTTAATTTTTTTCGGAAGCTAAAGGGAAGGTGATAGTGAAGGTCGTTCCTTCGTGAAGCTTACTTTCAACTTGAATGCTTCCATTTTGCTCTTCAACCAATTTGTGTACAATTGACAAACCTAGGCCAGTGCCTTCGCCTAGAGGCTTAGTAGTGAAGAAGGGGTCAAATATTTTCCTCTGGTCTTCTTCAGAAATACCGACACCTTGGTCCATGACATGAACTTGGACCTCATTTTCTTGATGTTGCGCTAAATTGATGGAAATAGATCCTATTTGAGGAGAGGCATGGAGGGCATTGGAAATCAAATTGACGAAAATCTGCACCACTGACTCTTCATTTGCGAGGATGAAAAATGATTGCTTGCAGCTAACTTGAATACTTCCAACCGAACGTGCAATTTTATGTTCCAACAGTTGCAAGCTCCTGTTAATTGTATTGTTTAAGTTGATGACCGTATGTGAGCTGAAGTCAGATTTTCTGCTAAACTGTTTCAAGTTTCCGACAATGGAAGAGGCTTCATGAACCCCCTTTTCCATCAGCCCCAATACTTCACGATATTCTTCTAATTCAGCTTCATTTGTGAAACTGGGTTCTTTCGATCTGAGCAGATAGATGCCACTTTGCAAGTAGTGAAGCGGATTATTGATTTCATGCGCAACACTGGCAACCATCACACCAAGTGAATTCAGCTTTTCCGATTGAATCAATTGGATCTGTGTTGACTTCAGCTTTTGATTTGATGTGCTCAATTCTTCATGTGCTGCTTGAAGTTTTTCAATCCCCGCATTCAATTCTTTTTGTTTGCGTTTTTTAAGTTGAATCATGCGAACTAGTACGCCAGAGAGAACAGCCAAACAGACAAGTGCACAAAAAACGAACAGGTTCAGTCTCCTAGAATACTCTAACTTCAAGTGGTCTTGTTCAGCCTGAAGGTTCATTTCATCGATTCGCTTGATGTCTGAATTGTGAGCTTCCCTTAATTTTTCAAGTTCAGCATTCAGTAGTTTTAGGTACTTGTTAGAGGAAGCTGCTTTTGATTTGGTTCTATTCAACTCAGAAAGCATGTCGTAGTATTGATCCAGATAGACACGAGCGTTCTCAAAATCCTTTTTTGCTTCATAGGCTTCGCTGAGAAGCAATAGAATAGACTCTGTTTCGTAACATGAATTGAGTTCTTTTGAAAGTTCAAGCGCAGGAAGCAACAGCGAAATGGCTTCTTCAGGTTTGTTCTTTAAGAGCTTTTGTTCAGCCTTAACGAAATTGATTGCTACTTCATCGCAAGGCGCCACATTGGTGTTGAGCAATTTTTCTGCTTCCTCAATGTAGAAGGAAGCTGAATCTGCATGAAAATCAATAAGTGCTAAGTATCCTGCAATGATTCCTGTAGAGTCCTTACCAGCTACATTCAATTTTAGTGCTTTCCGCACGAAGGATTCGCGTTTGACTTCTTCTGATTCAGGCAAAGCGAGGTACTTGCTCCTGTAAAATCGTGCTAGTTCATTTTGGCTTGAAGTTTCCATTACAAAAGGCTCAGCCAAATCAAGGTAATGGTTTGCTTGAGCCGTGTCTTGAAGTTTCAGATGGACTAGCCCTAAGTTGTTATAGGCAAAGGCCAAGAGTTTCGGACTTTTTGCATTTTTAGCAAAGCGCAGACTAAGATAATGATAGGTGATTGCAGAGTCCCATTGACTCATCAATGAATATCCTACGCCAATCAATTGAGCTGCAGATGCTTTCAGTGAGTCCTCTTGAAATTGTGCGAAAAGAATTTTTTCAGAAGCAATGACTCGTTCGGGGTCAGACCAAAGAGCCGTTTTGTTCGCAGCGTGTTCTGCTTCCAATGATGAATTCGATTGAGCATCACTTGAGGTAGCGATCAGCACACCAAAAAGGGCGATGAAACAAGAGAGTGGAGACTTCAATAGTTCAGAATGAATAGTGGCCTAACGAATGTAGTTAATTATCTTGATTTCAGACGGTCACGTAAATTATGCTTGTGATAATGGCGCCAAAGTACCCGTATTCAATTCTTTCTATGTATTTTTCTAATATAGAATATACCTATGCCTTTCAATACGCTGTTTTCTTGGGTCATAAAAAAACGACTGCATCAAATTGACCTTTTCCGCATGTACCCAATGGAGGTGCAGATGGAATGGTTTGAAAGATTGATAGCAGAGGGTAGAGATAGCGATTTTGGAGCGGATCACAACTTCGGAGCTATTCAGTCTGTAGCCGATTTCAAAAAAGCAGTTCCCATTCGGAGTTATGACCAGTTACGTCCGTACATTGATCGACTCAGAAATGGTGAACAGGGTGTACTGTGGCCTTCAAGGGTCAAGTGGTTTGCGAAATCTTCAGGAACTACAAGCGATGTGAGCAAGTACATCCCAGTGACGAAAGAAGCACTTGAAGATTGTCATTACAAGGGTGGGAAAGACCTTCTTGCAATGTATTGCCAAAATGTTCCTGATGGAAAGCCTTATTCTGGAAAGTGCCTTGTGATGGGAGGAAGTAGTAATATTCACAACATCAATGAAGGGGCCTATACTGGAGATTTATCTGCCATCATCATTCAAAACTTGCCTTTCTGGGTTGAATTGAGAAGAACGCCGAACAAGGAGATTGCTTTGTTGGACAATTGGGAAGAAAAAATTGAGCTCATGGCCCGCGCCACCATGAATGAAGATGTCAGCATCATTGCAGGTGTTCCAAGTTGGAGTTTGGTGTTATTCAAGCGTATTCTTGAACTGAAAGGAGCTTCGAATATTCTGGAAGTCTGGCCAAATCTAGAGCTTTACATGCATGGCGGGGTTAGCTTTAAACCCTACAGAAGTCAGTTTGAAAAGATGATTCCGAAAACAGGGATGAATTATGTAGAGTCTTACAACGCTTCTGAAGGATTCTTCGCTATTCAGGATACATTGAACGGAGATGACTTACTGCTGATGCTTGATTATGGCATCTTCTATGAATTCATGCCGATGTCTGAATTCGGAAAAGAGGACCCTGAAACGGTCTTGCTGAATGGTGTCGAATTGGGACAAAATTATGCCTTGGTCATTAGCACGAATGCTGGACTGTGGCGATATTTAGTTGGAGATACCGTGAGGTTTACGTGCTTGGCACCCTACCGAATTCAAGTATCTGGTAGAACTAAACATTTCATCAATGCCTTCGGCGAAGAGCTTATTATTGACAATGCCGAAGAAGCGGTGAAAAGAGCGTCTGCGGCTACAGGAGCGAAGGTGAATGACTATACCGCTTGTCCGGTGTTCATGTCTGAAAACGAAACGGGCGCACACGAATGGTTGTTTGAATTCGAAGAGCAACCGTCAAAGTTGGCACATTTTGTAAATCTCTTAGATACAGCATTGAAAGAAGTTAATTCTGACTACGCCGCTAAAAGATCTTCAAACCTTTCACTTCGCGAACCCATTGTGCATGTCGCGCCTTCTGGCACGTTCTATGCATGGATGAAGGGGAGAGGGAAGGTTGGCGGACAGAATAAGGTCCCTCGTTTAAGCAATGAACGCACCTACATGGATGACCTGCTGGCCTTCATGCGAAACCAGAAAGAAACCATTCACGAATGATCTCATATCTTTTTGCTAGTTTACTTCAGTTAACGGCGATGAGCTGGACAACAGACGTAGACTATTTCAAAGTTGACGACTTAGGTTATGTCTATACATTGAGTCAAGCATCTTTAGTGAAACATTCAGTTGCAGGTGATACGCTATTTGTATACAGCAGGCTGGATTTGGGAACGCCGACTCAACTGGATGTGAGCAACCCTCTTCGCCCCTTATTATTTTTCAGAGAAACGGGAGCCATGGTGTTGCTAGATAATACCCTTAGCGAACAAAGGGTAGTGCGACTTTTTGAAACCGGCGCTGGCCTTCCAGAATGGGTGGCCTCTGGTGTGAATCAAGAGTTTTGGATGTATGATGCGTTGAACAAAGAACTTCTTCGTATTGATGAACGCATGAGCGTGAAAGCAAACACAGGCTACCTTCCGAACTTGCTTGGGAGAGAATTGGAAATTGTTGGACTTGCTGAGCGACATGAACAGGTTATTCTTGCTGACGCGAACTACGGATTGTGGATTTTTGACCGATTTGGTGGTATTGCCAAACGCATTCCAATCAAAGGGTTGATTGAAATGCGCACGCATGCATCAGGTATTTTTTTACGAACCGAAGATGGCCCGTTGTGGTACAACTATGGTGGAATTGAGCCAAACACATTTCAAACCACCAAAGTTCCCATTTCAATCTACTTGTTCGATGCACAAAATGGGAAGTACTTTTATCTGAACGGAAAGAAACTGGAAGTTCTGTATGAAAATGCTGAGTGAATTGGGCGTTAAGAACAACTGATTTTGTACTTTAGACGTCCTATCTAAACAAAAATACATGCACCTAGCTATAGCCGGAAACATTGGTTCTGGGAAGACTACGCTCACTACGCAATTAGCGAAACACTATAAGTACCAGCCTCATTATGAAAACGTTGATGATAACCCCTATCTCAATGATTTCTACAAAGACATGCAGCGTTGGTCTTTCAATCTTCAAATTTATTTCTTGAATTCTCGTTTTGCGCAGCTGATGGAGTTGCGTAAATCGGGGGCGAAAATCATTCAGGATCGAACGATTTATGAAGACGCCTCTATTTTTGCTCCAAACTTGCACGCAATGGGGTTGATGACCACGCGAGATTTCGAAAATTACATCGCTCTATTTGACTTGATGGATGAGTTTTTAACTCCTCCAGATTTAATGATTTACTTGAGAGCGAGCGTTCCTGCTTTGGTGGCGAATATTCAAAAGCGCGGACGAGAGTACGAAGAAGCAATTCGACTTGATTATTTGACACGTTTGAATGAGCGTTATGAAGCTTGGATTTCAACCTATGATAAAGGTAAACTCTTAATCATTGATGTAGATCATAACCGTTTTCATGAAGATTCTGAAGACCTAGGTAAAATCATTCAGCGCATTGATGGTGAGTTACACGGATTGTTTTGATCTGAAGAAATGAATAGAATAAAAAAGGCCGATTCAGATGAATCGGCCTTTTTTATTGAAGTATGTTAAGCTCTTATTTTGAACCTTTCAACTGGAAGTTCAAGTTAATGTTGTCATTGATGAGGTTGTCACCAAGTCCTTCAAAGAATTTTCCAGAACCATAGCGTACATCCCATTCAGTTCGGTCAATCATCATTGAACCTGTTACAACAGCACCATTCGTGCCTGTTGAAGAAAACATCACTTTAGACGTAATTGGTTTCGTATTTCCTTTCAAGTAAAGGTTACCAGTAATGTCAGCTTGTGCTCCGTTAATGCTCGCCTTTTCAAACTCGAAATAAGCTTCTGGGTGATTGCTCACGTCGAAAAAGTCTTCAGAAGTAAGGTGTCCTACCAATTGCGCTTTCTTGTCATCTGGCAAGTTTGGATCAGTACAAGTAATTGAATTCATATCTAGTACGAGCTTTCCACCAGTAATTTCGCCATTTGCGAAAGAAACCGATCCGTTTTTTACACCAATGGTACCAGAATGTTTTGCACCTGTGATTTTGCTACCTGTCCAAACAAGCTTTGATTTGCTTGGGTCAAACGTATAGCTTCCATCTGCAGGAACTTCCATTTTCATGTTTTCACTTTTTACGACGTTTACTTCTTCTGGATTTCTACCAGTGATCGAAGCTCCCATGCATTTGCGGAACTGATCATCAAAGGCTTCATCTTTACGAAGTTCATCGCATTTGGCAATTTGCGCCGCGTCATCAGTCTTGTATACATCAACACAGTCACATGCTTTTGGTGCAGCTGCTTCAGCTGTGTCACCGCTGTTTCCACCTTCAGAGCAGCCCGCTGCTAGTAGAACCACTGTCAAGAGGGTAAAGAATTGTAGTTTCATAGGATTTGGTTTTTGGCATTAAACAAAAAAGGCCCGGTTTTGTTGACCGAGCCCCTTATGAAGTGAATTATTATTTTACTTCAGTATAGTCAATCGTGTCCTCTAGAAGCAATGCTTGAGCTGTTTCTACTTCTTCGATTTGAGTATCATTCGTTGAACCGTGGTCAGAATAATCATGACCACCTAGAATTGGCGCAATCACAAGTCCAATCAAACACGTTAATTTAATCAAGATGTTCATTGAAGGACCAGAAGTGTCTTTGAATGGATCACCAACTGTGTCACCAGTTACCGCTGCTTTGTGAGCTTCAGAACCTTTGAAGGTCATCTCTCCATCAATCATTACACCTGCCTCAAAAGACTTTTTCGCGTTGTCCCATGCACCACCAGCATTGTTCTGGAAGATAGCCCAAAGAACACCAGAAACAGTAACTCCTGCCATGTATGAACCAAGTGCTTCAGCACCCATGACGAAACCAACAATAATTGGAGTTACAATGGTCAACAATCCTGGAAGCATCATCTCTTTCAATGCAGCTTGCGTTGAAATCTCAACACATTTGTCGTATTCAGGCTCAGCTTTCCCTTCCATAATTCCAGGGATTTCTTTGAACTGGCGACGTACTTCTTTAACCATTGCCATTGCTGCTTTACCAACAGAGTTCATAGCAAGCGCAGAGAATACAACTGGAATCATTCCTCCAATAAACAAAGCAGCAAGTACTTTCGCTTTGAAGATGTTGATTCCGTCAATTCCTGTAAGGGTTACATATGCTGCGAAAAGTGCAAGTGCAGTCAATGCCGCAGAAGCAATCGCAAATCCTTTACCAACAGCGGCAGTTGTGTTTCCTACTGAATCAAGGATGTCTGTACGCTCACGAACTTCGTCTGGAAGCTCACTCATCTCTGCAATACCACCTGCGTTGTCAGCGATAGGGCCGAATGCATCAATTGCCAACTGCATAGCTGTTGTAGCCATCATTGCAGATGCGGCGATCGAAACTCCATAGAAGCCAGCGAAAGCATACGCTCCCCAAATGGCTCCGGCAAACAATAAGATTGGAAGGAAGGTAGAAATCATACCCACTGCAAGTCCAGCAATGATATTCGTCGCAGCCCCTGTTGAAGATTTTTGAACGATGTCCATAACTGGCTTTTTACCAAGGCCAGTGTAGTACTCAGTGAACATTGAAATCAATCCGCCTACAGCCAAACCAACAAGTACAGCGTAGAATACGCGAGAAGAAGCAACGTCCATCGGAACACCACCGTTCTCACCGAAGAATTTCATCATCAATGTTTCTGGAAGCATCCAGTTGATGACGAAGAAAGAAGCAATACCTGTCAGGATGATAGAACCCCAGTTACCAAGATTTAGTGCTTTCTGAACTTCGGCTTCTTTTGCATCATTTGAATTGATTTTGATTACCCATGATCCCATGATGGAGAAAATGATTCCGAGACCGGCAATCACAATAGGAAGCAAGATTGGCCCCATGTTTCCGAACATATCAGAATACGAACCATCAACTGAAATCATGTCGCGAATGATGTAGTTACCCAACACCATAGCAGCAAGCATTGTAGCCACATAAGAACCAAACAAGTCAGCTCCCATACCAGCAACGTCACCTACGTTATCACCCACGTTATCAGCAATGGTAGCCGGGTTACGTGGATCATCTTCAGGAATTCCGGCTTCTACTTTACCCACAAGGTCAGCACCAACGTCGGCTGCTTTGGTATAAATACCTCCACCAACACGTGCGAAAAGAGCGATACTTTCTGCTCCAAGAGAGAAACCAGCAAGGGTTTCAAGGATGACGTTCATGGTTTCGAAGTCAGCAGTTGCGCTTTCGCCACCATTCATTACCAGTAGGATGAAGATGAATGACAGTCCGAAAACAGCCAATCCAGCAACACCAAGTCCCATTACCATTCCACCGCCGAAAGCAACTTTCAATGCTTGAGGTAAACTTGTTCTAGCTGCTTGCGTAGTGCGGACGTTCGCTTGAGTTGCAATGCGCATACCTACGTTTCCTGCTACAGCAGAGAAAACCGCTCCAATAACAAAAGCGACTACGATAAACATACTTGCAGGAATAAACCCACCTCCAGACAATGCTGCTAAAGCAATACCAGCAATCACAACAAAGATTGCAAGAAGTCTGTATTCAGCTTTTAAGAAAGCAAGAGCTCCGGTTTGAATGTAACCGGCAAGTTTCTGCATACGCTCATTTCCAGCGTCTTGTTTGCGAACCCAAACGGCTTTGGAATACATAACCACAAGCCCAATAAGCGCAAGAAGTGGTACTAGGTAAATAAGGTACTTTTCCATTTTATTTTGATTAAAGTTGTATGGTCTAGCTTTTTAGTGCGCGCAAAAATAGTCCTTTCTATTAGGGTGACCAAATAGTAGGTGCGAACAGATGAATAGGGGAGTCTTATTTTTGAACGTACATCACGTCTTTCACGGCTTTCACGACGTTTCCAACGTTTGGTAAAGCCTCTTCAATAAGGGTTGGAGCGAACGCAAATGGCGTGTCTGACTGCGTGAGTCTTAAGATTGGAGCGTCCAAATAATCAAAAGCGTGACGCTGAACACGGTAAGCAATCTCTGTAGAAATGCTCGCTACAGGGAAGCTTTCTTCAAGCGTTACAAGACGATTGGTCTTCTTTACAGACTTTACAATGGTGTCAATGTCTAGCGGACGAATGGTGCGAAGGTCAATTACTTCGGCACTGATGCCTTCTTTCTCTAGCTCTTCGGCGGCAGCTAAAGCAGTTTTCATGATTTTCCCGAACGAAACAATGGTTACGTCGGTTCCTTCTTTGGCCACATTAGCGAGTCCGATAGGAACAATGTATTCGCCCTCAGGAATCATTCCTTTGTCGCCATACATTTTCTCACTTTCCATGATCAAAACCGGGTCGTTATCGCGGATTGCCGACTTCAACAAACCTTTCATGTCATACGGATTTGAAGGAGTAATGACCTTCAATCCAGGAATATGAGCGTACATGTTTTCGAAACTTTGAGAGTGCGTCGCCGCTAATTGGCCGGCTTGTGCATTTGGACCTCTGAAAACAATAGGAATGGTGAACTGGCCTCCAGACATCTGAAGGATTTTCGCAGCGCAGTTGATGATTTGATCTGCCGCTAGAATGGCGAAGTTCCAGGTCATAAATTCAACAATCGGACGGAGTCCGTTCATTGCTGCACCTACAGCAATACCAGTGAATCCAAGCTCTGCAATAGGAGTGTCAATCACTCGTTCAGGACCGAATTCATCTAGCATTCCTTTACTTGCCTTGTAAGCGCCGTTGTATTCAGCAACCTCTTCGCCAAGTAAGAAAACACTACTGTCTTTGCGCATCTCTTCGCTCATCGCTTCGCAAACGGCTTCTCTAAACTGTACTTCTCTCATTCTTTCTAGTTGTGGGGAGCAAAATTAGGAATTAAACCTTTTCAATTGAACCTTTTTTGAACTTCGACAAAAAACAGAAAAAAATCGCTTCAGGTTATGCGTGCATACGAAAATCTTATACCTTTGAAAGTAAACATCTGCAGAGCATTTTTGTCTAAGTTTGCAAACGCTCTAAAAGCAAGAGTAAAATGAAGATATTAGTATGTATAAGCAAGGCACCTGATACTACTTCACGGATTGCCTTTACGGAAGGAGACACGAAATTCGATGAGAATGGTGTCCAATTTATAGTTAACCCTTATGACGAGTGGTATGCACTTGTTCGCGGACTCGAACTGAAAGAGGCTGCTGGTGGGAGTGTAACAACGGTAACCGTTGGTGGAGCAGACAATGATCCTGTAATCCGCAAAGCACTGGCCATTGGAGCAGACAACGCAGTTCGAATTGAAGCAGATCCTGCTGATGCGTTCGATGTGGCAAATCAAATTGCTACGTATGCGAAAGAGCAAGGCTTCGACCTTATTCTTACTGGGAAAGAAACCATCAACTACAACAGTGGTGTGACGGGAGCCCTAATAGCTGAAATGCTAGACATGCCTTATGTTGCCCTCGCAACAAAATTGGATATGAACGGAAACACAGCAACCATCACACGCGAAGTGTCTGGAGGTAGTGAAGTGGTAGAAGTGAATACGCCATTGGTGTTGAGCGCAGCAAAGGGAATGGCTGAGCAACGCATTCCGAACATGAGAGGGATTATGGCCGCCAGAACAAAGCCACTTGAAGTAGTTCAAGGTGTTGCGTCTGCTGCCCAAACATCAATTACGTCGTATGCCCTTCCTCCAGCGAAAGGTGATGTGAAATTGATTGATCCTGAAAATGTAGAAGATCTCGTGAATTTGCTACACACTGAAGCAAAAGTCATCTAACTCAAAATTGGAAGAACATGTCTATTCTAGTATACGCAGAAACAAAAGACGGAAAGGGAACCAAGTCAGCATTTGAGGCTGAGTCTAACGCAAAGAAAGCCA
>CAYGUR010000094.1:0-11373 GCA_964353035.1 uncultured Comamonadaceae bacterium | reverse complement strand
CAAGCAATTCGTCCACTTCAATAAGGGGTGATCTTCTCATCTTTTCTAGGAATGTTTTTTCTGTACAGTTGAATGAAAGGCTTGCAACCGGCCAGTAAATGTAAGCGGTATTCTGCCGCATCAACCCGGCTAGCGGAATCTTATTTTTTGTCAAATACCCTTCCGTAATTTGACCTCAAAGAACCATCGGCTTCATTGTAAGAAAGTATGTATTCATATTCCATCCCTAAAACCAACCAAAAGCCATTTTCAAGTAGCGCAAGCTCATGTTTTGAACCTTGATGCTCAAAAAACGGAATGCCCTTTTCAATGGTTACTGTTGCCTGCATGTGGTCACTTGTGGAATAGCATCCCTCAATTTGTTTCGCTAGCTTCTTCTTGAATTGAAGCACTTTATGACCTTCTGAAGTAATGTGGCTCTTGTTAATTGTAGTTTCTACTCCATAAAAAGCTAGAATAGCGCTTGATAAGCTCCATGGGTCAACAAGGTCATTTCCGTTGTATCCCAGATTGGTCAGTATGACTAGGCAAAAGTCCTCACTTGGAACCTTGACCATCCGCGTTCCAGTGACTCCATTGTGACTAATAAACTTAACACCGTTGATGTGGTTGATTTCCCAACCTCCGCCATATTCAACGGTTGTCCCATTCTCCAGTTTTCCTTCGGTAAAAAGGAAGGAGCGATTTTGATCATTCAGCAACAAGTTGGTGTCAAGTACCGTGTTCCATTTCAGTAAGTCTTCCACAGTGGAAAAGACTCCAAAAAATGAAGGAATCTCATAGTCCCATGTCCTCATGATATTCACTAATTCCCCATCCCTTAAAGAATAACCGCGAGCTTGATTTCGCACAACTTTACTTTGATTAAGCAAATACGTGTTTTTTAAATCTGCTAACGCGAAAATGTCGTTTGTCATATAATCATGATAACTGCCTGTAAGGTTGTCAATCACGATGCCTAAAACAAGGTAGCCCACATCACTATAATTGTATTTTGTGCCGGGCTTAAAATCGAGGGAATCTGAAATGACTGACTGAATTGAAAGTTCTTTCGACACCAGGTTTGTTTGCATCATACCGTCCAAGGTGGAAGCATCCATCTTTGCATAACCGGTGAACGACTTCTGAATAAATTGATCATGCGGAAACATTCCAGGTAGTCCTGATGTGTGCCAAATCAAGTGCTTTATTTTTATCTCCTTCCAGTGTTCTGGACATTCTGGGAAATGCTCGTACAGATAGTCTTCGATAGTTAACCTTTGATCCTGTTGCAATTTGAGGATAACAAAGGCTGTAAACTGCTTTGTTAACGAACCCAGTTCAAAAGAAGTAGCGTTTGTTACTTTTGAGTTATTCTGGACATCAGCCAGACCGTAAGCACTCAATTTCACTAGACTGTCATTAGTAGTGATCCCAATCACTGCTCCTGGAACCTGATGCGCTTTCAAATAATTAGAGACGAAGCTATCAACCCCATCTTGAGCTTTCATTAATGTTGAGAAACTTGAAATGAGGACGACTAGAATACTTATTAATTTCTTCATGCTTTTCTCAATTACAGCTAGCGTTTCAAACAAACACGCTCCATAGCTGGTATTTACTTGCGGTTGTGTGTCGCATTTCTGCTCATCACCAGTTTAATCACGAACAAAACTGGAAGTCCAATGAATAAAATGGGCAGAAGGGGTCCCAAATATGTTGCCAATTCATGCTCAATTTCAAGTCCGTCTAAAACCGACTTCAGCGTGAGCGACAAACATAGAAAACCTATCAGCAAATTTAAAATCCGCAATCAGCTGACCAATCTTAGTCGCTGAGATGAAGGTTAGTGTTCTTGACCATATCTCTGAAAGTGTGCTCCGATTATTTTCCTTCGCTTGAAAAATGAATTCATCCCACAATCAGGTTTCTTGCTCCTTTGTAATAGAGCACTGAAGCAATCATCATAAAGACATGACTGATGTCTACGTGATTAAACCATTTATCCAACCCAATTTTGAACTCAAAAAAGAAAGCACCAATGGCGCTGACCAGAACTGCAAATAATATCTGCTTGCTACCGACGTTTTTTTCTTTAAAGTAGACAAAGCCCGCAAAACCTGTGACCACAATGGCCATTCCATATGCCGCATGAATAAGAACAAACTGGAAATTCAATGTGACAAGTGATAAGATGAGGAAAACAAGCAATTCTGCGATGTTCAATTTTGAAAAAAAGGCACCAATTTTAGGATCAATCCACTTTCGCGAATAGTGTATCACAGCTCGTTCAAGCAACGCTACAGACAACATGCTTGTAATCCACCCAGGAATCTTCATGTAAAATGGTACATAATGCATGAGCGCATGTCCGATTACCCCACCTAAAAACGTAGCCAAACTCATGGTCAAAAAATAGTACTTAAACAATGTTTGAACTTGACTTCGCTGAGGCAAGGCATTCAGTTTTCGAAACGCGATATAACAAATGATAGCAACCAAAACATCAGTTAATGCTGTCACTGGCTCGTGCAGCACTAGTCCAAATAGCTCTATTGACGGTTGTGGCTCTAACAAATTAGTTCTTCGGTTTTAATGGCTTAAAATACTATCAAACGATTGAAAAAGGATAGACTTACAGTGGTTTTCTTCTGTTCTTTCTGTATTGTAGAACTTTCAATAAAAAAAGGATTCAAAAACCCCTTGAAATAGAACGAGGTCAATCTCCTTTTCATTTTTACTGCTTCATTTATCTTACTTCAACTAGTCGAACAAGTGGGCTGTGTTTGATAAAGAACGCTCGGTCTTCAACGCTTAATTCCCGAAGGTTGGTTATGTTTCTATGTACACTTTAGAAGCGCGCATTTCCCTATATGTAATTTCTAGTTGTCTACCGAACTCACCTTTGTCTTTGCGCAATAATTCCATATCTGGTCCATTGACAATGGTAGGGTGTATGTCCCGCAAATGTTTGTCGCTCCACAATCCAAGTTCTACAATCAAGGGAATTAGATCCAATGCTTTATCTGTGAGATGATAATAAACCGATTTTTTATTGGTGGGTAGCTTTGATCTGGTTACCATTTTGAGGTCTTCCAGGAGCTGTAACTTGGAAGAAAGGATGTTTGTAGCAACGGCTTCATCACTCTCTGTAAAATCTTTGAACGTCTCCTTCCCTTCAATTAGCATCTGTTTCACAATGACTAGCATCCATTTATCGCCCAGTACATCTATGGCCGAGGTAAAGGGACAATCACATCGAAATTTATGTTCTGTGCGCATCTGACTCTATTATTACTTGCATAATGCAATTTATTTCTCACTATTGCTTGCTTTTTGCAAGTGTTCGCATATATTTGCTTGCGAAACAAAAGTAATAATAATCGAACTATGAAACATTCAATTACATCAATGTTGCTCTTTGGGCTCTTGATAGCTTGCAGCAACCCGGCAGTTAATCAAGTGCCTGCACAAGACAACAGCAAAGTTGAAGAACCAAAAGCAAAAACAATGAGCAACAAAGAAACCGTAGGCACTTTTTTAGGTGCCGTGGCAAAACAAGATACCGCCACCATGCGTGAAATGGCCAATGCCAATTACATTCAACATAATCCGTTTGTGCCTACAGGCCTCGAACCATTTATCGGAATGCTTCCAATGTTAAAGGAATACGGCACCTACGCAGAAAACGTGCGGATGTTTGAAGATGGAAATTATGTGTTCATGCACAATATCTGGAAAAATGCCACGCCTTTTGGTGCTGATGAAATGGTGGCATTCGATATTATTCGCCTAGACCAAAACGGAAAGGTAGCAGAACATTGGGATGCAATGGGTCCCCTTGTGAAGGAAACCGCTAGCGGAAGATCACAAACTGACGGACCTACTACCGTAGAAGATCTGGATAAAACAAAGGCAAATAAAGCATTAGCTGTGGCGCTGATTGAAGATGTATTAATGGGTAAAGACCCTGGCAAGATTGCAGAATACATTAGTGCCGAACAGTATGATCAACACAATCCAGGAATCAAAGACGGATTGACTGGGATTGTAGAAGCCGTTGAATACCTCACTTCACAAAACAACATGTTCAAATACACCAAAATTCACAAGGTCTTGGGCGAAGGAAACTTTGTACTAACTGTAAGTGAAGGAGAATGGAGCGGCAAATCACACGTCTTTTACGATTTATTCCGAATGAAAGAGGGCCAAATTGTAGAACATTGGGACGTCATTCAGGAAATACCAACTGAAGGATTGGCACACAGCAATGGAATGTTCGGATTTTAATCCAACCATCAAATGAAATCTTTAAAGAATCCAGAATGGTCTTGAGAAAGCTATTCTGGATTTTTTTCGGCTACACAAGTTTGACTTTTTTGCATGTCAAAAAAGTATGTGCTTCGCACTCTCTTACCCATATTTGCGCTAGTGACAAGTCTTGATTATTCAGTCTTCGACCATAAACAGTTTTTACATCTCCACGGTGAATGGACTTGATGAGAACACGCATTAAAAGCACAAAAGTTAGAAAATGAAAGTAGTATATGTATATGATGCCCTGTGCGGCTGGTGTTACGGTTTTTCACCCGTGATGACCCAATTTCAAGCAAAGTACAAGGATGAACTGGATTTTGAAGTGATCTCTGGCGGGATGATTACGGGTGATAGAATCGGACCTATAGGCGAAGTTGCCTCATACATCGGTAAAGCCTACAAGGATGTAGAAAATGCTACTGGAGTTAAATTTGGGGACACATTCCTGAATAAAACCTTGGCAGAAGGGAAAGCTGTTTTTACGTCTATTCCTCCCGCAATTGCTTTGTCTGTCTTTAAAAGTCTCAATCCTGAACAAAGTATTCAGTTTGCCTCTGCACTTCAGAAGGCTATTTACTTTGATGGAATAGAACCCGAAAACTTTGACGCCTATGGACAGATTGCGTCAAGCTTTGGTTTGGATGGGGAGGCGTTTGTGATCAAAATGAAAGATCCCGCGTACCGAAAAGCTGCTGAAGAAGATTTTAATACATCCACTGCCTTGGGAGTGACGGGGTTCCCCTCGGTATTTGTAGAACACAATGGAACGTATTATAAAATAGGCAACGGATACCTTCCACTCAGTAGTTTAGAAAGCAACTTTTTAGCCCTAAAAAATCAGAAATGATGAAGATAAGAATAGCACTGTTAGGTGCATATGGGTAAATAGGAAGGTAATTCGTTTTGAGGGGACATCTCCTACCCTTGTTAGGCACAGTTTTAATTCAAGTTCCTATACTCACTGGGGCTAAGCCCTGTTTTTGATTTGAATAAGTTGCTAAAATGCTGCGGATATTCAAAACCCAAAGAGTAACCAATTTGACTAATTGAATTTTTAGAACTTAGAAGTTGATTTTTTGCTCTTTCGATTACAAAAAGGTGAATGTGTTCTTGAGCGGTTTTCCCAGTTTCTTTCTTTAATAAATCGCTTAAGTAGCTTGAAGAGAAGTTGAGCTCACTAGCCAAGTATTTCACATTAGGCACCCCCTTTTCCAAAACATCTTCCTTTTCATAATACCTCTTCAAAAGCTTCTCAAATTTTGAAACATAGTCAAGATTTAAATTTGATCGAGTGTAAAATTGACGATCATAAAACCGTGTGCAATAGTCAAGCAGCAGTTCTATGTTCGAAATGATAAGCTTTTGACTATGTTTATCTAAGTTTTGGCTGTATTCTTTTACTACTTTGTCTAATAGATCTTCAATGGTTCCCAATTCTTCTTCTGAAAGATGTAAAGCTTCATTCACCTCATAGTTGAAAAAAGAATACTGACTCATCTTTTCCGCCAAACTTGTTTTTCTAATTAGGTCAGGGTGGAAGGCCAAGGTCCATCCATCATTTGCATCAGTATTTGTAGGCATTTCACCTTCAAAAACGGTGACCTGTCCTGGAGAAATAAACACCAAAGTGCCTTCCTCATAATCATAAGAGTTCTTTCCGTACATCAAATTTCCGCAGCCGAGTTGTTTCAAGGTAATCTGGTACAGATTATTGATCACTTTTATCCCTCTAAAATCAACAGTAGGTTTAAAATCTGCTGTATGCACTACCGAAACCAATGGATGCTTAGGGGCTGGGAGTCCAACAGATTGATGAGCCTGACTTATGGTATTTATTTCAACAGATTCCATTGCTTTCGATTAAAGAAACAGGTATAACAAAATTACAACAGATTGGATTTCTACTTTATTTACAACCCAAGCTGTTGCTTCTGCATCGCAAAAAATGCATCATCGGTCATGTTAGAACGAGCATACAATAACTGTAAGGCATCTGCTCCCGCTCTGTAACGTAGCGTTGCTGTGCCATCCGAAGCAGCAGTATAAATCACCTCTGCTATTTGTTCAGGCTTGCTCATGTTAGCTGGATCCATTGACGCTTGCATTGCTTCCATCAATTTGCCCACAAATTCATTGTATTCCGTAAGCTCGGCATTGTGCTGCATGTCCATAGATCGTCCGCCAAAATCTGTCGCCACACCTCCTGGTTCAACCAATTTTACTTTTACTCCAATTTCGGCCAATTCCCATCGTAGTGATTCAGAAAACCCTTCCACTGCCCACTTAGTAGAGTGGTATAGCGGCATTAGTGGAAAAGTCATTCTGCCACCAATTGATGAGATATTAATGAACATGCCGTCTTTGTTTTTTCTGAAGTGCGGCAACACTGCTTGAGTTACGTCAAACAGCCCTTGCACATTTACGCCAAACTGTCGGATGATGCTTTCTCGTTTTGCAGACTCGAAAGTCCCCATCAATCCATAGCCTGCATTATTGAGTACTACATCTATTTTACCAAATTTTTCAATTCCTTCGCTCAAGGCAGCATCGATGGTATCTAATTCTAGCACATCTAGTTTGGTAACAAGCACATTGGCTAAGCTCGTAAATTCCGTTTCTTTTTCTGGTGTTCGCATGGTCGCAATTACATTCCAGCCTTTTTCTTGAAAGAGTTTAGCAGTTGCTCGGCCTATTCCGGAGCTTGCTCCGGTTACTAATATTGTTTTATTCATGTTATTTCTTTTTACTGTTCTTTTAATTATTTAGCAATGAACTAACTTGTTTGATTACACTTTTTGATTCCGGCAATCCTACCATTATCCACCAATTGTGAAACATTTTTGGGTATTCATAATAATTCATTGGAATATTGGCTTTGTCTAGTTTTGCTTTTAACTTTCTGGCATCTGCCCAAAACAAGTCGTGTGTACCAATAAAAATGGAAATCTTTGGAAGGTTCTTGAAATCTCCGTAAATAGGACTTACTCTATAGTTTTTAGTATCTAATTCTCCAGCATAAGCTTTTCCCGCCATTTGTAGTCCTTCAATCCCTAACATTTTGTCGTCTTTATCTACAGCCTTCACTTCAGGATTTTCTAGGGTAACATCTAACCATGGTGCGGATAAGATAATTTGTTCTGGTAATGGTTTTCCTTCGTTTCTAAGAAGTTGTGCAAATGCTAAGGCAAGGCCCGCCCCAGCAGAATCGCCCATAAAGTATTTTGTTTCTGATTGGTATGTTGCCATTAGGTTTTCATAAACCTTGATGGTAAAATCAAAGGCTTCTTTTTGTGTATACTGAGGTACTAATGGATAGTCGTGAACTACAATGGTTGCTCCCGTCTCTTCTATTAATTTATCGAATAATTGCCAATGTTGCTTATACACATTGAATACATACGCCCCACCATGAAAAAAGAAAATCACTTTGTTTGATTTTGATTTCTTTGGAGAAAGTGTCCAAACCTTAAAGCCATCTATGGTTTGTGTTTCAACTTGATACCTTTCTGAAATAGAACTTGGAATAGGGGCAGCGTCATTCTCGATCTTGCCCTTTTTAAGTCCTTTTTCTAGTGCTGTTTTTACACCTGAAATGTTCATTACAAACTTCATAGTTTTTGATAGGAAACTTTCTTTTTCCTGGTGTAGGTAATTGATAGAGCTTTCCATTTTTTTTAATTAAGGAGTGATTCATAATAATTTTTGACCGAGAGGTATGATATAGACTCCAAGATCAGCAAGCCGAAGAGGTAAATAAGCACACTAAATGTTACTCCTTTCCAAAGTGGCTGACTGATGAAAAATATTGAAGCCAAAATCACAAGTATTAGAATAATAGACAGACTCAAAATAATAGTCGGCACGCTCTTGTTCACCTGCTGCATTCTTTCTACTTCTTGCTGCTCAAATGCTTTTTGGTCAGATTGATACATTTCCGTTTTTGTTTTCAAAAGCTTGTTTTGACCTATAATAAAACCTATGCCACTACCTAGCAGGAGAATGCTAATCACAAAAAATCCATTCCTTAAACCCTGCGTAATCGGATTGAGTTGGCTGAAATGCAGAAGAATAGCCGTTATGAGCAGCAATGCACCAAATACCGTAAACTGTATTCCTGTAGCCTTTTGAGCGGCTATGTAAATTTCGAAGTGTTTTATCATTTCCATTTGTCTTTAACTAGACATTAATCAATTGACAACCAATTCTTTAAATAAAGCATCCACGGTAATTTTTCCAAGTTCGTCACATGCTTTTGGACTATCTCCAGAGATGAGTTTTCGGTCAATGTGAGTAGCACCTGTTATTTTTTCATTAATCACCGTAATACCTTCCTTCGCAAGCGCTTCACATTGAAACCACGGAAGTTGTCCGGGCAAGTAGCCCAATGAAGGCGACTGCTTATCAAATTTATCAGGGAAAGCCACCATTTTATACCCGTTGTAAGGATTCGGTTGACCCTTGTTTTCTTTTGCAATCATAGCAGCGGGGCCATGGCATACAGCAACAAGGTAGCGGTCAGATTCTTCAATCCATCGTAGCATAGATCCTACATTTTCATCTTGAGGCAGACCAACCATAGAGCCATGGCCACCTGGAAGAAACAGAGCAATGTAATTTGACGTTTGATTTAACTCATGCGTTGCAATGAGCTTTTTTAGCGAGAGTGGATTGTCGAATTTAGATTGGTGTTCTCTCCTGAATTTTATCACAGCCTCATCTTCAACAGGTACAGACCATTCTTCAAGAACTGCGGGTTTTCCGGTAGGTGTAACGACTTCAAAATCAAAACCAGCATTGACCAAATGCATTAGCGGCACCATGGTTTCTTGCACATTGTTTCCAGTAGAAAACTGCTTGCCATTGGTCATTTCGAAATAACGCTCTTCCGTGCAGAGCACTAACACTTTCTTTTCTCCTGTGTATTTCTTACCGCCAAAGTTGGTCGCTATGTAGCCACTGACTTTGTCTACACCAAACTTTCTTCCTAGCGGAGAAGGAATGTAACCAATTCCGTTTTTTTCTTTTGTGGGAGCAATTCCAAATATCCTTTTAATCATGATGTCCTCAATTTTATTTGTTGCACAAATGTCTGTGACGAAAAATGAGGGAACTAAATGATTTCTAGGAAAGGCTAAAGGATATCACTGAAGTGAAGTTATTTCGCGCGGTTGGACTTGATTGTGACTAACGGTTTGTCTGTGAAGCTTGCCACAGAACGACATGATTTAAAGCTGTTGTTGCGATGTCGTGTTCTTTTTAAGTGAGTGTGGATAAAGATCAAAACTCCGTAGTTGTTTGGTCAACTTTTGATCAAAAGGAAACACTTTACAACTTTCTTGAAACCGAACAAGGGAAGGACGACCACGGTGAAAATGAGGACATGGAAAGCATTATCGAGACATTCGTCATGTATGACCTTGCGCCTGTTAGTGGAAGGCTTATTCCTAAAAAGTAATCTTATTTAAAAAGGGTCCTTTCATCTTGATAGGACTCTTTTTTTTTAGTGAGGGACAACGGTTATGGCTAAACGGTCGTTTTAATGCCGTTTAGGTTTTGGTGTAACCAGTTATTTTTATGCACTTCATATCTTCTGT
Source organism: uncultured Comamonadaceae bacterium (assembly GCA_964353035.1). Taxonomy (GTDB): domain Bacteria; phylum Bacteroidota; class Bacteroidia; order Flavobacteriales_D; family Sanyastnellaceae; genus JAQWQB01. The sequence goes on along the minus strand of CAYGUR010000094.1, from coordinate 1,483 downwards.
CAATACAGTTGTCTTCTTCATTGAAGAACTCTTTTTTAATGGTCATAAATTTTTCTAGAATTTTTACTGAGTTTAAATTCTTTGTATCCACATCAGCAGTTATTCTTTCCATTTTCATTTCGTCAAATCCGTATTTAAGAAGCCCAATTGTTACTTCCGTGCCAAAACCTTTTCTCCAATACTTTTCTCTGAATCGATAGCCGATTTCATCTTCGCTCTCATTGTTTTTAAGAAAAGCGCAAAGTCCAATGAATGTATTCTCAGATTTTAATTCAATTGCCCAAACCTTTCGATCTGATTGGATATGTGCCAAATTAAGAAAGTTGTTTAAGTGTTCGTTGCTTTCTTGTCTTGACATTATAGCTCTTGGAATAGGGTTCATCACATTTGGATTACTCATCATATCAAAGTAATCGTCAGAATCATCTTTTTTAAGAGTTCTTATTAAAAGCCTTTCCGTTTCGAAAATTGTCATCTTTATTTTTCGGTGCGTCTTTTTAATTGGCTACAACGTAACGAATGTATGGCATGTGGCGAGGCAAAAGCCGAACTTACTCCAGTCGGCCGTGCGCTGGCTTTGAGCGGCCATATGCTATGACACCTTGTTGTGCTCTCTTTTGTTTACCAGTTTTCCCACTCTTTCTCAATTTGCTGAATCTCTTCTTCAGTCAATAGCCTCTTTCGTAACTCATTAATCGTCCCATTTTGGAGATGTCCATAGACTATGTTAATCCATTCCTCCTTCTCCTTATCACCCAATCTTATTCCTCTTAAATCTCCACATCCTATCATATGACCGTTTCGCGCAACCCATTCTTCTGGGTCTTGAGAAAAGTCATGTGTCTTATCTAAGAATTCCAAAAACTCTTCGAGAGTCTGTTCCTTCTCTTGGTGTTTTCTATTAAATATTCTCCTAAGCAATCTCATTCATTCAATTGAGCACAACGGTTTGGGTATGGTGCGTGTCCCGCAGGGCATGCACTATACCCGTTGTGCCTGTTGCACAACTCTGTGAATAAAGGTAGCAAAACCTGTTCTTTTTCTATTGACATCCTGCGTAACTTATTGTCATGCAAGGCAAAAAGGAATATCAAGAGCAGTTATTCGTGAGCTTTCAACAGTGCAGCGATCCTGTTCCAAAAAACAACTTCTATAGGAGACTCAAAGCCATTCTGGATCATAGACATAGCTGCCATTTGAATACAGCCTTAAAAAAAGTACTTGAACTACAGCCAAAAAAGAGCAATAGTGGTGGAGAAGTTCAATGCCTCTGCTCACATCGCCAGACATCGTTATCAAGCCGTGTTGACAACCGTTCTCGCGTGTATCCAAGTTGAGGTAGTCTCAATCAAATGGGAGATTAAAGGCTGATTTAACTTCAGAACTTTGGTTGATTTAGTTTGAAAATGGGGGTTGTGCATCAGCTACCATTGTTGGCGGTAGTTTTTATTCCCTATTACCAATTAGAACTCTTTTCAAATTA
>CAYGUR010000093.1:0-11539 GCA_964353035.1 uncultured Comamonadaceae bacterium | reverse complement strand
CTTCAAGCCCCATTTGACATCTACGGTGTGAATACCTATTCCAGACCTTGTTTGAGCAGTAGAATCATTGTACTGCACGTAATTCATGGTATTGAAACCTATGTGATTACTCCCCACATTCTTTCGGACTCGTCCACCAGCAGTGAAGCGAGGAACATTATCGTCAAGACTTAAGGTTGCAGGCGTCTTTCCATATAAAACACGAGTAGATATTCCATACGGCAACTCATAGAGGTCTACCAAGATTCCCTTGAAAGCTTGATTTGCCCAGCGTGCCTCACGATTGATACGACCATTATCCAGAAAGTTAGAGGCTCTATCAGAAGCCTGCCCTATTCCTTCCCAAGCCCATCTTTCAAACAAACTAAAGCGCTCATAGCCGGCAAAACTAGAAAAGGTCATGTCACTGACCTCGGTCCAGTTGATTCCACCAAGTTGGAATCCCAACTTCCCAAATTCTAGAGGGACTGTTCCGTACAAACTAATCCCGAGGTTCAAGTTATATGGCACTGAACCGTTGCTATTCGTGAAATTAGAATAGAGTGCATAATCCATTGAAATACTCGCTCCTCCTCCAGGACGAACAGATGCTGTCATCAGAAAAATTGGCGGATCACGATACACATCTCCAACACCAAACACAAAAGGCGGCGTATTGGCGAACTGATTGTCAGAAAGCACAGGAAAAGGATCAACAAGGTTTCGATTTAGCGCGTAAAAGCGGTAATACCCTCCAATTGAGAACCCTTTCGTGATCTGATTCAATCGGTAACTAGGCTTGACGTCTAGCGGTTTCCAAGCCAAGGTGTCTTCACCCGATGCAAAAAGCAGCATTGGGGCGAAGAACGTCAGAATGAATACAAGTTTTTTCATGCGATTCCGAATGGGCTAAAGATTAACCAAATAGCGAGTACAGCGATGATGAGCAAAATGGTCAAGGCTAAATCTCTGCGCATGACCAGATTCCACATTCCTGCGCTCGCTTTTCTAGAGTACACTAAGTTTGATACATCCTTCTGTTCTCCTTTCGAATTCGTCAGACTCACTATTATCATCAGCGTGCTGCAAATAGCAAACAGTAGCAGGGCGAAGTGCAAAAAGTTAATTCCTACAATCCATTCAAAGAACGAACCCTCGTTCAATGTGATAATTCCAGGAATTCCTTTTGAAGGAGGTGTTGATAAAAATTCAAGAACCAACCTTCCAACTCCTAAAACAAATCCTGTCCAGAGTGCAACCATTGCTCCTTTTGCATTGATCTTCTTGACAAAAAGACCAAGAAGGAATACAGCAGCAATTGGCGGCGCAATATAGGCTTGAATGCTTTGCAGATACTTAAACAATCCGCCGTCTTGCATCATAGATTTCATAAATGGAATCCAGAGCAAACCGATTACAACCAGCACAGCTGTTGTTAATTGACCAACAACGACCAATGATCGCTCAGAAGTTGAAGGACGCCATACTTTGTAGAAATCCATTGTTACAAGTGTAGAGCATGAATTAAACACACTGCTGAGTGAGCTCATCAGTGCGGCTAATAATCCTGCTGCCACCAAACCTCTCATTCCAGATGGTAAATACGCCATTACCATGGCAGGAAGTGCACTGTCATGAGAAACCTCTCCTGCACTGTCTAGGAGTAAAGTTCCGTCAGCATTGTGCAAAGCGAAAGCGATAACCCCTGGAAACACGAACAAGAATATTGGAAGCAGTTTTAAGTAACCTGCGAAAATTGTTCCTCTTCGTGCATTTGTAAGATCCTTCGCAGACAGCACACGCTGAACAATAAACTGATCAGTACACCAATACCAAACGCCTAGAATAGGCGCCCCAAAAAGAATTCCTGTCCAGGGGTAGTTGGTATCTGCGTTCGATCTCCAAAGGTTGAAGTAATTTCCAGCTTGATCACCTGCATTCGCATTGATGGAAGTCGTTAAAGCTTCCATTCCACCCAAAGCCTCTAAACCAAACCATGTTACAGCAACAGCTCCTGCCGTTAGTACGAACATCTGAACCATATCTGTATAGACCACTGCTTTCAATCCACCGAAAATGGTATAAACACCTGTTGCAACAACAACGAGGATAGCACCTGTCCAGAATTCGACCCCTAACAATTGGTCGAACACCAATGCTCCAGCGAAGATGGTCACAGATATCTTGGTCAATACATAGGCTAAGATGGAAATTACACTCAAGTAATTTCGCGCACCTCTGGAATACCTCTTCTCTAAGAATTCAGGCATTGTGTACACACCACTTTTAAGGTAGTAGGGAACAAAAACCCACCCTAAGAGAATGAGAATAAGTGCTGCTAGTAATTCGAATTGCCCATTGACAAAATCTCCTCTTGAACCAGAACCTGAGAGTCCAATTAAATGCTCGCTCCCAATGTTTGAAGCGAACAGAGACGCCCCAATCACAAACCAACTGGAGTTTTTCCCTCCAAGGAAATAAGAAGAAGATGATTTTTCCTTTCGCTCTTTTTTAGTGACCCAGAAAGCCACAACAAAGACCAAAACGAAATAGCCAATGACTATAGCGTAGTCTAGAATACTCATAATGATGGATTTAGTCTATGAGAATTCGCTCCGAAATTACTTCGCCATTCATCAATGTTAATCTCACAAAATACGCTCCTGGGCTCAAAGCAGAGACATCCAGTTTTGAATTGGTGAGTGAATTAGAGGTTTGAACTACTTGACCGTTTAGATTCAGAATATCCACAGACTTCACTTGCACAGATGCATCTAGCTGAAGGTTTATTTCATCGCTAGCTGGATTCGGGAATACTTGAAACGAAGAAACTACTTCTTCGTCAACGCTTATAATAGACTCAATCTCCAAGTTATCAATGTAAAATACATCTGGAATCAGTTGTCCTGGTTCGAACAAGATCACAAAGTTGGTTGCATTCGGTGCACCTTCCAAAGCAGATAGGTCCATTTCGAATGTTTGCCACTCTCCCGAAATAGTTGAAGTCAAATCAAACAAAGCCAACTCCAATCCAAAAGCATCTTGAATTGAAAAAGCGATTGCGCTAGGTGCCACGTTGTCCAAAATATCAATTTTGAGCGTAGAGTTCTCTGGAATAGTCAATGCTCCATTGAAGTTCCCAACAACTACATCGTCAGCCGCACCTCCATTACGAGCGTATTCAATCACCATGTTTGAATCATCAAGTGGATCAGGGAAAATGCTCATTCTTCCATCGCAATATTCTTTCACCCAACGATCGTTTTCACAGTCAGCATCTAATAATACAGACGCTTCGGTGTTTGATTCAGGACAAGGCTCTTCAACTCTTTCAGGTCCAAATAGGTTGTCGAAGAAAAACACATCACTTGTGTTACTAGCCGGATTGAAAAGAATCACCATTTGGTCAACAGCTACATTTGCCTCAGCAGCTGTAGGCCACCATCCGCCGTTGGCAGCATCTTGCCATGGTTCAAGATTCAATTCAAACTCCAATGTTTCCCACTGTCCACCTGTTGTTGTTACAGCAAGGTACTCTGAGTGTCGTCCAGCAGGATAACCTCCAGCCGCTAACGCTTCATTCTCAAGTGTAATTTGTACCGTTATTCCTGGTAGTGGTGAATACACATCCATAGATATCGTTTTCGTCCCAGACAAGTAATCAGAGACATCAGCCAACAATCCTGGATGAATAATAATCACATCGTAAAACTCTCCTGCGTTTCTTGCGTATTGCGCACACATGGGAGAATCATTTAAGGCACTAGGCCCTGGATTTGGATCATATTGAATAAGGGTTCCAGACCATCCTGGCCAAACCGTTCCTCCTGTGCCATTCCCTTGTTGTTCAGAAAATGGAATATCCTGCCCGTACCTTACAGTGCGAACATCATCAAAAGAATCATAAAGTGATTGAGCATTCAGCGTCAAAGTGCACACTGAACATAGCAGACCTGCTACAAAGTGAATTGTTCTCATGGTTTTTGGTTATTTGACCACAAGCTAGCAATTGTATCCTTCTCTGGAAGAAGTCTATACTCATCATAACTACATCCCCTATTTAATTCACTACATCAATAGTACATCATAACACCCTACAATTAGCCATTCCAGCCCTCAATAAACTGTATTTAATAGCATTTGAGTAAATTAGACACTACAACTATGCTCTATTAGTGAACCGACATGTTAAAAAAGCACTTTCACATTCTTGTTCTTGTTTTGATGTACTCTTCTTCTTGTTTGAGTCAAGATTTTGGTAATTCAAGGATTATCAACCATACCAAAAATCAGTACCACGGAGGAACTCAAACCTATGAAATAACCCAAGATGAGCACGGGTACATCTTTGCAGCCAACAACAACGGACTGCTAATGTACACTGGTACAGAATGGAATTGCTTCCAGCAACCCAACCAAACCATCCTTCGTTCTATTGAAGTTGTTGGGGATAAAATTTACGCTGGTGGACAGAATGAATTCGGTTACTTCTACCCTACCCTCAATGGCACGCTAAATTACATGTCGTTGATTTCTAAGTTACCTGAGTCCATTGAGAATTTAGAAGACATCTGGTCCATTGACATCTTTAATGAGCAGTTGGTTATTAGAAGCTCACAGCACTTGATTCAAATGAAGAATGAAGAATCAGGTGTATTGGTATCACATGAGGAACTGAGAAGTTCATTCATCTTCGGACAGCAGTACTTCTATCAAACCAGCGATACACTTCGAAGTCTAGAGTCAAATAGCTTTTTTCCTCTACCGCCTGGCACCATTTGCAAAGGACTTGTTCGTTTATTCAATGACACCCTATGTGTCACTGAGAACAGCGGTTTGATTCCAATTAGAGGGGAAGAACAAACATCTAAACTCACCCTGAATGAAATTCTCATTGATAAAGGAGTGAATGATGTAGTGAAAACGACTAAAGGTTTTGCATTTGCTACGCGAAGGGGCGGTTTGATCCTCACGAATGAACTTCTGAAGCCTCTTCGCCAATATTCTGTAGAACAAGGTCTGCAACGAAACGACATCATCTCAATTTTTGAAGACACCCACAATGATCTCTGGGTGGGAATGAGCAATGGAATAGATTACATTGAAGAAAGCTCTCCGTTTAAATACTCTCATCCTGACTCTTATTTACTTGGTGCCGGACACGCTGTAGCCGAATACAACGGTCATTTATATTTTGGCACTGCCAACGGGTTGTTCAAGGCCATACCTCAAAAAAACGGGAAAACACTTTACGAATTAATTGAAGGTACAGTTGGTCAAGTTTGGGGGCTCAATGTAATCAATGATCAACTCTGGATTGGACATCAAGAAGGAGCTTTTGTTCTAAATGAGGAAGAAATTAGTAAAATCCAAGGATCCTACGGAACATGGACCTTCTTTGGTATTCCTGATGATAACAATCACATCCTTGCTGGATATTATGATGGACTTTTTCTTTTTGAACGAAAAGGAAACGAATGGTCGCTACAAAAAAAAATCAAAGGGTTTGATGAGTCTTCACGCATTGGATGCTATGCCGGAAATCACACCTGGTGGATCAGCCACCCGTACAAAGGCGCTTGGAAACTAGCCCTAGACCCAGTTGACTACTCAATACTAGAAGTCAAGCACTACGGCAAAGCGCAAGGTTTCCCCTCCAATTTGCACATCTACGTATCTAGAGTATCTGATCAAATCACCTTTACCGCTGAAGAAGGGCTGTATGTTTACAACGAAATGACCGATGAAATCATCCCAATCGAAGGTTGGAATTCAGAATTTGAAATGAATCGTCGTTTTCTGCGCTTGTTCGGTACCGATTTTGAAACCATCTGGGCTGTGGCGGAAACCAATGTTGAATTGCTTGAGATCAATGAAACACCGATTTCTAAAACATGGAACCTATATACCATTTCGCGCTTGAAGGAAGATATGGTTGGTGGATTTGAGATGATGTACTTCCTAGACAAGAATAGAGTTATTGTGGGTACTGAAAGTGGTTTCGCCCACATTTACCTCCCTACGCTTCTCATTGGCATGAACGAAATTCCTGAACTCAGTATCTCATCCATAGATTTAATTGGCACCAAAGATTCAACCATCTATTCTGCTCTGATTGGCCTGGAGGAAGATAGTGTCTTGCGCGTTCCACAGACAAGCACATCTTTCAGATTCAATTTCACATCCACTAGCTTTCATCTTGCTGATGAACTTAGATACGAAGTGTTTTTAGAAGGCTTAGACCAAGACTGGACTCCCATTGAAACATCTTTCAGTAAGGAGTATACCAATCTTGAGCCGGGAGAATATACCTTCCACTTGAGAGCACTAGATGAAGAAGGTGTTATTCAAAGCAATGAGACTTTCAATATTTCAATCAAAACTCCTTGGTACCAAACTAGAACAGCTCTCATTATTGCAATCGCGTTAGGACTGATGTCGCTTACTCTCCTAGTTCTTGTCCCGAGAAGACGCTTCGAACGCGAGAAAAATGAACTTGTTCTTCAGAAAGACCGCGAACTAACTGATCAAAAGGAAGAAAGCGTTCAAGCCCTAGATGAGCTTAAAAATCAACGTTTGCAAGATGAATTAAACTTTAAAAACAAGGAATTGGCTTCGGCCACCATGCACCTTGTCCAAAAAGGTCAAATTCTACAAAGTGTAAGAGACTCCCTCAAACAACTTAACCTAGAAGCCAAAGAGAAAAGCGAATCGCAAATAAGACGCATCGTAAAGATCATCAATGAGGACATTCGACTTGATAACAATTGGGAACAATTCGAGCGTCATTTTGACCAAGTTCACGTAGACTTTCTAAAGCGTTTACGTGCCCAATTTCCTAATCTCACAGCAAACGATCATAAACTGTGCGCATACCTGCGAATGACACTTTCCACAAAAGAGATTGCCACCATCATGAACATCTCTGTCCGTGGAGTGGAAATCAGTCGATACCGTCTTCGCAAAAAACTTGGAATGAATAGTGAAGACAACCTCAGCGATTTTATTCAATCACTTTAAGGACAGATTAGATTAAACGAACCTAGAAACGAAAGAAGATCTGGTGTATCAACAATACCGTTGTTGTTGAAATCTTCAGGACAAGCATCTTCCGTGTTGAATACACAGCTGCCATCATCATAATTGGCCGACAAGTCAAAATTCGACGCCTCTGAGTAGGTGCATCCAGGAACAAGTTCGTTAACACAGTCTGAAGTATTCATGATAGCGTATGGATTGTAATTGGCATACAGTGCATCTGCACATCCAGAACACGCTGAGCATTCATTGAAACAGACCATGTCCACATTTCCTTCTTGCGCAATTACACTTCTGTAATTATTCGCGGCACAGTTGCTATCGATTACTTCGGTTATTCCATCAGCAGTAAATCTATATTGCACCAAAGCTCCTTCATTAGTGGAAATACTAGCTGTCCACAATCCCCAACCCATGTATTGCATTTCATATGACGAAGTCTGTCCGCCAATAACTACCTCAAGCTGTGCTGAAGCAGGATTTCCAACATTGAACATGTCGACCATAAAGGTTGAAGTAATCGTTGGATAAATACAAGCTGTACAAGAATTGAAGCACACTTCATTCAATTGCAACGCATTTGTAGTTACCGTCAGCACTCGGTTGGTAAAGACTTCTCCTTGGTTACCAAAGGTGGTGTTGGTGCATGAAGTTCCAATAGCAAAGAATTCTTGAAGACCATTCCACCCATTAGTTGTGAATTTATATTCATAGTTTCCTGGAGCGAGGTTTAACGCCGTTGTGTACACGCCATCATTGTTTAAATCAAACATTTCATTGCATGTACCACACCAATTGTTGAATGTGCCATTTAAGTGTACCAAATCGTTGTTCCCGAGTGTTTCTTGTCCCAAATCAACTGAAAAAATCACTTGATACGTGCAACTACCATCGTCAAACAAAGCATCTGGATTGTAGTTTGCTGCCTCTGGGTCTGTGCAATTTTCATTCGCAAACGGAACACACGTTGCGCACTCATTGAAGCAGTGTGGTGGCAGTTGGATTGGATCAAACGCCACATTTACAAGTCTATTAATAAAAGAGTCTGGGCCGAATATGGTCTGTATTGTGCAGGATTCCTCTTGCGACCAACCTTCAACGAGGCCGCCCCATCCATTTACTGTGAATTTGTATTCGTGAAAACCTGGAGAAAGGCTCATCGTGGTGCTCCAAACCCCATTTCCTTCATTGGTTAGTGGCTGACAAGTTGAACACCAATTATTGAATTCTCCAGCAATGTAAACAACGTCTCCAGCCTGCAAAACCTGCTCAGATACGTCTACCCTGAAGGTTACATCTGAAACCAAAGATTGATCGTATTCATAAACTCGAACATAATCTATTAGAAAATCCGCAGGGAACGAAGTTGTTCCATTAGGGGCGCCAGGCCAATTGCCTCCTACAGCTAAATTGAGCAAAACGTAGTAATCTTGATCAAACAACCACTCCATATCAGCCGGAAGGTCATTTCTGTTCATTGAAAAGTAAGGTACATCGTCAATTAGCCAAGTGATATTATCAGGAATCCACTCAATGGCATACGTATGAAATTCATCTGTTAGTGGATTCGGAGAAGTGTAAGACCCGCCGAGAGAAAAGACGTTGTCAGTAGTCCCTGAATGCGTTGTCCCGTGCAGAGTATTAGGCTGTGAACCAATGATTTCCATGATATCAATTTCCCCCGGCCAAAACCCGCCTTCTGGCAGCATCCAAAACGCAGGCCAAAGTCCTTGTCCAGCTGGCATTTTCATTCGTGCTTCAACCTTCCCGTAGGTCCAAAATTGATTTTGATAGGTACGAATTCGTCCGCTGGTGTAGTTCATACCTCCAACATTCTGTTGCAAGGCACGAATTCGAAGCATACCATCCGCAACGCTAACATTAGCGGTATTGTTCGTATAGTACTGTAGTTCATTATTTCCCCATCCATTTAGTCCGAACTGCGAACCTGTGCCGATGTCGTAAATCCAATCAGTTGTGTTCAATGAAGTACCATCGAATTCATCGGCCCAAACCAACTGCCAGTTCTGGGCATACGTTGTTATCGATAAAAGGAAAAATGCTATGGGGAAAATCGTTTTCATATTCTAAATTTAAAAAAAGAGGGACCCACATTTGGATCCCTCTCTTTTATTTTCACATTGTAGTTAACCGTACATGAACTTTACAAACATGTACTTCCAAATGCACCTAGGAATTGTAGTAAGTCCGTTGCATTTACTAAACCATCGTTATTCAAGTCTTCAGGACAATCAGAGCCGATCATAAACGTACAGCTTCCGTCGTCGTTAGTTGCAGAACCATTGTAGTTCATAGCATCTGGATATGTACAACCGTACACTAGCGGTGTAGCACAAGAGCCATCATCTGTTCCTGCAAAAGGATTGTACTCTGCAGAAAGTGGATCAGTACAACCAGCACATGCGTCACATTCGCTGAAACAAACTAGTAGTGTTTCATCTCCTGCTCCAACAGTGTGTACTCTATTGAAACCACCATTACCGTCGTCAACACCACATTCAACAGGTACTGTTTCCGAAAAGGCAAAATCGTTTCCATTCAAATACTTGTACTGAATAGTTGTTCCTTCCTGCAGGATGATTGAGTACTCATAAATTCCATAACCTAAGTAGGTCATAGGAGTAGCAACAGGATCCCATCCTTGGAATGAACCAGCAAGTTGAACGCCGTTGGCACCAACAGTTTGGTTTGTCATATCCACTCGGAATGTCAACTCATAGCTATTTGAAGTACAACCTGAACATGACTCCCAACACACTGTATTCACAGTGGTGTTTCCTGCAACTGTAACAGAGCGATTCGTGAATCCATCAATGGTTGTTGTACAAGACTCTCCACCAATGAACAATTCTTGAACAGCCCAATCATCAAGTGTGAACTTGTATTCGTTGTCACCAGCTGGCATCTGAACTGTGGCTTCCCAAACGTTATTCATATCTGGATCAGCAAGCGGATTTGCTACACCACTCCATCCGTTGAACGTTCCACTTATGTATACAGTAGTGAATGGATCTGGAAACTGGTTCATATTCACTGACACAGTTACGTTGTAAAGGCAAGAACCATCGTCTGTAGTTGCAGCCGCGTTGTAGTTAACTGCATTTACATCAGTACAACCTGCTACGTTCACTACGTCACAAGCACTACATGAGTTCCAACAAACAACATCAAGAACGATGTTATCTGTAGGTTGAACAAAACGATTTGAGAAACCGAAGTTCTCAACAGTACAAGGCTCTGTTCCATCAAATATTTCTTCAGTAGTGAAGTTGTCAGTTGTATACTTATACTCGTAGTAGCCTTCTTGCATTTCAACTGTTAATTCATAGATCAAGTCCATGTCCAAATCTTCCATTGGAGCACAATCACCACACCATCCGTTGAATTGACCATTCAAATGAACATCAGTGTATGAACCAACATACTGCTGCATATCTACTCTGAATGTAACGTTGAAAAGGCAAGAACCATCATTCACTGTTGCCAATAGATCAAAGTTGTTTGCGTTTGGATTATCACAACCAGGTGTTTGACCTGTTTGACAAGGATAACAGCTAGCCCAACAAACCAAGTCAAATGTTTGGTCTGCTCCAGCCACAGATAACGTTCTATTAATGAAACCACCATTTGACTGTACACAAGACTGACCCGCAACAAGTTGCTCATCAGCAGCCCACATATCTACTTGATACTTGAACTGGTACTCTCCATTTGGTACTGGGTAGGTTGCTGTCCAAATTCCATCCATTTCGGGATCTTCCATTGGGTTGCAATCTGCACACCATCCGTTGTAAGAACCAGCCACATAAACGGTAGTGTATGGGTCTGGATATTCATTCATGTCTACTTGGAACGTTACATTGTATTCACAAGAATTGTCATCTTCTGTAGCGGCAGCATCATAATTCGTAGCATTTGGATCTGTACAACCAGCGCCAGCTGCAACGCAACCAACACATTGACCATAAGTTTCAGAAACATCTCCAGATCCTGGAGTCCAAAGGCGATTCGCATAATTTGCAAAGTCAGTTACAGGCGCACAACTTCCGCCGTCAACCATTGCCTGAATAAGGTTTTCTTGAACACCATCAGCAACCCAAAGGTATTCCATGTTTTCTGTTGGAGCAGGATCAAGAAGAACCGTGTACGTTCCATCACCATTATCTGTAGCAACTCGTCCCCCGTTTGGATCCCAGCCCCAGAAACGTCCAGTGATTCTCATTTCTGTTGCTGGCGGCCCGCATACTTCTGCAGTCAAACTGACTGGAGGAGCAGCTTGGTTACTTGTACAAGAAACTTGAATGTTATCAATTAATAACGTTCCACCTGAACCTACAAAAGCTCCAGCTGCAAGGTTAAAGTGCATGCTAAAGTTAGATCCAGCGCCTAATCCCGAATAATCGAAAGTAAGGTTGGTCCATGTAGCTTCGTTGATCCCTTGGTTTTGAATGTCGAACGTATTCGTAATTCCAATTCCAGGAAGGTTTGTTTGAAGGTGAAC
>CAYGUR010000092.1:0-11579 GCA_964353035.1 uncultured Comamonadaceae bacterium | reverse complement strand
GGATACATGCTTACTCGCAGAGGTAGAGAAGTACTCTCTTTTGCACCTTACGAAGAAGTTTCTGTTGCATCTTAGCCCCGCTTAACCTAACAAGTTGAATTTGAAAATGAGCTACCCATGCTGGATGCTCATTTTTTATTTTACCTCATCACATGAAAAAAATCTTCCTCCCTTTTCTCGGACTAGCGCTGTTGACTGCTTGTTCCGAAGCGCCGAAACCCGATACCTCTGCTCAGCAAGAAACTACTGTTGAAGATGGAAAGCTGAAATCTTTGCTGACTGAAACAGACAAGCAAACGTATACTACCTTCAAACTCACCACCGATGTGAGTTTGCTGTCAGAGGAAGACAAACAAATCATTCCACTACTCATCAAAGCGGGAGAAATTATGGATGAGCTCTTCTGGAGAGAGTCTTACGGACGGAAAGATTCGTTGCTCAGTCAAATAGCTGATCCTGACGCGAAGGCTTTTGCACTCGCAAACTACGGACCGTGGGATCGATTGAACGACAATAAGCCCTTCTTGGAAGGGGTTGGTGAAAAGCCGCTTGGTGCGCAGTACTATCCTACTGACATGACCAAAGAAGAGTTCGAAAATTTGAACAACCCTTTTAAAACAAGCTTGTATACTTTCATGCGAAGAGATAACCAAGGACGATTGATCCATGTGTATTTCCATGAAGAATTCTATGACGAAGTGAGTGAAGCAGCTGAACTCTTAAGACAAGCGGCTGCCATTTCAACAAATGCTTCCTTCAAATTCTACCTCGAACAACGCGCGAAAGCGCTGGAAACAGATCGCTACAACGCTAGCGACATTGCATGGCTGAACTTGAAAGACAATCACATTGATGTCATCATTGGCCCTATTGAAAATTATGAAGACCACCTTTTCGGATACAAAGCAGCACACGAATGTTATGTGTTGGTGAAAGACTTAGAGTGGAGCAAACGACTTGATCGCTACAAGTCACTTCTTCCCGGACTTCAGAAAGAGTTGCCTGCCGATGAGAAGTACAAGCAAGATGCCATTGGTTCAAATGCGCAATTGAATGCGTATGATGTTGTGTATTATGCTGGAGACTGCAATGCAGGAAGTAAAACCATCGCAGTGAACCTTCCGAACGATGAAGAAATTCAACAGCAATATGGCACACGCAGGTCTCAGCTGAAAAATGCCATGCGTGCGAAATACGACATGATTCTCAATCCAATTGCTGATGTATTGATTGATGATTCTCAACGTCAACACATCACCTTTGATGCCTTCTTTGGAAACACGATGTTCCATGAAGTAGCGCACGGACTCGGAATTAAAAATACGGTGAACGGAAAAGGAAAAGTGCGTGAAGCATTGAAAGATCAAGGTTCTGCGTTGGAAGAAGGTAAGGCTGACATTCTCGGATTGTGGATGGTAACACGCTTGTTTGAAATGGGCGAAATTCAAGAAGGAGAAGTCATGGACAACTATGTGACTTTCCTCGCTGGAATCTTTCGCTCAGTGCGCTTTGGAGCTTCAAGTGCCCATGGAAAAGCAAACATGCTTCGTTTCAACTACTTCAAAGAGGCCGGAGCCTTCGCTTATGACGAAACAACGGGTAAATACCTCGTGAACTTTGACCGCATGGAAGACGCTGTGAATAGTTTGAGCGCTTTGATCTTAAAACTCCAAGGCGAAGGCGACTACGAAGGTGTAGTAAAATTGATGAATGAAAAAGGAATGATTGACGCTCAGTTACAGAGCGACCTAGATCGTCTCGATGAAGCAGGAATTCCTGTTGACGTCATCTTTGATCAAGGTGTAGAAGCACTGGGATTGTAATTGAACAATTCTCTATTTATTTTTCCGTTAACTCATTGCACTCGGACTTCGTTAAGCTCAAATCGAGACAGAACGAAGTCCGATTTAGTTAGACCAAAAGTATGTTGAAACCTGCATTTTTCACCGTGGCAGTGCTACTGTCACTTTCGCTTTGCGCGCAAAAAGGAAAGACCTTCCCTGATTTACCTGGAGAATCACTTGACGGGAAAACAGTTGTTGTGCCAACAGACACAAAGAATAAGCCCACTATTGTAGGAATGGCGTATTCTAAAAAAGCTGAAGATGGATTAAAATCTTGGTACACGCCGATGTACGATAAATTCGTACTGAAAAGAGGAATTTTTGACGCACAATACGATGTCAACTTCTACTTCATCCCCATGTTCACAGGGACAAAAAAGATGGCGTACCAAATCTCTATGGATAAAATGCGCGAAAGCAATCGCAAAGACCTTTATCCATACCTCCTTTTCTACAAAGGTGAAATGGACCCTTACATTGATGTGCTGCGCATGGAAGAAAAAAACCTTCCCTACCTTTTCGTCATTGATCAGGAAGGAAAGGTTGTTTATTACACTAAAGGTCTCTACACCGAAAAAAAGATGGAGGACCTTGAGGAAGTACTAGATAAATTTATCGAAGAAGATTAATCAAGGACTTCAAGGTTTGGATATTTCTGTCGCCAAAATTCTAGCTTGCTGATATCTTTCAGCGTAATCACAGTTTTTCCATCTAACTTCACCCTGATATTCGGTTGGAGTACTTTCTCAACCGGCTTCTTCCTTCTCGTCGTTGCCATATGCAATCTATTGATTCATTGTATGGTAGTCGACTTTTCAACTACCCTCTTATTCAAAGTAACAACAGAATGTACAATTAATAGTTCATGAAAGTGTAAAGTTTCTCATTGATTTCTTAAAAAAATATAACCACCCTTCTCTGCACCCCATACTTGCGTACCCAAAGAGTCATATCCTTGGTCCCAAGAAACGATTCGATCTTGCATTACATCCACTTGTGACATTGCGTAGGCTGCGCCTCTCAGCGTGCTCAAACATGTTGCACTGTCAGTACCTCCTTCAAAATAACTTCCAGTCCAGGTCAATTCCACACCACAGCCTGATTTTAGAACAATTGAATCAGGCGTATACATTGACCACAATTCACTGTTACGCCATTGTCCGGTAAAAAGTGATGGATTTGGTAATTCGTACACATCACTGATAAATCCATCTTCCAATCGTTGCACTTTATATACACGTTGACGGTAAGGTTTATCGGTCATTGAAGCAAGTGATTGTTCTACATACAAATAGAAAATCGAGTCACTGTCTTTCCAAACAGAATGCATTTCGAGGCAGATGTCGTAGTAATCTGAATCATTTTCAGCTTGAACGGCGCTAGAGAACGAGCCTGTCATCCAGTTCTGCAGGGTGTCAAAATAGTCTGTATCCGTTACTTTGAGTTTTCCTAGGTCTACAGGTTCTGAACCACAGGCCAAAAAACCTATGAAAACAATCAGGAATGCAAAGTGGATCTTTTTCATATTGATTTTAATTTGAATTTATTCGCGTACCATGCGATGTAGAGGTAACATACAATTGGCAGAATAAATGCCAAGGTAAATGAAAGCTCTGGCCCACTCGCGTCGCGCCATGCGCCTACAAGAGGAGGAATTACAGCGCCTCCTACAATTGCAGTACACAATATACCAGAACCTTGTGGCTTGTCGTCTTTTAGGTTTTCCAGCGCCATCGTGAAAATGGTAGGAAACATGACTGAATTGAAAAAACCAACCAGCAAGATGAAGCACATAGCCATGAGTCCTGATGAAAGTAAAGAAATCGCCGTCATGGTAATCGCCCCGAAAGCAAATAACATGAGAATTTTACCTGGTCTTATACTGCTAGTGAGTTTGGCCCCAACAAATCTTCCGATCATTGCTGAGCCCCAATAAAAGATTCCAAATGTTCCCACGACCCCTTTCGGATCAAGCTCTGAAAAGGTTTTGCCAGAGAACGTTTCAGAAAGGAAACCGACCAATCCACGGAGGGAATCATTCGATTTCACCAAATCAGCAATGTGAAGATCTTGAAAGTAGTTCACAAGAAAACTTCCAATAGACACTTCGGCCCCCACATAAACGAAAATGCCCAATGCTCCAAACATCAATCGTCGGTCTTTAAGCACCCCGCTGAACGAACCTAAACTTACTTTCGATTCTCCTAATATTTTCGGTAGTGAAACAGCAGCCAACACCAAGGCGAGTAGAAAGAATCCTCCCCCTAACACCAAGAACGGACTTTGAACGGCTCCAGCTTCGGCGGTGTAATAAGCTTCCTTCGCTATTCCGTCGAGTTGCTCAACTTCCACACCTGTAAGTATGGTATCACTCAGCAGATAAGTTGCAGAGATAATAGGCGCGATGGTAGTTCCCAAGCTATTAAACGCTTGGGCTAAGTTCAATCTACTTGCAGCTTTTTCCGGGTTTCCTAACACAGAAACATATGGATTGGCCGCTACTTGTAATACGGTAATTCCAGATGCCAAAACGAAAAGAGAAAGCAGAAACAACCAAAACTCTCTGAGCTCAGCTGCTGGATAAAACATGGCACAACCTACACCAGCAAGTGACAATCCTATCAGGATTCCCTTTTTATATCCTGTTTTCCCCAACATAATTCCCGCAGGAATAGATACCAGTCCGTATGCCATAAACCATGCAAACTGAACAAGACTGGCTTGCCACAAGTCAAGTTCGAACACGTCTTTCAATCGCGGTATTAGCGCATCTACCATTACGGTGATGAGTCCCCACATAAAGAACAGGGAGGTAACAGCAATAAATGCCGACTTGTAATTGGTTTTTGGAACACTCATGTGTAGGATCTGATTAAGGTGAAGCCGAATGATTCAACTCGTTCATTCACGTGAACGCTCATGCGGCAGGTGAAGATAACAAAACCGAAAATCTTAGCAATAAAAAAGCCCTTGACTTCTAGGCCAAGGGCTTTTTAACGAATTCTATTTATCAACTAGCGCATCACGCTAATTTGTCCAACGCGCTCGTACGCGTCTGTATCAATTCCTTTCACTTTGATTTGATAAGTGTAAATACCATCTGGCACATAGTGCGTTCCTGATTGGTGATCACCTACCCATGGAGTTTCAATGTCGTCAGAACTGAAAACCACTTCTCCCCAACGGTCTACAATAATCATCTCAAAACCGAGGATTCCTTGTCCGAAAGCTCTAAACACATCATTGATTCCGTCATTGTTCGGAGTGAATGCATTTGGCACATAAAGAATAATTGGACTGTTGATGAGGGTGTAGGTAGAATCTGTACAACCAATTGCATTGGTAACGGTCAAGCTTGTGTTGTAGTCGCTCAATCCGTCAAATGTATGACTTGGATTTTCTTCCATACTGGTGTTTCCGTCACCAAAGTCCCACTCATAGATGCACTCTTCGCAGTCTGGTTCTGGTGTTGCAGTAAATTGGTATTCATTGTCGCCCAAATCTTCAACTAAGAAGTTGCTGAACAAGAATTGTACTTCTACTTCTACTTGTGACGAAATAGATTCGCCACAGATATCCGTTGCAATTACTTCAAACACTTGAGTTGAATACGGAGTCGCATATTGGTCTGGACCATACTCACCAAGTTGTGGCCAGTAATAATAGAATCCTTCTTCGCCACCCGTAGCTAGCGCAGAGATAGACATTCCGTCTCCAGCGCAAATTGAAGAGTCTTGCGTCACTACGATATCCAAAGGAATATCAGGAATGATGTAAAGGAAATCTTCTGATGCTGATGAACCACAGCCATCAATCACGTTCACCACTACAGGAACGGTATTGAAGGATTGAAGAATAATGTTTTCAGTCAATGCGTATGAGGTATCCGCAACGAACCACTCATACTGATATCCGCCACTTCCTGAAAGTACATCTACATCAATTTGAGAATTGTCTACACAACTTGCGTTGATATCATCAAGTACGTCAAGCACCACCGGTGGATTGTCAATCACGATGTTAACTGACTCTGTATCTTCAGCTCCACATGCGTCAGAAACGTACAATTGAATTGTTTGGCTAATGTCTGTTTGGTAATCCAATGTTGGGTTATTTCCTCCAACAGCGGCGCCATCAATAGACCAGTCATACGACAATCCACCGCTACCACCACTTATTTCAGCAATAACTTCAAATAGTTCTGTACACGGACCAACAAGTTCTTCCGGCAATGTGATTTCAATTGCTGGACTTTCAACCGTAATTTCCACATCTACACTTTCGGTTTGACCGCAATTGTCTTGCACCTCAAATGTAACAGTCATGTCTGAAGAGGTTGTAAGGTTAACCGATGGATTCCAATCGAACCAGAGACCATTTTGATACCAGTTGTAGAAGAAAGGCGCTTGTCCACCTGACACCTCAGGTGCAATTGTGAATGGATCATTACAAAGCACAGTTATCTGCTCTTCTTGTATGAGAATAAGTTCAGGCACATTCAAGGTCACATCAATGATGATGGTTTCTTCAAATCCACAACCGTCTGTAACGGTTACATGAATTTCATCAGCACCTTGCCAAGTAGAGTACCACAAAGAGTTTTGGAATCCGAACAGACTTCCTCCGTCTTCGTCTTCCCAAGAGTATTCATACACGCCATCTCCTCCTGAAGCTGTAGCGATGATGTTCACACTTTCGCCACAGTTCAACACTAAGCTAGCAGGGTTGGTTGTAAGTGACAAAGGAGGAAGATCAAGAACTTCTACGGTAATGTCTGCATCATCTGACGGCATTCCACAGGTATCACCTACGATAACATTGTAGGTTGTAGTAACATCAGGAGAAACATCAATTAGAGGTGTATCTTCACCCGTAGACCAATCATAGACAAAGTTTCCGTACCCTCCAGAAATGATTGGTTCAATTTCGACTCCAGCTCCTACACACATTTCTACAGTGTAGCCTTCAACCACAAGCGGGTCTGGCTCATCAGCAATGAAAAATTCAAAGTAACTGGTCAATCCACCTCCATTGCAGGCGGCAAGGTTGAGGATTTCAAATTGAACCCACTCGACACCTTCAGCGATTCCGTCTTCAAAGGCGTCAACAACAAAACTCACGCTTTCCACTCCTGGTGCAAATACCACTGTATCTGGTAGCAAGGTATAATCCACACCATTTTCAGCATCACCTCCGTAAGCGATAATCACCATTTCTTCAATTTCGAGAACTGTTTCGATTGGACGCGTAAACGTTAAAATTGCCTCACCACAATCTTCATACATCGTATCGTTGTCTGGTCCACCCACGTCAATCGAAAGGTCAACTTGTACAACAGAGTTACTCGTAAATGAACCAGCCTCCAGAATTACAATTGACTCAAGCGCCGTATCTGAACCATCTGCAATCGCCAATTTAATGTGGTAAGTCTCTCCACATTCAACGGGTGATATAGCTTCCAATTTTTGAGTGTAACCATCTTGACAGATATTGTCATTGTTGAAGTTATCTATGTAGTACGCAGAATTGATTTGATCATTTACAGAAGAAACTGTCACTGGCAATGCAGGGTCTGTTTCTGGAACTGCGGCAATGTTAATTGCGTTGTCTGCATAAGGACCATTGATTCCTGGACCAGAAAGAAAGAAGGCAAAAATGTCGTTGTATGAGCTATTCACCCACTCCAAATATTCATCAGAGCCAAAGATGTAGTTGAACTTAACTGTATCACCCGTAGCGATGAAGTCAAATTCAAGGATACAAACGTCATTGACACTTCCCACATTAAAGTTTTGACCAATCATTCCTGGGACAGAATTGGCGATTGTCAACAAATCAGGCTCACCTGAAACACCTTCCCCGAAGGGAACATCGGTCCCAAAATCATCAGGACATGCAACGTTTTCAGCTCCTGCTGATGACAAGATTAAGCCCTCTGTTAAGGGAATACCCGTGGCATCTTCAAGGTAACCAACTTGGACATCTGAACCAGTTAGCTGGATGTTAAAAGCTTCAACTCCAGATCCTAAAAGAATATCATTTACATACTCTTCTAAAGTCAATCCTGAAGTTACAGTTTGTGCAACCATTCCCGCCGGCATGAGCAAGGCAATGATTAAGGTTTTTAGGTAAAAGTTTTTCATGGGATGTGGCGGTTTTCCGACATTCAATAAAAAGACTAGAATAAGTTCTAAAAGGTTGCTTCGAAAAATTATCTCTTTTCAATCAGTAAATATAATGAATGTATAATATTGAATTTGAAGCTTATTGAATAGACTTGAAGAGCTAAATTGCGGTCAAAATCACACTATGTCTCAACCGCAGTCTGAAGATATTTTTGGCGAAGCTTTCTTGGCCTTTACAAAACGCGAAAAATGCGAAGACTTCAAGGTCATTATTGATGGCGAAGTTCAAGACCCTTTGCCCGTATCCTATTTTTTTCGCCCTGCTGAAGAGATGCCAGAATTGGAGCTTTTTGCACTCGACTTGGTTGAAGGAAAAGTACTGGATGTGGGTGCTGCAGCGGGTTGTCATAGTCTGCTCTTACAAGAGCATTATGATGTTACAGCGCTTGAAATAAGCGCTAAAGCATGTGAGGTGATGCGGAATCGAGGAATTCAAAAAGTGGTCTGTTCTGATTTTTTCGAGTTTAAAGACGAAAAATTTGATACCATTTTATTTTTGATGAATGGATTGGGAATTGGACGAAATGCCGAGGGGACTATTGCATTGCTAAAACACGCGAAAAGTTTATTAACACCCGAAGGATTTATTTTAGGCGACAGCTCTGACATTTCGTATTTCAAAAACGAAGACATAAAAAAAGGAGGCAATGCCTCCTCTTCTCAAGAATATTTTGGAACCGTTCAATTTGAACTTCAGTGGCGGGAAATGAAAACATTCTTCCCTTGGATTTATCCTGACCCATCTTTTCTAGACGAGTGTGCCAAAGAAGCCGGATTGCACATGTCAATCATTGCAGAAGGTCCTCATTACGATTACCTTCTGCGATTTGATCATCTGTAATCAGTCAATTTTGCAGCCAATTTCTTTCTGGCGTGAAATATTCTACTTTTCACTGTTCCCATAGGTATTCCTAAGGTGTCAGCAATTTCATCGTAATGGTACCCTTCAACGAACATGGTAAATGGTACTTTAAAATCTTTTGACAAATCACTAATCGCTCCTCGAATGTCTTTCTCACTGATCTGAGTTGTTACAGAATCAAAACTGTAATCTTGAGACGCATTGATGAAGTAATTGTTATCTGTACTGTCTGTGATTGTATTCTGAAACTTCTTTCTCTTGTAGTTATTGATGAAGATGTTTCTCATGATGGTAAACAACCATCCTTTGATGTTCGTTCCCTCTTTAAAGTTGTTTTTGTACCTCAACGCTTTCACGAAGGTGTCCTGAATTAGATCGTCCGCATCTTCACTATCTTTTGTAAAACTATAGGCAAATCCACGGAGAAACTCAGTGTTGCTTGTAAGCAGTTGATTAAATTCCATTGTTGACATGTGATTCTTGTTTAACGGTTCGATACAAAGATTAAACAAAATTAAGCGCGGAGCAAGGTTTTGTTTAGCTTTTTTCAATCAACTTTAAACAAAATTCAGATTTAAGCATCAAGATGCTGACTAACAACACGTTAGAATTTGTGAAAAAGTTCTAAAATACAGAAGATGCGCAAATCAGGATTTAAAGATGCCACCGACTAAGTCTGCACCATTGTCATACACACTGATCAACGATGAATTGGGCGATTTCACACCTTTCAACATTCTTCCTGCAATGTGAAAAGTACAGTCAAACTGCTGAAACTCTCTGTTGATACGATCTAGGTATTGACTGATGTGTTTTGTTGAAGGAGTTGTGGTCGAATATGAAACAAAATTCACTTTCGGATATCGCTTTACGATTTGGAAAAGATCTTCGAACGGAACACTTTGGCCTAAGAATAGACTGCGGTACCCATGTTTGCGTGCGATGTAATGCACCAACAGCAAGCTAATTTCGTGTATCTCACCTTGTGGCAAGTACATTACATGGGTTACTTCGCCTGTAGTGGACTTCCCTTCGAACTCATCTGTGAGAGCAAATAATTTTTGTCGAATCAAGTTCGAAATGAAATGTTCTTGTGCCGGACAAATAGTGCTCGTAAGCCACAGAATACCAACTTGAGTGAGAAATGGGATAAACAAACGAGTGAACGCTGCTTCAACACCGTGTTCTTCGATGTAACTGTTGGTTACATTGTAAAAAAGCTCTTCATCATAATTCAACATACTTATCTTCAGCATGTTGAGGAAATGATGTTCTTGAGACTCTTTCGCGCTAGCTTCACGAATAATCTCTTGGATTTCCTCCTCCTCCATTTCAGAGATGCGCGAAATCTTATATCCCAACTGATTGAGAAGACCAACGTTCAATAATTTCTTTAAATCTGCGTCGGTATAATATCGAATATTCGTTGCCGTTCTGCTTGGCTCTAAAATACCATAACGCTGCTCCCAGACACGAATCGTGTGGGCCTTGATACCTGAAAAGGTCTCTAAGTCTTTTATCGAATATTCTTGCATAGCTTGTTCAAGTCACAAAATTAACATTCATTCATCAATTTTGTTCGCACTGATCTCATCAGCGTCTTGGAAGAAAGGTCTAGTGCACTATCTTCACAATTTAAACCCAAACTTGTTCACCGAAGGTAAGAATAGGTAACTTAATTCCGCTTATAATGCACATCATTCTGTATGAGGATCACCTCAGGTCTCAATTCCTTCCCCTCGTTTTCACCCGCCCTATTGGTGAACTCAGATTTGGAATACGAACGCTCTCGCAACAATGGACTGACCTCTTAACACCTTCTTCTTTGTGCCATGCCACTGAGCCTTATTTGGCCGAAGCCTTCCCTTTGGTGCTTCATGAGACGAATTTGCTCATCAACGCGCGCAGTATTCCTTCCAGCGCCATTTCAGAACAAATTCGCCAATTGGAAGTGGGCGAAGTGTTGGAGCAGAACGATGAAGCAGTGGCACTTCACTTGAACAAGTCCGACGCTCAAACTTGGCTTGAAACGAAAGAATTGCCTGCGGACCTCGTACGAAAAACGACGGAAACAGCAATGCTCAGTCATGTCACTCACCTCTTTTCGCAAAACGACGATGCGATTAAGAATGAATTCGCCCGTCTTTCTTCAGGGAGGTCCTCTGAATCCATTTCTTCCTCAGCAACCGTGATTGGAGACCCTAACTTAATCTTCATTGAAGAAGGAGCATCAGTTGAAGGGTGTTGGTTGAACACGAAAAACGGACCTATATATATAGGTAAAGACGCCACAGTGATGGAAGGCTCTGTTCTGTATGGCCCCATAGCGCTTTGCGAACATGCTACCATCAAAGCAGGATCGAAGATCTACGGAGCAACAACCATTGGTCCGCACAGCAAAGTAGGTGGCGAGGTTTCAAATTCCATGATCCAAGGTTTTAGCAACAAGGGACACGATGGTTTTCTTGGGAACTCGATTTTGGGCGAATGGTGCAATCTTGGCGCAGACACGAACACGAGCAATCTGAAGAACAATTATTCAGATGTCCGCGTTTGGAGTTACGCTGATACATCATTCCCATCAACCGGTCTCACTTTTTGCGGATTGATCATGGGAGACCATTCAAAATGTGGTATCAACACGATGTTCAACAAGGGGACGGTTGTAGTCGTGAATCCGAACATCTT
>CAYGUR010000091.1:0-11656 GCA_964353035.1 uncultured Comamonadaceae bacterium | reverse complement strand
TGCCTGAAAGTTCCTTTTCGAATGCGGAATTCTTGGAGCGTTATGTTGAATTGGGGGGGAGATGCAGATCAGCATACGCGAATGTAACTTTGCTCTTTCTTACGAACAATGACAGCTACTACCGACGAAGAAGGCCCAATCCAAATGGAAAGGTGGTTCAAGAAGCCATGTATGAATTGGCTGAAAAACACACTGCGGCGGTATGGGATTTATTCGATGTGATGGGAGGCTATAAATCAATTGTTCTTTGGGACGAATTCGGATTGGCAAAAAGTGACCGAATTCATTTCACCCGAAAAGGCTACTTCCTCCAAGCTGAATTGATGTACGATGCCCTAATGAAAGATTACGGCGCTTACCTCGAAAACAAAGAAGACCTGAAAGCAGAAGTTGAACCTCAAAAAGCTGGCAACAAATGAATGTAGCAGGCTATTTAGAGTCAATAATGGAGGCCTTCAGCTCAAATCTATTTTACCGAGCTGACCGTCCGCTCATTTTCACTGACCCCATTTTTTGGGTGTTCTTCGGGATTGTCCTGGTTGGATTTGCCTTGACTTACAAGAAACGAGGCTTGCGAAATGCTTTTCTCTTTATTGTAAGTGTTTACTTCTATTACAAAACATCGGGTTTTTTCTTCTCCCTCCTACTCTTTTCAACTGTTGTTGACTATTTCATTGGGTTTGAGATTGTGAGAGCCAGCGCGGGTGCGCGAAAGAAAAGTTGGCTGGCCTTGAGCATAGTTATCAATTTGGGAGTACTTCTTTACTTCAAATATGCCTATTTCTTTGCAGACTCTTTCAACTCAACTTTTGGAACTGCTTGGCACCCAATTAACAACTTTGCTGCCGCATCAAATGACCTGTTTGGTTCCACTTTTCGGGTAGATAAAATTCTATTACCCGTAGGGATTTCGTTCTACACTTTTCAAACGATGTCGTATGCCATTGATCTTTACAGAGGACATATCAAACCAGTGAAAAGCATCTTGGACTTCGGCTTTTATGTCTCCTTTTTTCCTCAGCTTGTTGCGGGGCCTATTGTAAGAGCAGCCGACTTCATTCCTCAATTGTACAAAGAATACAGTCTGACGAAGCAACAATTTGGCATTGCGCTATTCTGGATTCTGAATGGTTTACTCAAGAAGTTTTTATTGGCAGATTACCTCGCCTTGAATTTCGTGGACCGCGTCTTTGCGAATCCGGGGAGTTATTCGGGTTTTGAAAACTTGATGGCGTTGTATGCCTATTCAATGCAGGTGTACGCTGACTTCTCTGGATATACAGACATTGCCATTGGTGTAGCCTTGCTGATGGGCTTCCATTTACCGAAGAACTTCGATTCACCCTACAAGGCCGTCAGCGTTGGGAACTTTTGGAAACGTTGGCACATTTCCCTCAGCTCATGGCTGAAAGACTACCTCTACATTCCTATGGGAGGAAACAGGGGTGGTTCATTGTTTACCTTCATTTCATTGGGATTTGTAGCGGCGTTTTTGTTCTTGTTGAGCGGCTCTTACGTGGTGATGATTTGGTTTGCAGCTGGACTTGGATCTGCATTGCTGCTGGGATTGATTTTCCCAAAACTCCGCAGTTGGTATATCACCAATATCAACGTTATGATTACCATGCTTTTGGGCGGACTCTGGCATGGACCGAGTTGGAATTTCATGCTTTGGGGCGGACTGAACGGGCTTGGACTGGTGGTTTATAAGCTGTGGAAACGAATCTCTCCATGGGAAGACAAATCGAAATGGTACAACAGAGCCTGGGGAATTTTCTTGACCTTTAATTTTATCTCGTTTACACGAATTTGGTTTCGAAGCAGTTCGGCAACTACCTGGGAAAGCATCAATGAAGGACATAACATTCTAGAAGAGTGGTTCTCAGCCAACACCATGTTATTGAAAATGACAGAGATTGATTTCGCTTTAGCACCAGACGTACTTATAGGTTTTTGGAAGGTGTTTGCGGTGCTCTTCGTTGGCTTCATTATTCACTGGCTGCCCTCATCTTGGAAAGAAGCGTATCGAATGAGATTTGCCAACGCGCCATTCGCTTTGCAATTGGCAGTAGCGGTGGCGGTTATTCTGGTACTGGTTCAGGTTGTTTCTGCAGACTTGCAACCCTTCATTTACTTCCAGTTCTAGGACAAAAAAAAAGCGTCCTCAAGGGGACGCTTTCAAATATGTTCAATTCACTTATTCTTGATCAACAGTTCCAGGTGTTTGATCAATGTTAATACTATCATAAGCCGAACAAGCCTGTTGATGTGTTGTACAAGAAGTAAGGATTACGCTCAAAGTTAATAGTCCTAAAAAGACGATTATCATTTTTTGAAGTACTTGATGGTACAGTTCTTCTGCTGGTGTCATGTCAATTCGGTTTAAAATCAGTTTAGGTATTCCTGAACTGATACGTCTCCTCCTCAAAAAGGTTTCAAAAATTCATTGAAGGACATGAATATAAGAAGGATTTCCCGAATACAAATCTAGATTCCTACGAAAAGAAGGAAACCTAAGACCCCGAGAATCATTAAAACGAATCGTTTAGCGTTAGTGGGCATTGCCTTTGCTCGTGCCATAGTAATGAGTTTTTGCAGGTTAATAATAGTTGTTATGTGGTGCAATGGTTCATTGTCTATTCTCTTACGACGAACGTTTTAAAAAGTTTCAACTCACTGTTAACGTGGAACTCACAAATTTTAACAGTACTATGTATTGCATAGTTCAATGTAATGTATATATATTTGCATAGTCAACTACTATATGTAGACGAAGAATGATGAAATCAACGAAAATGCAACTTCATGAATATTGAAAACACAAAAGCTCAGATGCGGAAAGGTGTCTTGGAGTTTTGCATTCTTTCCATACTCGCAGAAAAGGAGGCGTATCCTTCAGACATCATAACGCAGCTCAAAGAAGCGAAGTTGATTGTTGTAGAAGGAACACTGTATCCGCTTTTGACGCGATTGAAAAATGCAGGACTACTCGCCTACCGCTGGGAAGAATCCTCTTCTGGTCCGCCCAGAAAATACTATACACTCACCGAAACCGGTCGTCTCTTTCTCAAAGAGCTTGACAAAACATGGAACGAGCTATCAAATGCCGTTGCACACACCACAAAAACCAAGAACCGATGAACAAAACACTATCCGTAAACATTGGGGGGTACATTTTCAACATTGAAGAAGACGCGTACAATCAATTGAGAGATTACCTCGATTCCATTTCGTCTTACTTCGTAGGACATGAAGGCAGTGATGAAATCATATCCGATATTGAATCTCGTATTGCTGAATTGTTCAATGAACGACTTGGTACAGACAGGCAAGTGGTCATCAAGACTGATGTTGAGCAGGTGATGCTGATCATGGGCAAACCTGAACAATATGCTGAAGCGGAAGAGGACGAACCTTCAGGCGCAACCTCTTCGAAAACTAAAACAGGAGACAATAGAAAGTTTTACCGTGACACTGACAACTCAATCTTGGGAGGTGTTTGCGCTGGCTTCAGTCATTATTTGGGCTGGGACCCCTTAATTCTTAGAGCTTCGTTCATTCTGTTACTCTTCACTTCTATTGGAATTCCACTGTACATCGTTCTTTGGATACTGATTCCTGCTGCCATCACAACAGCAGAAAAATTGAAGATGAAAGGCGAAAAGATCAACGTTGAGAACATCTCAAAGAAGATCAATGAGGAAATGGACAATGTCAAAAACAAGTTTTCTTCCAATGGGAAAAATGAAGCTTCGAGTGCCATGAACAAACTGATTGAAGGATTGGGCGAATTCTTTTCTTTTCTAGCTTCAATACTGCGCATTGTAATAGGAGTGTTCTTTCTTGGCGCAGGAGTAGCAATGCTCATTGGTTTTGTGGTAGTAATAGGTGGATTTTCAACAGGGATTCCAGGGAGTCCAGAACTGTCGCTCAGCTTTCTCCAAGACTACATCTTTTTCAATCCTCACATGCTTACCATTTCAATAATTGCAGCAATACTGTTAGTTGTAGCCCCATTCCTATACTTTATCTATTTGGGAGTTCGATTGCTTTTACGCATTCAACCTCCGGTGAAGGGCGTTGGCATCATTTTGCTTGGCATGTTTATTTTGGGAGGTATTTTGGCTTCCATAGCGGTCATCAATCAAGTCAAAGAATACAATTCAGATGAACAGATTTCAATTCGTCAACCTCAAATTGAGTTTGAAAGCGATACCATCTATATAAAGACCGCAGAAGACTACCTCTGGCATAACCAATTCAACAATCGGAACCTCAATCCGTGGGAACGTGTGAAAATCGTTGATGATGAAATCTTTTTCTCCAATCCACACTTTCGAATTCGTCCTTCTGAAAACGAACACATCGTTTTTGAAGTTGATTATGAATCTTCTGGCGCTTCAACAACTGCAGCATTCAATCACGCTGAAGAAATCACCTACAATTATGAGCTTTCAGGAAATGTGCTGACGCTTGACCCCTTTTACTCTTCTCCTCGCGATGTGAAATACAGGAATCAACAAGTAGAGTTCACCCTTCGCATTCCTGAAGGGAAAACGGTTATCATGGACGAAAGTTCACTTCGGGTGATCAATGGATACTACAGATGGCTAGAGTTGCGTCCGAGCGAAGTTCCTAGTAAGTCATTCCAGAATAGAGAAGGTGAAGTGATTTGTTCAAGTTGCGAAGACGAAGAGACCACAACCGACTAAACATTTTATTCGCAGTGCGCTAATGGCGTTCTATTTCTCAAACACAAAGCCGTTCAGTTCATTCTGAGCGGCTTTTGTGTTATTCTTTGAATCCAACTCTTCGACCTTCTCGTTCTATTCGCTAAAGATTTCAGTCTGTTTTCCATAGCTATTTGTAAATTGGCGTATGCGACAGGTACTGCTTCTCTTCTTTCTAACGGTTTTATCCTTAGGGTCTTTCGCCCAGAGTCATTACCAATTAATTGAGAACAAAGGACAATGGCCAGACCAAGTGGTTTCACAAGTTGAGCTAGAAGGTGGTTTTATGTTCATTGAAAAGAACGCTTTCACTTATAATTTCATTGACCTTTCTGCCGTTGCCGCTGTGCACGGAACCGGAACCGACATCAACGCATTGGCTGGTCAAACGCGCATCAAAGGACATGTTTATAAAACACGTTTTGAAGGAGCGAATGCCAATCCGCAAGTAACCTTCTCAGACAAGCAACAAACCTATTTCAACTATTTCTTGGGGAATGACCCTGCGAAATGGAAAGGAAAAGTTCCTGCATACAGCGCTATTCGATACGATGAATTGTATCCTGGGATTGACCTTCAAGTTTACAGCCATGAGTTTTCAATGAAGTATGATCTGATGGTTTCTCCTGGGGCGAATCCTCAGATGATTCAAGTTCGGTATGATGGGGTGGAAACTATTGAAGAACGAAATGGACGATTGATCATCCGAACTTCGGTGAATGAAGTCATTGAACAAGCTCCAATCGCATGGCAAATCATAAATGGTAAAAAACAACTTGTTGCCTGTGAATACCTTTTGGAGGGTGACCTTGTTTCATTCAACTTCCCAGACGGGTACAATCCTACATACGAATTGGTGATTGATCCAGAACTCTTGTTTTCAACCTATTCAGGCAGCACGGCAGATAACTTTGGCTACACCGCCACGTTTGATGACGAAGGCTACCTCTACTCAGGCTCTTCAGCTTTCGGTTCTGGATATCCAGTTACAGTTGGTGCGTATCAGCAAACGTGGGCTGGTGGAGACGGACAAGGTTTTCTAGTGGGAACAGACATTGCACTGACGAAATACGATCTTTCAGGCACGTTTAGAGTATACAGCACCTATTTAGGTGGAGCACACGATGAACTTCCGCATTCCCTAATTGTGAATTCTGCTGGTGAACTCATAGTTATGGGTACCTCAAGTTCTCCTTTGTTTCCTACTACTCCGGGCGCCTATTCCAGTGACTTTAATGGTGGTAGCACAATTGCGCCTAGTGGAGTGGGTGTTGATTATGTCAATGGCTCAGACATCATAGTGACCAAATTCACCGCCGATGGCTCTGCTTTGGCGGCCTCAACCTTTTTGGGAGGAAGCGGAAATGATGGCGTTAACACTGCCAATCAACTCAAATTTAACTACGCGGATGAATTTAGAGGCGAAGTAGAAATCGACAATGAAGGACACATCATTATTGTTAGTTGCACCTACTCTGCTGATTTCCCAACAGTTCAAGCCTTCCAAGGAACCATAGGTGGCGGACTTGATGGCTGTGTCACACGGTTTTCGCCTGACTTATCATCTGTTGAATACAGCACCTTCTTTGGAGGAACAGGCAGTGATGGTGTATACTCAGCTGCGGTAGACTCCAACAACGACATCTACATTTGTGGGGGTACTACTTCACTCAATCTTCCGACCGCAGGGAGTATTTTTCAAAACACAAACGGAGGAGGCTCTGCAGATGGATTCATTGCAAAAATCAATCAAACAGATGTTTCTCTGCCCCTATCTACCTATTTCGGCTCTTCTGCCTATGATCAAGCTTATTTTGTAGAGGTAGATAACGATGACCAAGTCTTTATTTACGGACAAACCATGGCGTCCAACAGCACTTGGATCGTAAACGCAGCCTATGGCACACCGAACAGTGGGATGCTAGTGAGTAAACTTGATGATGGCCTGCAAAACATCATCTGGTCTACCGTTTTTGGCACGGGAAGCGGAGAGCCAAACCTCTCCCCAACAGCATTTCTAGTAGATGTCTGTGGAAAAATTTACCTCTCCGGTTGGGGCGGAACAACCAACACCAGTTCCAATCCGAACACAGATTTGGTCACAGGCATGGAAACCACCAATGATGCCTATCAAACAGCAACCAACGGGAGTGATTTCTACCTGATGGTTTTGGAAGATGATGCCAGCGACATTGTTTATGGAAGTTTCTTTGGTGGACTAACAAGTGCTGAACACGTAGACGGCGGCACCAGTAGATTCAACAGAAAAGGACAAATCTACCAGTCAGTGTGCGCAGGCTGTGGTTCAAACGATGACTTCCCCATTTTTCCGCTGGATGCCGTCTCACCTTTGAACATGAGTAACAACTGCAACAATGGAGTTTTCAAATTCGATTTCGAACTGCCTATCACTGTGGCAGACTTCTTCGCCCCTCCTATTGGATGTATAAATGTTCCAGTGCAGTTTCAAAACAACAGTAGTGGCGGACTCACCTTCGAATGGGATTTCGGAGACAATTCTACTTCGTCCTTAAACAATCCGATTCACCTGTATGATGAACCGGGGACCTACATCGTTTCTTTGGTTGCTTCCCATCCTGAAACCTGCAACGGGTCTGATACACTCTTCAGAGAAATTGAAATCTTAGAACCACAAACAACCACCTTGGGCGACCTTGAAATTTGCCAAGGGGAAAGCACGACTTTGGGTCCTGTCAATTTCAACCCTTCCTTCGAATACACTTGGTCTCCTGCGGGCACACTCAATGACCCTGAGCTACCAGAACCTACTGCCACACCAGATAGCGACACAGATTATACGCTACTCATAGACAATGGTGCTTGCGTAGACACTGTCTTTCAAACCGTTGAATTGAATTTACTAGACTTAGTGGCTCCGAATGATTTGGTGCTCTGTGAGGAAAACATTGATGTGGTGCTCACGGCAACTTCATCCGAACTAGGTGTAGAATGGCTTTGGTCATCGTTTCCCGACTTTTCAGACCAATTGAACGACTCTCCTGCCGACAATGATATCGTGGTGAATGTAGACACAGAAACCACCTTCTACGTTCAGGTAAGCATTGGTGAGTGCATCCGCACCGAAGAAGTGACCATCTCTTTGCTGCCTTTGAACCTTGACCTTAGCGGAGATTTTATTGTTTGTGCAGGAGACACAGCAACGCTGATGATCTTAAATGACCTCCCAGGATTCGATATTGTCTGGGAACCTGCAGGGCAAGTCCTCAACGGTCAAGGAACCAATGAAATTCAAATGCTCATCACGGAAGACACAATGGTAAGTGTTTTTGCTTCTGACAGCGATGGATGCAGCATTTCAGAAGACTTTTTAGTTGAAGTGTCGGGCTTGAATTTGAACCAAATCATTGCCACTGCAACTCCTTCGCAAATCACTTCAGATGAATCAATCATACTGAATGTAGAGCCTTTTGGGTATGACTACCAATGGACACCGGCTGAAACCGTTGAATCACCCAATTCCAATAACACGCCTGCTTTCCCAACTGAAACCACCACTTATTATGTTACCGTGGCTGATGGAGATTGCATTTACACCGACAGCGTGCGCGTTTCAGTGTTTGATTTTGTTTGTGGTCCGCCATTGATCTACGTGCCCAACGCCTTCACCCCAAATACAGACAACCTGAATGAACAGTTGTACGTCCGCGGGAACTTCATCACTGACCTCTACTTTGTCATTTATGATCGTTGGGGCGAAGTCATGTTTGAAACCACCTTACTCAATCAAGGATGGGATGGTACATTTAAAGGAAAACCAGTAGATCCATTCGTCTATGTTTACTACCTCGAAGCAGTATGTGAAGACGGTCAAACGTACTTTGAAAAAGGCAATATAACCGTGATTCGATGAGGAAGGCCTTACTGCTGCTACTTGTGATTACCTCTGTGAACGGCTGGGCCCAAGACATCCACTTTTCGCAGTTCAATGTTGCGCCCATGGTTTACAATCCGGCGTTCGCTGGCGGATTTGAAGGTGATGTGAGGTTGATCGGGAATCAACGAACCCAATGGAGGTCTGTTACAACGCCTTACTCCACGGTTGGGGTGAGCGCCGACTTCAATCATAAATCGCAACCTCTTATGGGCTCTGCCCTCTCCATCTATCAAGATCGCGCGGGAGACAGCAGGCTAAATACCTTGGCGGTGAATGGCGCTTTCTCTTATGAACTGGGACGAAGTGAGGATGAATTACACGCATTCACCATTGGCGCTCAGTTGGGATTCACCCATCGAAAGATTGATTATTCTGATTTGAATTACGACTCCCAGTGGAATGGTTTTCAGTACAATGCCTCTGCGAGTTCAGGGGAACAATTTGCCAGAGAAACACGCACCTACCTCAACCTGAACTTAGGTGCTGGATGGAATTACACTGTTGATAAACGCAATCGACTTGAAGGAGGAATTGCTTTGTTCAATGCTACAGGGCCGAAACAAAGCTTTTTTGATGACCCCTCTGTGAATCTAGACATGCGCCTTTCGATTTCAGGTTCTGGAATTTGGCAGCTCAATGAAGATTGGGATGCGATTGGCGGAATCCTCCTGTCAACGCAGGGAAAATTCGTGGAATTTATTCCAGGAGGAGGCGCTAGGTACATTCTCACAGATGAACGCGGGGCATTTAGAACTGTTTTTGGAGGCATGTACTACCGAACAAAAGATGCTGGCTTCATCATGGGCGGAATGGACTATGACCAATGGCGGGTGGCGCTGAGTTACGATATCAACCTAAGTAATTTAAGGCCAGCTAGTAATGGACGTGGTGGGTTCGAACTTTCAGTGGTTTACATCCTCACGCGTTTCGTTCCACCACCTGGAAGAAAAAGAATTTGTCCAGAATACTTCTAGCATCCTTTCACGCTTGACGAACGTTTTCCATCTTTGCAGTATGAAAAATGAAACGGGACCAAATTGGTCATTGCTTGTCAGAATTGCATTGGTTTCCCTAGTGATATACAACCTAATCTTCGCATGGGGTAAGTTCTACAACTCGTTTCTTACAGGTATAATCACCCCTATTTTTGAAGCCATTCAGTCATCATTGATGGCCATCACCTTTTTTGAATTGATAGGAATTGTGAGCGTTTTCGTTGATTTAATGGGAAGGTGGGACCAACTCAGTGAGAACACTACTCGTCGTAACCTTCGCACCGCTTTGATAGGCCTTTTACTCATGGCCTTTATTTTCAAGCTCTTCGTCAACTACCTCGACTCAGCCTACCTCGAAAGTTAATCTTCGTCTAAGTGATATTGCTGATCTGAAGGAGAAATACTTCGTCCAAAACGCTTGTAATCTTCATACTTACTTTTCACGTACAGGATGAACTCGTATTGCGTGAAGCTCTTCAGTCTTTGATCGCCTGGGTCCATGAAATCTATAAACGCATCAAATTCATCGTTGTCGAGATCCAGAATTTCATACTCTACATACTTCGCGAAAAGCTCTTTGAGCAGCTCACGTCGTTTGTCATTGTTGGCGAGCTCAATGGCTAAACGTTTCGACCTTTCCCGCTTTGAAAACGCTTCATATAAGAAGGTAATAGGGCTCTGAATGGCGCTCACTCCTGAGGTTCGGAAGTCTTTTTCATTGAACCCCAAGGTCTGAATGTCACTATTGATGGCCTCCAAATCTCTTGGCGCAATGACCTCTACTTCAGGAACGCTTATTCTCAGTTGTTTTAATACGATATTGACTGTGTACTGAGGCTTTGGAATGGAATCAGTAAAAGAAATACGTTGGGAGATGAATCCCGTAGCTGCTATTTGCAGTTCGTCTGACTGACAAGCCTTGATGAGGAAAGATCCGTCTGGTTCACAAAACTGACCGCTTCCTTTGGTTCTGTTCACCACCATGGCGTCATACATTGGACGTCCATTCTCATTGAGCACTTTTCCACTTATAAATACAGGCGTTTCGCAGTCCTGAGCTGACGCTCCCGCTGCGCTTAATAGCAATGTAAAAAGTAGAATAAAGTGTTTCATAGGCTTCTCTAAAACGAACGAGAACTTAAAATGGTATCACAAAAAATGTCAACTCATTGGATGCGGATGAATGAGAAGCGCTTCTTCCCAAAGGCACCGTTTTCCATTTCATCAATAAAAATGCGCATGTCCATGTGAGAAATCATCTTGTAACTGATGGTTTTCAAGTTGTCTGGAATAGGATTTTCAAAGGTTACCTGATCTTCTGTGACTGATTTTAATTCAAAAACTACATTGTTGTTGTTCTTGGCACCAGCAAGTCCTACGGAAAAGGTGGGTTCGTCTTTTCTAAAATCAATGAACATGCGCTCAATAAAGACCGTGTCTTCTTCGTATAGAACATATCCTGTGCCTTCCAACAATCCCTCATCAGCCATAACCCAGCGTTCATAACGTTGACTTGTCTGATCTACATCCCCCCATTTTCCTACCAACTTGGTGAAATCAAAGGCGTAACTTTCATTGGTTACACCAGAATTTGAATCTGTACAACCAGCAAGAAAAAATAGTCCACTTATCAAAAAAGTAAATCTAAGCATGCCCAAAAATAAGAATCCTTCGCTTCTCACCACGTATAAAAAGCAATCGGTAACGAAAATCACGCAATGTCCGTACACAGAATCAACCTTGCTACAAAACTATGCGTAAAAACTTCATCCTACTTGGTGGATTATCCATCTTTCTAGCCTTGCTGCTCTATTCGAACACTTCAAGTTCAGAAAATTCTACTCCTTTTGCCAAAAGAGTGTTAGCTATCCAGTTGATGCCAAACTGGGAAGGTGCCGTCACGTTCGCCATTGCAACAGAAATGAACGGCGAAATCAAAAGTTTAAAACACGTTTCAAAGAGACAATTTATACTGATTGGATCTGGCAAAATGAAACACGTCGCCAATCCGGAAC
>CAYGUR010000090.1:0-11790 GCA_964353035.1 uncultured Comamonadaceae bacterium | reverse complement strand
CTTATTGAGACAGGCATTGATGCGAAAATCTACGGCGATTTGTTTGACAGCGTTTCGGTTTGCCTAAGCAAGGGTCTTGGCACTCCTGGTGGCTCAGTGTTACTTGGGTCGAAATCGTTTATTGCAGAAGCGCACCGTGTGCGGAAGGCGATGGGAGGTGGAATGCGCCAAGTTGGAATTCTTGCTGCGGCCGGACTGTACGCTATGGATCACCACATAGACCGCTTGAAAGAAGACCACACCAATGCCAAAGCACTTGAGGAACTTTTAAAAACTCGATCGTGGGTTGAAGAGGTTCTCCCAGTTGATACCAACATTGTTATTTTCAAACTTGCAAATGGAATGAAGGCTGAAGACCAGTGCAAAAAAATGGCAGTACATGGAATCCACGCACTGCCATTTGGTCCTGATAAAATTCGCTTTGTAACGCATTTAGATTTCCGTTCTGATCATCTTGAACAGGTGAAGGACATCTTCGCGAAGCATTTCTAATTATTCAATCACAATCTTCTTGCTCATGACCGTTCCGCTTGTTGTTAAAACAGACAGCGTGAACATTCCTGCGTTCAATTCTGACACATCAACAGTGTGATTCACATCCATTGTTTGGAAGTTCATCACAAGCTTTCCTTGGGCATCAAACAACTGAACTGTTTTGTCTCCCTGAGGCATTCCGTTCAAGTTCAAATTCGTGCTGGCTGGCACTGGGAACACAGCAATGTCAATTTCATTTTGGTCGTATACCCCAACACAGTCATCAACGGTTAAGTTTATGGCATCAGTTGCGGAACAGCCCTCGTCATTTTCTACCGAGAGAACGAAAGTGTAAGCTCCTATTCCCAGTTCTGATGCAATGACTTGGAAAAACTGATTGGCGCTTCCGTCTTGCCATTCATACGTATACCCTATTGGTCCTGTCAGCAATACCGTCTCGTCTAAACAGATTGTTGCGTCTGGTCCTAAGTTCAGGTCAACATCGTTGTCAGACACAATGGTAATGTTCTGGACAAATTCACAACCGTTTTCGTCAGAAACAATTACTGAATATTGGCCTTCAGAAATATCATTTGGCGCAGCTTCAAAGCTTGTATAATCATTCGGTCCTGACCATTCGTATTCAAATCCACCGGTTCCTCCAGAAGGCATTAGTGTAATTACACCGTCAGATGACAGCGGACAGGCTGGATTTTCGATTGAAACAGATAAGGTAATTGGAGAAGGCGAAAAAATGGTCCATGAATCTGTGTATTCATTTCCGCAATTGTCGGTTACAACCACAGAATACTCTCCCGGATTGAGATTGTTGATGGAAGAAGCTGTTTCAGAGAAGCCGTTTGGTCCGGTCCATTCAGTTTCAAAATCAGCTCCTGATCCTGTTACGTAGAGGCTGATCGCACCATTTCCTTCTTCCCCTTTATCTAGGGCACACGGAATATTGTTCACGAAAGCACCCAAAGAACTTTCACCCTCATAGGTTTCAACGGAGAGCACCACGTCACCGACAGCGGCATTCCATCCATCAATTTGTATATAATAGGTCTGGCCTGGATTAAGGCAAGACACATAGCAACCAGAAGCGAATCCATTTGCTATGCCGCATCCACCAATAATGTCATCATTGCTTGACACCAGTTCGAACGCTTCAAAATCAGCACAATCATCTGCTGCCCAAATTGCCACTTGCGTGTCAAAGTTGGTTCCTTCATTGCAAGTTGAAATAAACAAGGACTCTCCTTCAGGTGCAACGAACGTAGCCCAGATGGTATTGGACAAGCCGCCTTCGCACCAAATTCCATAAAGCGCACAGTTTCCACCTCCAGGCGTTACTTCACCGGGAAAAACAGCCGCTGCTTCATTGTTCATAGTAATTGGATCGCCGTTCACTTCAACCTCCATTGCTCCGCACGGCATGTCGAATAGAGGTAATCCACTTTCTCCAGGAGTGAAAATCCAACTAACGCCACTTCCACCGCCAAAATAGCTACCAGTGAATTGTCCATCTTCATAAATCGCAAAAGTGAGTCCGCCATCTCCCCAGTCATCAACAAACTGAAGAACAAGGGGCTCTCCAATCGTAACACACACAGGATCAGTAACAATGGTGACATTGTTGGCATACCCGTTTCCACCAGTAGCATCTTGTTCACCACCGCCAGTGCAACCTACTTGATCTAGGTTTCCGCCAGAAGCGATGATGTTTTCACCACATGGCGAACCTTCGGGGCGCAGTTCCCAATACGTTTCATAGCCCCAGGCATCTGTTTGGATGGACATCGTTATTTCAGTCTCTCCTACTTCGCATTGAGCGAAAGAAATGTTAGTCGAAAGGAGAACTATACTGGTAAACAGCAGACGAACGCCCACTGTTTTCTTGAGATTAGTTGTAGTCATTGCAGGTTTTGGTTTTGATTTCATTCAAAAATAGGAAACTTCAACGAATAGAGTAAATCGAATCGTTACCTTTGCGCTTCATGTTTTTTGCAACGCCCGGAACAACCGTCACACTCCCAATCGCTCGAATTGAGCGAAATATGGCCTATTTAGATGCCATGGGACAAGCCATCCCCATCTCTTTGGGTGAATTAACAGCAGCACATAAAGAAGGCGATGAGCTAGAAGTATTTTTGTGGACTGACCGCCAGAAGGAAATTCATGCCACCATGAAGAAGCCGCTTGTGGAAACAGGAAGAATTGCTTTTTTGAAGGTAGAGCACACAGCTGGGAAAGTAGGTTTCGTAGATATAGGAGTTGAAGAAGAGCTACCGTTGTTCCCTGAATATCAAGGAGCTCCAATTGAAGAAGGAAGACGTTACTACATGACATTGATGTACAGTGAAATGGAAGAACGAGCTGTGCTCACCACCAAGCTCGATGAGTTCTTAACTCGGAAAAGCGAATTGCAGATGGGTGAAGAAGTTCGATTTCAAATTGAGGAAAAGAGCAATGTTGGCTGGCCGATTATTGTAGACCATAAGTTCAATGGATTTCTGCATAAGAACGATGCACTTCCAGGAATGCGTAGAGGAGAAACCTACGTGGGGTATGTTCGTGAAAACGAAGGACACAGTTTGTACATTTCTATGTACAAGCCTGGTCGCGCAAAAATTGATGATGCCATTGTTCGAATCATGGAAAAACTGCACGAGCACAGAGGTTATCTTCGCTTAACAGATAATACACCTGCTGAAGAAATTCAGCTTCGCCTTCGCATCTCTAAAGGAACATTTAAACAAGCGGTTGGACAGTTGTACAAAGATCGAAAGATCGAAATTACCCCTCGCGGTATCAAACTCAAAAAAGACGTTTAACCCCGTCTTTCCAAAGAACGATTTGTTATGCTCATACTTTTATCACCTGCCAAAACGCTTAATTTTGATTCGCCTCACGTTACCGAAAGTGCAAGTCAGCCTTTCTTCCTTGAAGACGCTTCCTACCTTGTAGGAAAGTTGAAGAAACTTTCAGCGAAGCAGCTTGAGAAACTTTTTAATGTTTCTCTTGATATCGCTGAGCAGAATTTTGTGCGTTACCAAGAATGGAACACTCCTTTTCACAATGGAAATGCTTGGCAAGCTGTTCTAGCGTTCAAGGGAGAAGTGTATCGAGGGCTTCAGGCAG
This sequence comes from uncultured Comamonadaceae bacterium, assembly GCA_964353035.1. Taxonomy (GTDB): domain Bacteria; phylum Bacteroidota; class Bacteroidia; order Flavobacteriales_D; family Sanyastnellaceae; genus JAQWQB01. Next base: position 8,175 of record CAYGUR010000090.1, on the reverse strand, counting down.
ACCTATTTCTTGAACAGGATTTCGAGTTTGCTCAAAAACATTTGAGAATTTTGAGCGGCTTGTATGGCGTGCTTCGTCCCTTGGACCTCATTCAGCCTTACCGACTAGAAATGGGAACTTCTTGGGCAATAACGCCAAGCAAGAAGAACCTTTATCGCTATTGGGAAGACCGGTTAGCTGAAAAACTGAATGCATCAGAAACCGAAGGGCCCATTGTGAACTTAGCTTCGAATGAATACTTCAAAGCCGTCAATACTAAGGCGCTGAAGCGAGAAGTTTTCACATGTCATTTCAAAGATTTGAAAGGCGACGAATACAAAATAGTTATGACCTATGCGAAACACGCACGCGGTCTCATGGCTAGATTCATCATTAAAAACAAACTTACATCTATTGAAGATTTAAAAGCATTTAATCTTCAAGGATATTCTTTTAACCCGCGACTATCTGAAGGAAACGAACTTATCTTCACACGCGATCAAGTACCAACAACATGATTTTAAAATACACTACGCTAGTATTATCTGCAGGTCTCATCCTGATGAGCTGCAAATCGAACGAATCAGTGAATGCGAATTCTGGCGCTCTTACAAACGCACAAGATTCCATTTCTTACGCTTTGGGTGTAAGCATTGGCGAAAACCTGAAAACTCAGGGCATTGATGACATCAATGAAAACATGCTTGCCCAAGGTATGCGTGCTCAACTGAATGGTGATTCTCTTTTCCCGCTTGAACAAGCTGACGGTTACATTCGTGCTGAGCTACAAAAGCGCAAAGAAGCTAAAGAAGCTGAGCAGAAGCAAAAAGGAATTGATTTTTTGGAAGAAAATAGGACGAAAGAAGGCGTTCAAGAAACGGCTTCAGGATTGCAGTACAAGATCATTACTGAAGGTGAAGGAAACTTCCCTGTTCCTTCTGACCAAGTGACTGTAAACTATGAAGGACGTCTGATTGATGGAACCATCTTCGATAGCTCTTACAAAAGAGGAACACCTGCTACTTTCGGCCTTTCTCAAGTGATCCCAGGATGGACAGAAGGACTGCAATTGCTCAAGCCTGGAGGTAAAATCGAACTTTACATCCCACAAGAATTAGGATACGGTGCTAGAAATGCTCCAGGTGGAACAATCCCTCCGTATTCAACCTTGATTTTCGAAGTTGAATTGCTTGAGATTGCATCTAAAAACTAAGAACAATGGTCGGTGTCATCATTGCGGCCTTAGTGCTTACATTCATCGCCTACCAAGCATTTGTCTTTTTTAAAAAGAAGCAAGCCCGAGTTGTTAAAGGATCCTTTCCTGACACTTGGCAAATCATACTCAGAGAGGAAGTCGATTTTTACAATCGACTTCCTTTTTCTGAACAACTTGAATTCCAGAAGCGGATTCAAACCTTTCTTTCGAGAACTAAAATCACGGGGATTAAGACACCTATTTCCGACTAAGAAAAAGTGCTTGTCGCCGCCGCCGGATTGATTCCCATTTATCATATTGGTGAAAGTTCATATCCCAATTTGGACGAAGTTCTCATCTATCCGAATTCCTTTACAAAAGACCATCAGCTTGAGGGGGTAAACCGAAATGTCTCAGGAATGGTAGGTACTGGATACATGAACAGAACCATGATTCTTTCGAAGCAAGCGCTGCTTCACGGATTTAAAAATGGTAGAGACAAACAAAACACAGCCATCCATGAATTCGTTCATTTGATTGATGGTTGGGACGGCGCTATTGATGGCTTGCCTGAAGTTTTACTAAGTCATGCTGCTGTAACACCTTGGTTAGACCTCATCCGCCTCAAAATGAGGGAGATTCACGCCAATGATTCCGACATTGATGACTACGGAGGTAGCTCACCGACTGAATTTCTGGCCGTTTCTGCCGAGTATTTTTTTGAGGCCCCTAAGCGAATGCAAAAAGAGCATCCAGAACTTTACGCGCACTTTGTAGAAATTTTCAAGACGCCATAGTCCCCTTCTATTATTTTTTATTCCCCGTTTTCAAGTGTAACCCTGAACGCCGAATTCATGTATACAAAACATGAATCTGCAAGTAAGCTTGAAAACAATGAAAACGCGATTTATTACTGTACTTACCTTCGTCCTAGCCCTATCTACAGGGGTTTTCGGACAGTCAGACACTTCACCTTGTGCTACCGATGAGTTGCACGAGCGTTTAATTGAATCTGATCCAATTTACCAACGTTCATTCTTCAATTTGGAACAACGCATTCAAGAACTGAGTGCCACTTCCTATCAGCGAGTGGATGAAATATATACCATTCCTGTGGTTGTGCATGTGCTGCACGAAGGTGAACCAATTGGACAAGGCTCTAACATTACTGAAGAACAAATCATGAGTGCAATTACTGCACTCAATGAGGATTTCAGAAAACTACCTGGAACCAACGGAGACGGTGATGGAGTTGACACAGGATTTGAGTTTTGCTTAGCAAGCAGAGACCCCGACGGCAACGCAACAACTGGAATCAACCGTGTGAACGGAACATCAGTAGCGAATTATGCCGATGAAGGTATTCAGGCAACAGGCGATTCAGGCGCTGATGAATTAACGGTTAAACAACTTTCAATCTGGCCGAGGGAAGACTACCTTAATATCTGGGTCGTAAACGAAATTGAAGACAACAATGCCCAAAGCGGAATTCAAGGCTTTGCGTATTTCCCTGTTGACAATCCGGTAGACGGAATTGTTATTCTTCACAATGCCATTGGAACCGTTGGAAACATCAAGCCCAACACAGCATTGAACCGCACATTGGCCCATGAAGTTGGTCACTACTTAGGATTATATCACACCTTTCATACAACCACTAGCTGTAGCGCTGAAATCAATTGCACAACACAAGGAGACCGCGTTTGCGACACACCCCCTACCATCTTGGCTGCAAGCTGCTCAAGTCCTGCTTGTTCTGGAACGCAGCAAGTTGAAAACTACATGGACTACACCTCTGAAGCTTGTAGGAACATGTTTTCGCAAGGACAAAAAGACCGCATGCGCAGTACGTTTATCGGAGACCGTTTTTCAATTTTGAGTTCAATGGGATGCATGTCTGTTAGCGACTATGATGCCGGTATCACAGACATTTCAGCACCAATTGGAAGCAGCTGCAGCAGTTCATTCAATCCGGAAGTGCAACTGACCAACTACGGATCAAACCAGCTAACGGCCGTGAATATTCACTATAGCGTTGACAATACAAATGCACAAATCTTTGAGTGGACAGGCAACTTAAATTCTGGAGCTTCCATTTCCGTCGAACTTCCAATGATAAGCGCCAGCGGTGGCGAGCACGAATTTGCTGCGTGGACTTCGCTTCCGAATGGAAATGCTGATGAAAACTCATCTAACAATGACCAAGTAAATGCGTTCATGATTACAACAGGTGCCGGACTGGAACTTGAAGTCACAGTTGACTATTTCGGATCAGAAACTACTTGGGAAGTTGTAGACAACGGAACAGTGCTTGCCTCAGGCGGACCTTATGTAAACGGCAATGCCGGTGGAACTTATTCAGAAGCCATTTGCGTTCCCGCAGGTTGTTACCAGCTTTTCTTTTACGACGTTTACGGAGACGGCATGACCTTTACTTCAGGTTCTTACGTGCTCACAGATTCTCAAGGAACTATTTTGGTCGAAGGAGATGGCGTATTCACGAATGAAATTAGTCATGACTTCTGTGTCGAAGAAATTGAACTTGGTCCAGCCCCTACTGCAAACTTCAGCGCTTCAAACAATGAAGGATGCACAGGCATGCAAGTTGATTTTCAAGATTTAAGCACGGATGCTCCAACTTCATGGAACTGGAGTTTTCCTGGTGGAACCCCTTCAAGTTCTTCCAGCCAAAACCCACAAAACATTACCTACTCATCACCAGGCACTTACAACGTCTCATTAAGTGCAGGAAATGCTGCAGGTTCTGACTCGCATACCATTTCAGGATTTGTTGTTGTGTCATCAGGTGCATTCATTACCCTTACTACTACCGACGTCAGCTGTTATGGACAGTCCAATGGAGCGATTACCTCTTCGATCACAGGAGATGGTCCTTACAGCTTCAGTTGGAACACAGGCAATACCGGAAGTTCGATTAGTGCGCGTCCGGCAGGAAACTATTCTCTGACCGTAACTGACGCCAACGGATGCGTTTCTCAAGCAAATGCAACCATAAGCCAACCTGCTGCATTGAATGTAAACGTCACTTCTGAATCACCTAGCTGCCCTGGAATGGCTAATGGCTCGCTTGACGCGACTGTTTCAGGAGGAACGACACCCTACATTGTCAACTGGGATTCTGGAGATCAAGGAAACACGTCAGCCAATTTAACTGCTGGTTCGTACAACGTTATTGTTACTGATGCAAATGGTTGCATCACAGACGGAGCTGTTGATTTAGAAGACCCTGATCCCATTGAAGTCAACTTGACAGATTTTGATATTTCATGCAACGGTCTTCCTGGAAGCGCAGAAGTGAATCCAAGTGGTGGCACAGGAACGTTAATCGCAGACTGGAGCACTGGAGAAGTTGGAGCTGCTATTGTTGACCTGTCAATTGGCAACTATTCGGTAGTAGTCACAGACGAAAATGGATGTGCTGCGGAAGAAAGCTTCCAAATTACTGAAAGTTCATCGCTGAACCTCGCATTAACCATTACTGAAATCTCCTGCGATGGCATGTCTGATGGAGGCGCTCAAGTCTCTGTTAGTGGTGGCACTGGGAACTATAGCTATTCTTGGAGCACAGGAAATTCTTGGACTTCAATTAGCGGACAAGGTCCTGGAAATTACAGTGTTACAGTAACTGATGACCAAGGCTGTTCTGGCGAAACGAACTTCTCTCTGAGCAATCCACAAGCACTGAATATGAGCGTTTTCAAATCAGACATTTCGTGTCACGGACTTGAAAACGGATCTGCATCTGCAACTGGTTCTGGAGGATCTGGAAATTACACCTACGCATGGAGCAACGGTGCTTCAGGCAGCTTAGTTGAAGCGCTTTCAGCAGGAACTTATTCTGTAGAATGTACAGATGAACACGGTTGCACAGCAAATGAAAGTGTTCAAATTATTGAACCTTCTCTTCTAACGGCAACAGGTTTAATTATCACCGCCGAAACCTGCAGTGGTAACGATGGTTCAGCAGTAGTGAACGCTATGGGAGGAACCGGAAACCATACTTTCTTATGGTCCAATGGTGCTCAAACTTCTGTAGCCGAAGGTTTAACTGCTGGAGAATACATCGCTGAGGTTCAGGATGATAACGGGTGTTTAAGCTCAACAATTGTGAACATCCCATTTGATTGTGCGAACGCGCCTGACCCTACACAGTTAACAGAGACTTCATGTGAGGCAAGCGACTTGACATTGGATGATTCAGTGACGTGCATTCCTGTGGAAGGGGCTAGCATGTACAACTGGAAATTCACAAACCCCGCAATTGGCCTCTTTGCCGAAGAGTTCACCATCGGAAGCAACACGTCTTTTCTGCTATCTAATGTTCCAAACCTCGGTTATGGAATGACTGCCACAGTGGTGGTGCGTGTTATGGGGCAAAATGAGATTTGGTCAGACTGGGGAACGCCTTGCAGTATTCAAATGCAATCAAACATCCCGTTGACAGCCATTGACGAAACAATTTGTCAATCAGGAGTATTCAACACTTCTGATGTAGTAGAAGCTGAGCCTGCTGCTGGTGCTACCGTATATGAATGGATGTTTTCTCATGGAGGCGAAGAATTGATCTTGACGTCTTACATCAATCAATTGACGATTCCTGAGAACGACTTTTTCATTACAGGCGAAAGCTATTCAGTTCAAATACGTACAGAGGTGAGCGGAATCTGGAGCGAATGGGGTGCAAACTGCAATTTAATTTTCGACGCAGACAACAGTATCCCTTCAATTGAAAATGAGTCAGTTAGCATGATTATTTTCCCTAATCCTAGTGCAGGCGAAAATATTTCTATTGAATTTGGAAACCTTCCTAATGAAGCAAGCGTAATAGACATCAGAGTTTACGACATACGTGGTAAGCTCGTTGAAAACAACACTCTATCTATTACAACTCTTCATCCGAGACTCGATTATCGTTTTGAACGAAAATTAACACCTGGAGTTTACTCCTTGCATATCCACCTGTTGAGCAAGGATTACAAAGAGAAGTTGATTATTAGATGATATAGGGTGGAGACCAATTTACTTGGTCAAAGTTAAGCCGGACACACGCAAGTGGTCCGGCTTTTCGATTTTAATAACTTGAGGTAAGCTTTAGATTGGAAAAACAATCTTGGTCATGATTTCAGACGGGTCATTCACCGTTTGTGGATCATTCATGTATATTTCATAGGGTGCGTGTCGTGGTTGAATGCCATTCATCTCAATGTATTCAGAAAACTTCTCCCAGCTTTCTGCTGTAGACTCATAACTACCATAATGAACCACTGTAAGGCAATCACCGGCTGGAATAACTCCTGATACGAGGTTTTCTGGCACTTCTAGGCTATCAGTTACGGGAATAGCGAAGGTTAAGTCCATCACCCCATCATTGTAAGAATGCGTAATGCAGATTGGCATTCCCGCTCCTTCTGCAGTAGCTTGTGCCATGAACCCACCAATTTCCCCGTAGGCAGAACCGTGCTCCGAACCATTTGCTAAATCGGCTTCTGTGATTCCAGAGCGTGATTTCCCGATGTAATACACAGCTTCCATCACCTCGCTTTCGGGAGAGAACTTCGGTGCACTTTCTACTACCTCCTTCAACTTGCTCAAGCCTTCGTCATAGTCCTTTTCTAAAGCACCTACTCCATCCATGAGCAACATCATTGGCCTAATCATGAAAGGCAATTCTCCACCTTCCATGCTCCATGTTGCTTTGGTTCCACCATCTACCTCTTCAAACTTCCAATTGGCTTGACTCACTCCTTCCCAGTCGTCAAAAACCAATTCAGTTTTAACGCTGCTGTATGGAATTGCTTCTGTGCACTTTTGTGAACCGTTGCCGCTTAATTCAGATGTCCACGACATTGTCCCCATCGCTCCAGGCTCACCTTCAACTGTGGTTACCATTGTGCTGTCTTTGGCAGCCCATGGACTCCATGCTTGCCATTCACGAAAGTCAACCACATGGCTGTATACCTCGCTTGGTTTAGCGTCTATAACTATGCTTCTTGAGGTGGTAAACTCTTTGGGCCCTATCAGGGCTAAAATAACCCACACACCAAGTAAGATGCCGGCTATGAGTAAGATTCCTTTTAATAATTTCATGAGAATGATTTTGGTTGTAAGATGATGCAAGTTAAATGTTTAAAGCAATTTTCAAATGTCATTAAATCGAAAAACAGGATTCGTTCCCATCTTCTTATCTTGCGCATTCCAAAACTGAACTTATGCTTGCAGCCATCATTCACAATGACGCCGTAGTTCTAGGTCTATTGCTCGTTACTTTAGCCTTGATTTTCTACACTTCGAACCACCCGAAGACAAAAAAATTCTACAAGTACGTCCCGTCTTTGCTATTGTGCTACTTCATCCCAGCATTCTACAATAGCTTCGGACTGGTTGATGGTGAGGAAAGCGAACTGTACTTTGTTGCTTCCAGATACCTCCTTCCTGCTAGTTTGGTGCTTCTTTGTTTGAGCATTGATTTGAAGGGAATTATTAATCTGGGGCCGAAAGCAATCGTCATGTTTTTTACGGCGACGATTGGAATTGTTCTGGGTGGCCCTACGGCTTTGTACGTTGTTTCAAAAATGCAACCTCAGTTGCTGCAAGCCGAAGTTGTCATGTCTTCTAGTGTTTTAAGCGAAGAACAACGAGACCTGATTGAACTTGAATCGAACAACTCTGTGGCGCAAGGCGACGTGATTACTTGGCATGACGCGGTAAAGTTCAATGTAGACACACTTTTGGCTACGCAGTACAATGAAACCACAGGTATTCACAGCAGTGTGGTGAACCTCAGCATGGTCAGAGAAACAGAGGAAGAAAAAGAACTGGCTTTTCCTGTTATTGGACATGGTGACACCCTTGTGAACCGCAATAGCGAGTTTTGGCGGGGATTATCTACGGTTGCAGGCAGCTGGATCGGAGGTGGTGCCAATCAAACTGCGTTAAAGGAAATTAGCGAAACACCTCAAACGCAATTCAGTGCCATGGTC
>CAYGUR010000089.1:0-11791 GCA_964353035.1 uncultured Comamonadaceae bacterium | reverse complement strand
CCGTGGCCGTGCAGTTCTTCATGATGAAATCATTCTCCTTGAAACTGGTCAAATTGAACTGGTCTAGGTTGATCAAGAAACTCCTTCCAGGAGTGATTACCAGTATCATTGTGGTCTTCGGCTCCTTCATCGCACAAGCACTGAATACCTTCATTGAAGACTACCTTCTTTTACGTCTAGCTCTAGCCATTGTGGTTAACTTCCTACTCCTTTTCGCAGTGGCATGGTTTGTGCCCTTTCTCTTCAAACAAGGAAAAGACAATGTGCTTGCGACCATCGCAGATAAAATTCCTGTTGCTGCTTTACGCAAACGTTGGGGCAGTAAATCGTAACTTCGTCGGCGCAAGCTCGTAGATCGAACAGACGCATGTTTCAACGAATCATCACATTCATTCCACTCCTACTTTTAGGCATGTCGCTATGTGCACAACAAGCGGCCATGGAGTTCATTTCACCTGACAGTTTGGAAGTGACGCTCTTTTTAGATGGGAACGAAATTGCTACTCCTTTCATTTTGGGCGAAGATGGGGCGAAGCACCTCACCATTGATTCCTTATCTACCTCGAAACATTTTGTGGATGTACTCATTGAAGACTCCCTTCAAACCTACCTCCGAACAGACTTGTCGCTTGACACCTCGGTAGTTCCCAAATTGCGTTTGATCAAGAATGCAAGCACCTACACCTTAAAACTCGACAATGCAGAGGAGGCGTTAGCACGAAACTACACCAGTATTGAAAGTACCTCTCTTGCTCTAGACGTAGAGGTAAACGTAAGTGTTGATGCCAGCTGTGCTCCGCCTGCTTCACCTTTGATGATGCAGACTTGGACCAACGAAATTGATACTTTTGAATTTGAGCGTGATCGTGAAAAACTCTTGAAACAGGTACTGGGCGTTTCATGTTTGACAACACAACAGATTGCTGTTTTGCTTCGCGAAGTGGAAGATGAAGAGCGAAGGCTTGAGCTTCTCAAACGTGCTTACCCGAAGTGTTTTAACAAGCATGCATTTGCTGAATTGGAGTCACTTCTGTACCTGTCAAGGAGCAAGGACGATTTTAAGGAGTGGTTGGCGAAAATGTAACAGCGGTTTTGATTGCCTGAAGCGTTTTTGGGCGTGGAAATGTGGATTCGCAGATGGGAACGTGAACGTTGACGGGTGTTTTCGGACGTTGACGGGCGTTGACGGGTGTTGACGGGTGTTTTCGGGCGGACTGACGTCCGCCCCTACTGCTAGAACGCCGTCATCCATAACCTTTTCGTCATCGAGGCACAACTTATCCCCTGTCATCACAAGACAATCTGCCTTCGCATCAAAACTTTCGAAGAGAGAAGACTATTGTTCAATGACACTTCAACCGCTGTAAGACAGGCAACAAAAACTTTGCGCAACCAAATCAGAACTGTGCACAACCGAGTGAAAACTTTGTACAACCGAGTGAAAACTTTGTGCGACCGAGTGAAAACTTTTGGTGACCGAAAAGAAACATTTTATCATCGACTAAAAACTTTCAGACACTGGGCAGAAACTTTCCGCCATGGAACACACCATTTTGAATGAAGATTGAAAACCGCTAGAACCCTTTAAAAACCAATATTCCGAGCAGTAAGACCTGATTCTGAAATCCTTAGAACTGATATTAATGGTTTTTTTTTGACAGAATTGATTTTGAAAATTAATTCCTCTTGTCCAACTTGAGATCAACATTCCGACACGAAGTCGGGTAAAAACTAAAATTATCATTTATGAAAAGATCAGCTAGATCAGACTGGCAGATGTTGCAAGCCGTGGTAAATTTCTTAGAGAAAGAAGGAACCAAAATCAGCAACGTAGAGCGTATCCCAGAAATCATGGAGACGTTAAAATCGTACCGCGACGAAATCCAATCTTTGGACGCTGAGCGAAGGCAAGACATCAAACTCATCACTTCCAGAAAGAAGAGTAAGCTAAAAGCCTTAAACGAATCGACAATTCGTCTTTGTGGCATATTAAATAGCTATGCGCACCAAGTTGGAAATGAAGAATTGATGTCTCAAACGAATGTGAAGAAGACATCACTGGTTTACGAGAACAACACTGTTAATCTCAGCAGATGCATCACACTCTTCACCATTGCTGAGCAGTGGCAAGAGCCACTTGCTTCATTGGGATGGAACGAAGAGAAGTTCAATGCACATCGTTTACTTTTGGAAGAAGCGGGTCTCTTAATTACTGCTCCAAGAGAAGCTATCGTGCAACGTTCAAAGTTGATCCAACAAACCTACGCATTGATTGATGAAGCAGTGGCTTTGTTGAAGAATCAACTAGACCCTTTGGTTCTGCAGTTCTCAGATCGTGAACCATTTGTAGTCTCTGAATACAACGACATCCGTAAGTCGATTCAATACGGTGCACGCTCTAGACCTGAAGATGCAACTCAATCTTTCCAGGCCTTGCCTCCCGGAGGTGAAGCTGACGAAGGTTCTGTTTTTTAAATGTGCTAGAATGAAGCGAAAAGCCTCCGAAAGGGGGCTTTTTTTATGCCACAGTTCTGCAATCGCCCCTCTGGATCGCCAAAATGGCGTCCTGACCCCTCGTGCAATCAACCCCGCAAACCTGACGATGTTGATTTCACCATTTCGATTCACCTTTACGGTCGCCTGGTGAGGCGACCCTGCAAGGCGACCCTGCAAGGCGCCCTGCACTCCAACCCACAGACTCCCTCGACCCTGCGAAGCTGGGTCGCATTATAATCCCTCTGAAGCTGGGTCGCATTATATTATCCAAAAAAAAACCTTCAAATCCCGACTCAATCCCTTTGTTTTTCTGAATTTTGTCTACAGTTAGAAAAAGCACTTCAACCTGTTAGAATATGAAAATTCACAACTTCTCAGCCGGACCTTGTATCCTTCCGCAAAGCGTGATGGAAGAAGCCTCTAGGGCACTTATTGATTTCAATGGATTGGGACTTTCGCTCATCGAAATTTCGCACCGAAGCAAAGACTTCGTAGCTGTAATGGATGAAGCCCGCTCATTGGTCAAAGAACTCATGAACCTCCCTGAGAATTATGAAGTGTTGTTCTTGCAAGGTGGGGCAAGCCTCGGATTCTTAACCGCAGCCTACAACTACCTCCCTCAAGGTGGTACCGCATCGTATGCAGACACGGGCACCTGGGCAAGCAATGCCATCAAAGAAGCAAAACACGTTGGAAATCCAGTTGTTGTAGCCTCTTCTAAAGAAACAGGATACACGAGCATCCCGAAAAACATCAAAGCAGCTGAAGGCTCTTCTTACCTGCACTTCACTTCGAACAACACCATCTACGGAACGCAGTACAAAGAATTCCCGAAGGTGGATTGTGACCTGATTTGCGACATGAGTTCCGACATCTTCTCAAGAGAAGTGAATGCTGCCGATTTCAGTATGATTTATGCTGGAGCGCAAAAGAACATGGGGCCTGCTGGAACGGTAGTCTACATCTTCGACAAAAATAAACTAGGTAAAACAGGGAACAACATCCCTTCTTACCTAGACCTTCAAGTGCACTTGGCGAAAGACAGTATGTTCAACACGCCTCCCGTGTTTGCGGTTTACGTGAGCATGTTAAACTTGCGTTGGTTGAAAGCAAATGGCGGAGTTGCTGCCATTGAAAAAGTGAACCAAGCGAAAGCAGATTTACTTTACAACGAGATTGATTCAAATCCGTTGTTCATTGGACATGCTGCTGTTGAAGACCGTTCGAACATGAATCCAACTTTCCGTTTGGCAGATGACAGCCTTGCAGGTGAATTTGATCAATTGTGGAAAGCTGCGGGCATCAACGGATTGAAAGGACACCGTTCTGTAGGTGGCTACCGTGCATCAATGTACAACGCTCTGCCACTCGAAAGTGTGGAAGTTCTAACTCAAACAATGCAAGAACTGGCTCGCGTAAAAGCCTAAACATATTCAATGAAAGTACTAGCAAACGACGGAATTTCTCCTTCAGGAAAGGCGAAGCTCGAAGCAAATGGAATTACAGTTGTAACCGACTTCGTTCCCCAAGATCAATTGGCTGATGCCATCAACAATGAAGGCTATATTGGTCTGCTGGTTCGAAGTGCCACCAAAGTGCGTGAACCACTCATTGATGCCTGTCCGAACCTCAAGTTCGTAGGACGTGGTGGTGTAGGAGTTGACAACATTGATGTAGCCTACGCTGAAAGCAAAGGAATCACCGTTTTTAACACCCCTGCTTCATCTTCCCTCTCTGTGGCCGAAATGGTGATGGCACAATTGTTTAACCTTTCGCGCTCGCTCTATGACAGCAATCGTCAGATGCCAGTAAACGGACTGGAAGATTTTAAGGGCTTGAAGAAAAAGTACGGAAAAGGACAGGAGCTCCGCGGAAAAACACTCGGAATTGTTGGCTTTGGTCGCATTGGTAGAGCTGTTGCTAGCTACGCGCTTGGATGTGGAATGAAAGTAGTTGCCTACGACATGTTCCCGAATGACAATCCGGTGCAGCTTCACATTGAAGGACATGGGTCAATTGACGTAAAAGTGCCGAATGTTTCAATGGAAGGATTGCTTTCAGAAGCTGACCTCATCACACTTCACGTGCCAAAGCAAGAGGATGGAACAGCTGTTCTTGGTGCCACTGAATTGGCGAAATCAAAAAAAGGTGTGATGCTAGTAAATACAGCACGTGGCGGCTCCATTGATGAAGATGCGCTACTAGCGGCGTTGAATTCAGGACATGTAAAGGCAGCAGCATTGGATGTGTTCGAAAATGAGCCCACACCCCGCGAAGACCTTTTGATGCACCCTAACATTTCGTTGACTCCGCACATTGGAGCGGCAACAGTTGAAGCGCAAGACCGCATTGGTCTTGAACTAGCTGATCGCATCCTCGAAATTGTAAAGTAATGCTCAATTGCGAGCAAATCGTTGAACGACTCGAAGCTTTGGCCGATGAAGAAGTGATTCTTCAAAAGCAAAAGAAATTTGGCATCGTTGGAACGAACATGCTTGGAATTTACCATCGGGACTTGAATTCCCTTTTGAAGGAGATCCCCAAGAGCAGTGAATTGGCTCTTGAACTCTACGCGACTGGTATTTACGAAGCCCGTCTCATCACAGCTAAGATTTTCAAGCCGAAAGACCTTACTCCTGCGCTCATGGAGGAATGGATCGAAATCTTCAACAACTGGGAAATCTGCGACTCCTTTTGCATGGGTGTATTTTCGCGAAGCAAACTAGCCGTGCCTAAAATTGTAGCGTGGGCTGATCGAGAAGAGGAATTTGAACGACGGGCTGCTTTTGCGACCATGGCTGGATTCTGCAGCAGTGACAAGAAAAGTACCAATGAAGTGTTTGAAGCCTTCTTTCCGCTCATTTTGAAAGCCGCAGACGATGATAGGCTATATGTAAAAAAGGCCGTGAACTGGGCACTTCGGAGCATTGGAAAACGAAACAGAGACCTTCAGAAATCAGCCATCGAATTGGCAGAAGAACTACTGGAGATGCCGTTCAAAAGTGCACAGTGGATTGCAAAAGACGCGCTGAAAGAACTGAAAAGCGAAACTGTTCGCATGTCTGACTATCCGCGTTCTGTCTACCGTCCATAAAGCAAGACGTTCATTCAACAATCAAAGGAGAGCCTTGACTGTTCGAACGAACGTCTCTAGTTGAAGATGAACGTCAACTTAGTCAATCATGGTAGTTAGTATTCGTTGGTTTTCTAGTGCGTAGCGAAGCAACATGTGTGCACCGTGTAGCCCTAGTTTGGTCGCGATGTTTTGTCGGTGGTTACTCACCGTTTTCTCTGAAATAAACAGCTCCTCTGCAATCGAACGAGAAGTCATGTTTGCTGCAATCTTCTTGAGGATTTTCAATTCCGTTTCGGTCAAGTCGCTCAGCTTTCCTTCTTCATAATTTCTACGTTGCAGTGAATCGCGCATTTGGGGTGAAACGAAGTGTTTTCCTTCCCATACTTCATCGATGCATTCGCACACATCCGTCACTGCGTTTTCTTTCAGCACATAGCCCATCACGTTGTTCGCCATGGCTAAATCCAACGCCGCCGGATTGTTGTGCATGGTGAGAATGATCAGTTTAATTTCTGGAAACTCTTGGTTGATCAAACGCGCCGTTTCCAGTCCGTTCAACCCGGGCATTTCAATGTCCAAGATGACCAAATGAGGACGAAGTAGGCGCGTCAGTTGAATGGCTTCTTCACCATCGTGTGCAACGTCTACCACGCTATTGTTTTGGTCACGTTGCACCACATCTGCCAATCCTTTCAAAAAGATCGGATGGTCATCAGCAATCACAATTCGTTTGGTGATCGACATATCAATAGGGTATTTTAAAAGTGAGTGTCGTTCCATTTCCTCTTACTGAATCTACTTTCAATGTTCCACCTAAAAGATTCACACGTTCCTTCATTCCCCGCAATCCAAAGCCACGCATGTCATTGAACTCGATGCGCGAATCGAAACCCACACCGTTATCTGAAATACATACTTCCATCACTTCATGCGCGGCACTTACACTTATCACAACCTCAGTGGCAACTGAATGCTTAATGATGTTTTGGATGCTTTCTTGGAAAATCCGGAACATGTGAATTTCTTGGTCTTTGGCTAACTTGTTGTTCAGTCCGTCAATTCTTTCTTCTACTTTAATCGAAGTACTTTTTCGTACATCCGAAATCAATTCATTCACGGCACCTTCGAGTCCAAGGAGGTCCAAGTAAAACGGACGAAGTGCGTATGAAATCAGGCGTACTTCTTGAATGGTATCTGCAACAGCATTTTCGAGTTTTTGCACAACCTCTTCTTGTTCATCGTCTTCCGATTCAAAGCGTTGGAGTTGATTTTTCATCATCACCAGACTCTGCCCAATCCCATCGTGCAATTCCCCCGCAACCTTCTTTCGCTCATCTTCTTGCCACTTGATCATCTCTTCAGAGAAACGTCTGAGTCGTTCGCGCTTTCTTTTATTGGCTTCATTTCGTTTGTAGAGGTAGTAGATTCCGCCTGCCAAAATGATGACCAAGATGGAACCTACAAGTACAATGATCCATCTACTGAAAGAAGCTTTCTGCAGTTGGATTTCGACTTGCTGTTCAGCAGCATTGTGCTCCAGAAGTTCAATTTTCCGTTCATTTTCAGCTTTTTCATATTTCAAACGCATTTCGCTGAGCTGCGCGTTGATCCTACTGTTCATCAGGCTGTCTTCTACAGCGTGGTAGATCCTGAAGTGGAACAACGCGCTATCCGCATTTCCTGCAGCTTCAAATGCGTTAGCTAACCCCATGTGTGAGTACATTACGCCTTCGTTGGAACCAATGCGTTTGCTAATAGTCAGGGCCTTTTGCAAACTTGAAACAGCCAGGTCATAGCGTCCAACTAAAATGAAAAGCTCACTCCTATTCACCGCGGTCTGGGCCAAACCTTCGTCGTTCCCAAGAGCGGTAAATATGGCTTCTGAATCGGCATAATACTGTTCCGCATCTTCGGTTTTACCCATCTGTTTTGACAACACCCCCATGTTCTGATAGATGTTCGCCAAGTTCAAATCTGAAAGACCTTCGCCATCTTCATAAATTCTAGCCGCCTTGGCATTCATCGTCAGGGCCTTTTCAAGTTCACCTTTCGTCCCGAAAATAAGTGCTTGATCAGAATAGCAACCGGCAATAGTAGCCGGACTTCCTGCGGTACGTGCGATTTCTGTTGCGCGTGTGTAAAACTCCATCGCATCTTCCAACAAGTTCTGGTAATATGCTACATGTCCGGCGTTGCGTAGCGCAATAATTTTAGTATCCAATTGATTCTGAACGTCCGAAAGGGCGATAACTTCAAGAAAGTTGCTGAGCGCAGCATCGTACTTCCCCTGTCTTAAATAGACAACTCCCTTGCTATTGATGGTTTTTGTGAGCCAATCGAATTGTTCCATGGACCTACTAACCACTTCGGCAGAATCTAAATAGTACAGTGCTTTATCAAATTCACTGCGCGTATCGTACAATACGCCTAGGTTATGCAGTGCTTTTGAGAATTCGGAAGGCGACTCTTCTCGAGCGTACTCAACAGCCTTTAACACAAGTTCCATGGCTTGTTCCGGAGTGGTAGAAGGTAGAGCTACTTCCTCTAACCATCTGTCAATTCTTGACTTCTCATCTTGAGCAGACAATGAAATGGAACAGTAGATTCCGACGAAGAATACGAGTATAAGTTTCTGTGGCATAAGGTCATATCAAAAGTAGACCATCTTTTACACTCTTCCCATAGGTAGAACTACTCAAATTGCAATTGTTTGTTTTGCCAAATCAATGGTTTCGCACCTCCTTTTTTCGGACATTGCAGCTCCATTTGCAATGATCAATATGGCCAGAATTAGTCCTTTTCGCGCATTTCGTCCGGCAACTGACAAAGTGCATCTTGTAGCGTCGCGTTCCTACGTTTCGTATGATGAACAGCAGCTCCATGATAAGCTGTCAAATAATCCATACACCTTTATCCATGTGATCAATCCTGATTACGATGAACCTATGCCTTCGCAAGATGGTTCTGCTGATCGGTTTTTGAAAGTGCGAACGAAGTTTGAGCACTTTGTCAAGGAAGGTGTATTTATTCAAGACGAACAACCAAGCCTGTACGTGTATCGCCAGATTAAGAATGGATTGGATTCCATTGGTATTATCGCCGGTGTGCACACAGACGATTACCGTTCAGGCCACATCAAGATTCATGAACAAACCTTAGAGGTACGTGAAAAAATCTTCTGTGAGTACCTAGACATCACCAACTTCAATGCTGAACCTATTCTGCTCTGCCACAATGATGTCCCTGAACTGAACGCCTTTTACCAAGAGGTCATGGAACGGGAAACTACCAATCATTTTTCTACCACCGATGAATTGGAGCACCAACTTTGGCTGTTGACAGATCAGAAGGAAATTGAATTTGTTCAATCGTTATTTGAAGCAATGCCTGCCTTGTACATCGCTGACGGACATCACCGCAGTGCATCCTCGGTTTTGCTGGCTGAAAAACGAAGAGCCGAAAACCCCACTGCTCTCGCATTGGCCTCTGATTTCTTCATGGCCTTTATGATTCCCGCTTCGGGATTGGTGATTCATGGCTACCACAGGCTTGTTTCTACATTGGGCGAAATGAGCACTGAGGCATTTTTGAAGGCCATTGGCGAACGTGTCTCAGTGAAGAAGCTAGTGCACAAAGACCTCCTTCCGAAGGTGGGAACCATTGACCTCTACATTGATGGCGCTTGGTTCCGATTGGACTTTAGTGAAGATGTGCACCTTGAACTGCCCGATGCCGCGTGGTTGAAGCAGCAAATTTTGCTTCCCATCTTGAATGTACAAGACTTGCGAACTGATCCACGTATCTCGTTCGAGCCTGAAACAACTGGCCTCAAGCGCATTGTTGAGTTGGTAGACAGCGGCAAAGCGGCGTGTGCCTTCATTCTTCACCCTGTTCCTTTTGACCAGCTGAAACGCATCTCTGATTTGGGTGAATCTATGCCCCCAAAATCAACTTGGATTGAACCCAAACTGCGCAGCGGACTTACTATCTTTGAATTTAGTGAACCCCACAAGTAAGTGATATGACCGCCACCCCAGAAGAAATCATTTCCAATTTAAACGAAATCAATTCGGTCCTACCCGAACATGTGACCTTGGTGGCGGTTTCGAAAACGCATCCGAATGAAGCTATAGAGGCTGCATACAAAGCGGGACAGCGGATTTTTGGGGAGAATAAAGTTCAAGAGCTCGTAGACAAAGCTGAGGCACTTCCGAAAGACATTGAATGGCATTTGATCGGACATCTGCAACGGAATAAGGTCAAGTACATCGCATCTTTCGTACACCTCATCCACGCCGTTGACAGTGAGAAGTTGTTGAAAGAAATCAATAAACGAGCGGCGCAAGAAGACCGTGTGATCAAGGTGCTGCTGCAAATGCACATCGCTGAGGAGAGCAGTAAATTTGGATTTGACGAACCCGAATTGATGGAGTTCCTGAATTCAGGACGCATCAACAAGTTCGAACATATTTTGGTCACAGGGTTGATGGGTATGGCCACTTTTACGGATGATTCGCACCAAGTGCGGAAGGAGTTCGCATCCTTAAAAAACCTCTTTGACCGATTGAAAGGAGACCAATTTCCCGCTGAAACCTTCACAACGCTATCTATGGGAATGAGTGGAGATTTCCAGCTCGCCATTGAAGAAGGCAGTACCATGGTGCGCGTGGGAAGCAGTATTTTTGGGGCTCGAGAATACCAATAGACCTTACATCGGATCTACGTCTGGCACAATGCGAATACTCCGCATCTCTTTGTCGGTCTGAAACTGCACGATCACGTTCTGCACAATCTTTTTGAACTTGGCTGGCGAATAGTCGCGCTCCAGTTTGAGCAAGATATTCTGGTGGTAATAGTTGTTGATTCGCGCAACATAGGGTGCTTCTGGACCAATGACACGATCTGCAAAGTGTACTTTGAGCTCTTTCGCCAAATCTTTCGCCGCATTGTACAGGAATCCTTCACTTTTGTGACGAAGGTTCAATTTGATGAGGCGGTAAAACGGCGGATAGTGGTATGCATAACGCTCTGTTAACTCTTGTTTGTACAGGCTTTCGAAATCATACTGCATCACTTTTTGAATCACCCAATGATCTGGATTGTACGTTTGAATGATGACCCTTCCACGTTCGTTTCTTCGTCCTGCCCTACCTGCCACTTGCGTCATGAGCTGAAATGCCTTTTCGAAGGCGCGAAAATCAGGGAAGTTGAGCATGGCATCTGCGTTTAAGACGCTGACCAATTCTACATTTTCAAAATCCAATCCTTTGGTCACCATTTGCGTTCCCACGAGGATGTCAATTTCCCCCGCATCGAAATCGGTCAATAGCTTTTGGTAGGCATGTTTCGAACGGGTGGTATCTAGGTCCATTCGTGCAACTTTCGCCTTGGGCAAGAAAAGCGCTAAGTCCTCTTCAATCTTTTCCGTCCCAAAACCAATGGAACGGATGTCATGACTTCCACAGGCACCGCATATCACCGGCGGACGAACAGAGTATCCGCAATAATGGCAATTGAGATGGTGTTCACGTTTGTGGTAGGTCAAGCTGACGTCGCAGCGCATGCATTGTGGCACCCAACCACATGTTTTACATTGCCACAAGGGAGCGTATCCCCGTCGGTTTTGGAACAAGATTATCTGTTTGTTGCGCTTGAGCGTGTCTTCCATGGCTTCCAGCAGGAAAGAAGTGAAGTGCGACTTCATGGTGCGCTTTTTCAATTCTTTGGCCACATCAGCGCATTGAATCTCAGGCATAATTAAGTCGCCAAAGCGGTGTTTGAGCTGCACCAATCCGTAGCGACCCTCTTCGGCATTGTAAAAGGTCTCCACCGCGGGAGTAGCACTTCCCATGAGCACCTTCGCCTTGTGGAGCATGGCCAAAACCACAGCGGCATCTCTTCCGTGGTAGCGCGGAGCAGGGTCATGCTGTTTGTAACTGGTCTCATGTTCTTCGTCTACAATCACCAATCCGAGTTTTTGAAAGGGTAAAAACACCGAAGAACGTGCGCCCATAACAATTTGGTAACCTTGTGCTTCAGGGTGAAGTGTTTTGTTCCATGTTTCGGCACGTTCCATTTGGTTGAACTTCGAATGGTACACCCCAATTTCATCACCGAAGTAACGCTGCAATCGTTGGATGAGCTGGGTTGTGAGCGCAATCTCAGGCAAGAGGTAGAGGACTTGTTCGCCCTTGGCAATGGTTTCCTTGATCAGTCGCA
>CAYGUR010000088.1:0-11818 GCA_964353035.1 uncultured Comamonadaceae bacterium | reverse complement strand
CCATAACGCCCGCTACATAGAGTTTTATAAGTTGCACAGAGTTCAGTTGCTGGACGTTGTTCGTCAATAGTCGCGCGAGGGAATCCAACTCCGAAGCAAAGGTCATATCGTTGCTTTCAATCAAGATAGGAAGTTTAGACCAATCTGTGCGTTTCGTTTTGCTGAATGTCTGTAAAGGATAAAAAACGGCCCTTGTTTTCTGCTGCAATTCATTCAAAGCAACAGCGCCACTTGTATGTGCAACTTTGCGCGTCAGAGGTAGTTGAACCGAAACCGTTTGAATGGCATCATCACTTACCGCCATGATCATTAGCGGTCCGTGCTCTGGAATGTCGTTAAACTCAGCTAAATCAGCGTCTACTGTTTTCGCCAATAAAGAGGCACGTTCAAGGTTTCGAACGTAAATATGTTCAATCACAATTCCTTGCTGGTGCAAGGCCATTGCAAGTTGAGTGGCTACATTTCCGCTTCCAATAATATCTATGGAATGGGGAGTGCTCATTCCTCCAGTTTCGAGTTTCGAGCCAGGCGGATTCGGTGACGAACAGCCAAGGTGGTACCCAAAATCATGATCAAACACCCGATCCATAGGATGTTAATCTGAGGGAAAACTACCGCTTGCATCACAATGAAATCTCTGCGTATAGATTCGTGCTCCCAAATGGTGAGGTTAATGGTCTGTGTAGACGGGTCGAAGCGGTTAATCAAAACACGTAGTCCCCAATCTTCAACATCAACCATGTCAGGAATGATTTGTGAATCACGCACTATCCAGAGTGGCTTGATCACTTCCTCTTCGCCCTTTTCCTTCAAAGTCATTTTTACTTGAAGCGCGATGTCGTCTATGAACACATTGTTCTCTGCTTTTTCACTGTCAGGAAGGGCTACAATGTCATCAAAAGTGACTAAGATGTTACTCACAATCATGCTGTCACCTACATGAACATCGTGTGCACGTCCTTCTAAAAATCCTTCTTCATCTGTCTCAGGCTCACTCAAACGCGCCCATTTCAAGTGCGTGTAAAGGTCTTTGTGAAGCATGTGACGTGTGTCAGGTTCTGGTGCATTTCCCATTTGTTCGTTGAGCTGAATTCTCGGCTCAAGTGTGAATAGGGAGTCTCCTTTCGTACCACTGGTCCAGCGTACCGCTTCTTTCGCATGGCGTTGATTGGGGAAATCAATTCGTCGCCATTTGTCGGTCATTTGCTCCAAGAAATTTCTTTTAGCAATGTGATCTTCTTTCGCCTCAAAGATCATTCCTCCGTAGTACACTACTTCGTCTTTTTTGTACTGACGAGGAATGTTTTCGAAGTATTGAACTCTAAATTTATAGTGAATGCCCTCAACATATCGGTCTGTGTACGAAATGAAATAATCTCCCATCGGAAGCGTGTCATTCTGCATCAGGAGCATGTCTTCACGGTTGTTCAAATCGGCATTCAAGTCTTGAATGTTCCCAATTTGATTCTGGGAAATAATGTCGCTCTGCGAAGTAGATATTACCGCGCCGAAGATGAGCAGTGCAAAACCAATGTGCGCGATACTGGCTCCTGATTTGTCCCACTTGCCTTTCGCCATTGAGATGAGGTAGTCAAAGTTGGACGTGAAGGCGAAGATGCAAGCGAAAATCAGCGCTGCCACAGGGAAATCAGAAGCGCGAAAATCAGCAAACAACAGCACTACAAACATCAATACAGATGCAATCAAGAATGACCGTGAAATCTTCTTGATGAATTTCTTCATGTCGGTTTTCTTGTACTTAAGCCACTGTGTGAAGCCAATGAGCATAATGAACAAGAACGCCAATGGCACTTGCACAATGTGGTAACTTTGTTTGTAGTCTGTATTTGGGGCGAAAGAGTGGTCTGCTAGTGATTTCGCCAGCGTCCAATCTGTAGCTTCGTACAAAGAAGTAAATGCCCCTTCGAACGGAACAAGCAACTTGTTGAACACATTCAGCGAAGTTTGGAAGGAAATGTGAATGGCCGCAGCAAGCAGCACCATGCTTCCAATGAAAATCCAAAACTCACGTGACCACAACTCTTCTTCTACCTGAGGTTTTGGAATGTCTTTGCGGTATGCTTTGATCAGCAACACACCCAATAAAGCAACATAGATAATGGTTGGCACAACGGCATCGCCAATCAATCCAGTTAAAAAGAGCACACCGAATACCCCCGTGATGATCCATCTTGATCGGGTAGACCGTATCATCATAACCGTCGCCAATCCAGCGAAAGCCAATAAGTACACCAATAATTGAGGTAAAATCCCACTGTCAACGAATGAGTGAACAGAGGTATCTCCTAAAATTCCGCTCTTCGTTAAAAAGGTGCTGTAAACAATCAAAAGGTGAGCGCCAATAATGAGAAATAGCGCTGAGAAAACACTGGTTACCTTTTTTCGATTCACCATCAAAAGGTGAGCACCACCAACTAAAAGAATCCATGGCACTAGTGATGAGTTTTCAACTGGGTCCCACGCCCAGAATCCACCGAAACTCAATGCTTCATAAGCCCAAGCACCTCCCATGAGGATACCTGTGCCCAAAATCATCACTCCAAAGAAGGCCCAAGGTGTAGCCGGACGCATCCATTCAATGTATTTTTTCTTCCAAAGGCCTGCTAACGCGAAAGCGAATGGAACCACCGTAGACGCAAATCCGAGGAAGAGGGTAGGAGGGTGAATGACCATCCAGTAATTCTGTAGTAACGGATTCAAACCTTGTCCGTTCTCAAACATGGGAAGTCGCGTCAAGTAGTCACTCAGCTTCGTCCAAGGCATACCCAGGTTTGCTGGCGCTTCTCTGGTAAGTAAAAACGGATCAAGTCCAAATTGGTAATCACCAAAGTACACGCCTAAAAGCATGCAAGCTAGAGAAGCTTGAACTGCTGCAATAAACGTCATAACAGGCCCTTCCCAAGCACCTTTTTTTCGCAGGATAATAATGGAAAGCACCAAGTGCCAAAACATCCACAAGAGGAACCCGCCTTCTTGTCCGCCCCAAAAACTGGCAAATTGCAATTGGGTAGGCATCTCATTGTTCAGGTACTTCCAAACATATTGGAATTCGTAGCGGTGATTGAAAATCAACACATACATCAACACAATCACTGAAAAGAACGAGACAATGTGCACCCAATAGGCTTTTCGTCCAAAACTCTTCCATCCTTCATCTCCTTTACCAAGCGACCCTTTCAGGTATCCAAAAAGCGCTAGTAAAGCGGCTGCAAATCCGGTAGCTACAAGGAACTGACCTAATCGTGCAACCCAAGTCCATTCTCCCGTGTAGACAATATCCATTACCTTGCAGAGGCTTCAGCTGTTTCCAGCAAGTGATTGTTTTCGTCGTATTTAGACGGACATTTCATGAGCATTTCGTTGGCGTAGAACTCACCATTTTCAACTTGCCCATAGAGGTGTACTTTTTCAGATTGTTCTAAACCGGTTGGTTTTGCCTTTCTGAGTTTAACTTCTCTCACCACATTGTTTTCATCAATCATGTGAAACGTAGTGAGTTCAGTATCCTCTTCCGGATTGTAAACCACTGGCTGAGTCTTGTCTAAAACACCAGATACTTTAAATTCTTTTCCTGGATTGGCGAAGGCTTCGTCAAAACTTACGGAAGTGCTGGCACCTGTGAATGTCGCAATGAACGTTCCCACCACAACTGCTATCAGCACAATCAATACGATTCCTGTTTTATTCATGACTCTTTGTTCTTAGCGTAAACTTCCTGTTCCAATTCTTTCAACTTTCGCTCTGTGCGAAAGAGGTAAATAAATATTCCGATGAGGATAACCATGCATACCGTTACTACAACGTAGATTTTTCCACTCGAGAAAAATGTTTCTTCCAAAACACTCAATTGCTCAGCACGCGCTGCTTGCGAGATCAACATAATAAGTGCAAAAACGATGTATTTATAGTTCTTCATCATAATACAATTTGTTGCGAAGTCGGTTCATTCTCAAGTGCAAGTGGTAAATCCAATATCCTAGTAGGATCCACCCTAATACAGCCGGATAGAAAACTGCCCTAAGGCTGCTGTTTAAGTCGTATGTGTTAAATCCTGGATTCCCCCCTTTTCCAGGGTGCAATCCCTCAGAAAAACGAGGGAGAATCATCAATAGAATGAACAAGATTACATACGCAAAGATGTTGAATACAGCGGCAACACGTGCCTTTTTCTGGTCATCTGTAATGCCTGCTCTCAAGACAATGTAACCGATGTAAATTAATGTGGTCACCAATGCCCCATTCAACTGTGGGTCATTTACCCACCATGCTCCCCAAGCAAAACGCGCCCAGATTGACCCCGTGATCAATCCGAGGAAAGCAAAGACCAAACCTACATTCACACTTGTTTCTGCGCGTAAATCCCATTCCTTCTTCGGATTGTTGAGGTAACGAATGGAAGAAACAAAACTGATGAGCAAAATGGCGAACATCGTAAACCACATAGGAACGTGCAACATCAAGTTTCGAATGCTTTCAAAAATGCGCGGCTGAAACGGATAACCAAATCCGGTTTGAGCATCCGTTTTTACGTCTACTTTACAGTCTTCAAGAATAGCTCCTTTGCTACTTCCGTCACAATACAGTGCATTGCCTAAATAGAGCGTCCCGTCCTCGTCATTGTTGCAATACAAATCCAAACTAGGGGTAGGGAGTTCTGTAGGAGTGATAAACCCAAACACAACTTTGTCGTTGCTCAACACTTCCAGAATGTCAGTGCAAATAAAATTGGTGTCAGAACGCACAAAAAGTTGGAGTGACTCTCTTTGCTCCTCGAAATGGGTGTTGAAACCTACCAGTGTCAATTCATTGTATCCTGGTTGAATTGTTGTTTCTGAAACTGCTACAATTCCTGGGTTTAGCTTGACGTAGAAGGTCATTCCCAAGGTGTACACCAACAGAAGAATGCACAGAATTTTCCACCAATTTTGCCTCATTTTTGAGTCGAACTATTAATCACGCCAAAGGTAAGGAAATAAGATGTAGCTCAGCCCCAGAATGCCAAGTGTTAATACCCCCAAGAACCCAAGATTTTGCACATTTTCGCTAAAAGGAACGTTCACAAGTATGTTCTCGTTGTAGCGGTTCAAAAGTAGAATCAACGGAATCACAATTGGAATGCCCAAAACAGCAGTCAATCCAACTCCACTTTCGCTTTGTGCAGCAATTCCACTTACTAAGGTCAAAAGCGAAGCAAAACCAATTGAGCCTAGACCAACCCCCAACAAATAGGGACCCCACATGGTGCTTTCAAAAGGGGCTGAACCAAGGAAAAGCACGAATGCTCCAAAAGCCAGAAAACCAAGCAAAAGCATCAGCCCCATGTTGTAAACTACTTTCGCTAAAATGAACTCTCCTGGCGAAACAGTCCAATAAAGGTACAAGCGCAATCCACGCTGTTGCTGCTGAAAACTCTTTCCAATAGCACTAAAGGCCGTGAAGAGAATAATGATCCAAAGCAGTGAACTCCATACTTTGCCTTGCTCAATCTTCTGAAATGCCTGATAACATAAATATACCGTCGAAAGCGCAAAAAGTGCAATGCCTATTAAGGTATGCTGCTGCCTGAACTCCATGCGGGCTTCGTGACGAACTAAAAAGGCTATGCGTTGAATCATCCAGAGGAAATAAATCTCACTGCAAAGATGCAGAAATGAAAATGAAGTTTACTCATATCTGAAAGAAGCTGCATGCATCCCGCTTTCGGTTTCAAATACGATGTCGAAGTCATTCGGAATAGCCTGTAAATGAGTCGGAAGCCAGTTTCGGCCAACCTTCACCACTAAAAATGTGCCCTCGAAGTTTCCCACCCAACAAAAGTTATCGTCAAACCGACTGCGGTCCAACGGTACAATGCCAAATTTTGCAACAAGGGATTCAGCTTCAGTGAAGGGATCTGAATGGGGAAGTCCAATTTCATTTATGCAAATGACCCTCTTGGCGGAAAAAGGCTGACTTGAGGTGCGTTTTAACGACGGACGATCAATAAACTCAACAATATTTCCAGAAGGATCATAAAAGTAAATGGCCTGACCAGTGCCAAAATCAATAACAGGTTCGTTGTTGTGTAAAAGCAATGTGAGTTGCTTCTTCGATGCGAATGAAATGGCTTCAGGGAGTTGTCCCGTCGGAATCAAAAAAGCAAAATGGTAATGGGGTGGGTTGGTTCGTTCTCTAAAAATAAGTTCAGTGTTGCCAGCATGAATATGAAGTTTGCCCTCACTTCGTTTACCTTCAAAACCCAAATGATCAATGTAAAAACGTTCCTGCTCTTCAAGCGATTGGGCAAATAGTACAAGTTGATGAATCTTCATGTTCACAAGTTAATTACTTCTCAAAATAGATGAGCCAATCAACAGTAGTTCTTACCTTTCTTTCGAACTATGAAAAAGTACATTTTAACGCTTGATCAAGGAACTACCTCCTCGCGCGCGCTTCTGATGAATCATCAAGGAAGCATCATTGGTGTGGCCCAACGCGAATTTCAACAGTTTTTCCCGAAACAAGGATGGGTAGAACACGACGCAGAAGAACTGTGGAGCTCTCAACGTGACATGCTCTTTGAGGTCTTGGAACGAAACAACGTGAAGCCACAAGAACTCATCAGCATTGGTATTACCAACCAACGCGAAACAACCGTAGCTTGGAACAGAACAACTGGACGTCCGCTCTGCAATGCCATTGTCTGGCAAGACAAGCGTACAGCCGCTTTTTGTGATCAACTGCGCACCAAAGGACACGGCGAATACATCAAAGAAAATACAGGTTTAATCATTGATGCCTACTTCTCTGCAAGTAAAATGAATTGGATTTTACAGCATGTGCCTGAGGCGAAAATACTGATGGAACAGGGCGAATTGTGCTTCGGAACGGTAGATACATGGCTCATCTGGAACTTGACCGAAAGAACGTCCTTTAGCACAGATACTTCCAATGCTTCGCGCACAATGCTTTTCAATATTAAGGACATGAAGTGGGACGAAAAATTACTTGACCTCTTCGGTGTGCGAAAAGAAGCTTTACCCAAAGTTCTCAACTCCATTGGATTCTTTGGAAAGGCCAAGATTGATGGGGTAGAAGTGCCTATTAACGGTGTGGCTGGAGATCAGCAAGCAGCTTTGTTCGGACAAGCTTGCTTCAAAAAGGGGATGGTGAAGAACACCTACGGAACGGGATGTTTCATGCTTATGAATGTCGGTGCCAAACCACGAAAATCAAATTTCGGTCTCTTGAATACCATCGCTTGGAGCACTAACAAAGAGGTGACCTATGCCATGGAAGGCTCGGTTTTCATCGCTGGAGCAGCCATTCAATGGCTGCGAGACGGACTGCGTATCATTGATGAAGCGCCTGATTCGGAGTACTTCGCTACTCAAGCAGACAATGAAGACCCCATCTATGTTGTTCCCGCGTTCGTAGGTCTGGGAGCGCCGCATTGGGACATGTACGCACGTGGAGCAATGTTCGGACTAACTCGGGACACTGGGAAACCCGAAATTGTGAAAGCAACACTAGAATCTATGGCTTACCAAACAAGGGACGTCCTAGACGCAATGATTGCAGACGCTGAATTGCCCATCCATTCGCTTCGGGTAGATGGTGGTGCGAGCTCAAATAACTTTTTAATGCAATTTCAGGCCGACATGATCCAGGTAACGGTCAATCGACCCAGTGAAGTGGAGTCCACAGCCATTGGTGCCGGATTTATGGCAGGGATTGGCGCGGGAATTTGGTCGTTCGAAGATGTACAAGCGTTTCGAAAAACAGACGCCATCTTCAATCCGCGCAAATCCAAAACAGAAGTGAATAAACTATACGCCGGCTGGCAAAAGGCGGTGTCAAGAACAATAGGTTGGTTAGCGCATGATCAGGACTGAAAACTTAGCAAAACTTCAAACAGAATCCTTTGATTTAATCATCATTGGTGGCGGAATTACTGGGGCTGGAATCGCACTCGATGCAAGTCTGCGTGGTGTAAAAACAGCCCTGATTGAAATGAATGATTTCGCCTCTGGAACCAGTTCGCGAAGCACAAAACTCATTCACGGCGGTCTGCGATACCTCAAGCAGATGGAGTTTAAATTGGTCAATGAAGTAGGACGGGAAAGGGCCATTGTTCACAATCTAGCGCCGCATTTAGTGCATCCTGACAAAATGTTGCTCCCTTTGATAAAAGATGGGAATTACGGTTACTGGCTTACCAGTATGGGACTCTCGGTATATGATTTTTTAGCTGGTGTTGCTCCAGAAGATCGAAGGCAAATGCTAAACGAAAAGGAAACATTAGCAGCTGAACCTTTGCTGCGCGAAGAGATTCTTGAAGGAGGAGGGCTTTACGCCGAATATCGAACAGATGATGCGCGCTTAGTGATGTCGGTCATACAAACAGCGGCAGCAGAAAATGCCTGCGTAGCAAACTACATCAAAGCAGAGGACCTTATTCTGAACGAAGGAAAAGTAGTCGGTGTAAAGGCCAAAGACATGCTTTCAGGTCAAACATTCAGCATTCAATCAACAGTTGTGGTGAACGCCACAGGACCTTGGGTAGATGATGTGCGCTCGCTTCAGGAAAAATTGTCAGGCAAAAAACTGCACTTAACGAAAGGAATTCACTTAGTGATTCCTAGGACGAAGCTTCCCATCCAACAAACGGTCTATTTTGACCATACGGACCGACGTATGATTTTCGCCATTCCCCGAGGCAATACAACTTATTTGGGAACCACTGATACCGAGTTTACCGGCGACAAATCCAATCTAGATGTCACCCTAGCTGATGCCGAGTACATTCTGGAAGCCGTGAATTACATGTTTCCCGAACAAGCAATTTCCTTAGATGATGTAGATTCCTCATGGGCAGGCTTACGTCCACTCATTCACGAAGAAGGCAAATCAGCTTCTGCCATAAGTCGGAAAGATGAAATTTTTAATTCAGAGAACGGATTGATCTCTATTGCTGGTGGGAAACTCACGGGGTATCGAAAAATGGCCGAAAGAGTAACTGATGAGGTAGCTCAACGACTTGGAATCACTGCCAAATGTTCAACAGATGAGCGCAAAATGGTCACTTCATCCTTCGCTTCATATAGCGAGGTAGAAGCCGAAATTCAACGATTGGAACACGCATTTCCTAATTTCGCAACGCCCATGCAAATGGAATACATCGTGCACAATTATGGCAGTGCATCTGAGCAAATTCTGAAGCAAGCGAAAGGTTTCTTAAGCCAAGAAACGTCTGAAACGGCACTTATTTTAGCGGAGCTCAACTACACTGTGACCCATGAAATGGTGTGTTCACTGCAAGACTTCTTTGACCGAAGAACGGGGCGCATCAATTTCAATATTGCTTCAGTAAGAAGAACAAAAAGAAGAGTAGGAGCAGAGTTAGCAATCATACTCGGGTGGGATGAAGCGAAATTGAAAGCTGAATTGGAGTCCTTAGAATCTGTTTTGAAACAACGATCCACCTTTGTTTAGCGCACAACCTTAATCATTTTCGGATCTTGAAATTGCCATTCGCCAAAATGATGTTCCAGAATACGCGCAGTATTCCTTGCATCTTCAATGGCGCGGTGGCTCGTTCCCTCAAATTGAAAACCAGCAAGCTCCAACGCTGTTTTTACCCCAACAGGCTCTTTCAGTTTTAACAGCTTCGTATGTGCTACTTTCAAACAAAGGAAGTGTTTGAGCCAAGGGAATTCTAGTCCGTGAAGCAGGGCATCTTTGCCTAGCTGCGCCTGATCATAATCGCCCCAAGCAACAAGTAAGATGTCTTCGTTGGGCCAGTTCAGCCAATCTTCAAAATCCCAGATGACATCTTCAAAATCGCGGGCACGATCAATGTCTTCCTGCTCAATGGATGTCAGTTGTTTGCAGAATTTAGAAAGTTCAGGATTGAGCTTCGGCTTCACGAACGCGCTGAACTCACTGATACGTTCACCAGTTTCACTGACTTTCACAGCGCCAATTTCTATGATTTCCTGGGGAGGTGGCTTCCGCAGTTTCCAGCAGGTGGCCTCCAGATCAAATACGATGTAGTTCATTTCCTCAGCTTAGCTAGTAAGCCAATCATCACCTAGGTCTTCTACATAGGCATCGATGCCTTCAAGATCTTCATTAATGATGTCTACCGGACAGTATTCTGGTTCGTATTCGCCACCCCACCATTCGTACTTTTCATCGTACTCAGGTAGCTTCGGATTGGCCATGATAGCGCAAAATTCGTGGTATCCAGGGATTCCTCCAATATCTTCAGGCGGACAGTTACGTTCTCCACCTAGGCAAAATGGGACTTGTTTCCCATCTGCTTCGCTCACAATCTTTTCGAGTGTAACTGTGTGTTTCCAGTCATCACCAAAATCATAAACGTAGGTCATTTGATCACCTTCTTTCGAAAAGAAACGATCGAGGTGTACCTCGTGATCTTCCAAAAAGTCATCCGTTTCAAGGAAATCAATTTGTGTGACTTGTTCGTTCCCAGCTACAAATTTGTAGAGGTGTTGGTTTTCCCAGCCCATAACCACTTGTATGGTATGGTGCAGGTAACGCATTGATACGTTTGGAGAAACAAGGACTTTTCGCCAGATTTTAGGCTCAATGCCTTCTAATTCAATCAGAAGTTGGTAGTACATGGTAGGTTTAAAGAAATAGCGCCAAGTGCAGCAATATGAGATTTTGTACAGGAACTAGTAGATTCCAAAATTGGCGTTGAATTCATTGTTTGTGAATGGAATATAATAAATATACACCGAAAGTAACAGATTCTAGCGTTGGTTCGGCGATATCCTGTTTAATTTTCAATTATTACTCTTTACAATTGTGCTCAACCCAAATCAATTTGGTGGTATCGAACCCTTCACTTTTGGCTTGACTAAGGTACTTACTTTTAATGCTTTCTGACAACGAAGTACTTCTGCTCAAGATCCATAAATAGGAACGGTCAGGAGTTCCTACTAACGCATATTCGTAGTCAGGAGTTACATCCATAATGTAATAATCGCCTTTAAACGGCCAGAAAAAGGTCACAGCCAATTGACTGCTTCCTTTCGGCCCTGCCTGTTTTGCTTTCCCTTTGGACGATTTCCATTTACCTTTATCAGCATCAAACCCTCGATTTAAAACTTCAATGTGTTTGGCAACGGTGTATTCTGCTGTCACACATGAAAGTCCTTCTTCAAAATTATTCGGCAAACGGGCTATTTCATACCACTTCCCTTCGTATTGATTCAAATCCACTTTTGAGACGGTGTTCAATTCTCGAGAAGAAGAACACGAAAAGAATAGCATAAGAAGAAGGGTGAAACTCAGTATGTTTTTCATGAAGGTTAAAATAGGGGTAGGGAGTTGAGTGCTTGCTTAATACGACAATTGACGTACTTGTCTTGGGGCGAAAATACTCATCTTTGCAGTACAAAGGTGAAAATGAACATCCGAATTGGCATAGCAGAAGATAACCCAAGTCTTATTCGTTCCATACTTGAGAAGATTTCCCTTTTTGATGATGTGGAAGTGGCTTGGGTTGCGACAAATGGAAAAGAGGTGATTGACAAGGTCACGAACAATCAGCCTGAAATCATTCTGATGGACATTAACATGCCTGAAATGAATGGTATTGAGGCTACCAAGCATGTCAAAGATCAATTTCCCAACATTTTGGTGATCATGCTCACTGTATTTGACGAAAGTGAAAAAATCTTCCAGTCGATTTTAGCCGGTGCCACTGGCTATCTGCTAAAAGACGAAAAACCGCCAAAGCTCAAGCAAGCAATTGATGAGGCATTGGATGGCGGCGGACCCATGG
>CAYGUR010000087.1:4176-11874 GCA_964353035.1 uncultured Comamonadaceae bacterium | reverse complement strand
CAGCGGTTGACCCTTGTGGAAACGAAGTGTCTTGTGTTCAAACGATCACAATTGAAGATACAGTAGCACCAGTTCTTACTGGAGAAGACGAAATAGTTGACCTAGAGTGCAACGTTTCACCTTCAGTAATTGCTCCGGAAGTTTCTGACAACTGTGATCAAGACATCGAGCTTGTGTTTAACATTGAAACAATCGAAGGTGATTGTGCTAACCAATGGACTGACATCTATACTTGGACTGCAATGGACGAATGTGGAAACACAACTGTTCGCACATTGACTTTCAACTTTGACGATACACAAGACCCAGTATTCGACAACCTACCATTGGATCTCACAATTGAATGTGATCTTCCAATTCCATTGGCTGTTGTTACTGCAACTGATAACTGTGACGCAGACGTGATGGTTACCATGACAGAAGACGAATTCGAACTTCCTTGTGGTTCATTGATTGAGCGCACTTACCTAGCAGTTGATGCTTGTGGAAACGGAGTGTCTTATACGCAGTCAATTACTGTAGTTGATACAACTGATCCAGTTGTAATGTCAGCACCTGCTGATGTAACAATCGAATGTGATCAGCCAGAACCAACAGAACAACCAGTATTCGAGGATAACTGTGACGATGATTTAACATTGACAGCTATCTCTGGAATCACTAACGTTACTGATTGTGGATACCAAATCGAAAGAACTTGGACCGCGATTGATGATTGTGGGAACGCAACGTCAGTTTCTCAAACAATCACTGTGGTTGATACAACTGCTCCAGTTCTTGAAGGTGTCCCTGCTAACGCAACTGTTCAGTGCTCTGATATTCCAGCTGTTCCTGAAGTAACAGCAACTGATAACTGTGATGATGCACCAGCTGTTGTCTTCTCTGAAGTAAACACTGGAGGTTGTCCTTACACATTGGTTCGCACATGGACTGCAACTGATATCTGTGGTAACACATCTGCAATGTCTCAGACATTGACTGTGATTGACAACGAAGCTCCAGTATTGGTAGGAGTTCCTGATGACTATTCTGGTGAGTGTGGACTGGCTCCAGACGCTGGAATGGTAACAGCAACAGACAACTGTGATGACGACGTTATTGTAACAATGGTTGAAGAAGTACAAGGTGAATCTTGTCCTCTTACAATTGTTCGTACATGGACTGCCGTTGATAACTGTGGTAACACTACTAGTGATTCACAAACAATCGTAATCAACGATGAAACGGCTCCTGTATTTACTGCTGGTCCTGCTGATGAAACAGTTGAGTGCGACATGGTAATGGGTCCTGATTTTGATGCCATTGAAGTTGAAGACAACTGTGACATGAACCCTGAGATTTCGTTCAGTGAGGTCATTGTTCCTGGTGACATCCTTGTAGTAGGAGGTGAGCCTTGTGGATACGAAATTGTTCGTACTTGGACAGCAACTGACCTTTGTGGTAACCAGTCTACATTCGTTCAAACAGTAACTGTTGTTGACACAACGGCTCCGGTGTTGATGGGTGTTCCTACTGACGTTACCGTGGAGTGCACAGATGTACCAGCTATTCCAACTGTAACAGCAATGGATAACTGCTATGACGGTCAAATGACTGTTGTATTCGTTGAAACATCACAAGCGCTTGATTGCGGATATGAAATCACACGTACTTGGAGTGTTCAAGACAATTGCTTGAACATGACTTCAGCAACTCAAACAATCACTGTAGTTGATACAACAGCTCCAACAGTTGTTTTCACTCCTGAAGATGTGACGATTGAGTGTGACGAAGACTTGCCAACTGCGAATGCTGCTTTCACAGATGATTGTGACGATGTGTTGTCAATGACTGTTGCAGACTTTGAGGTTGACCAAGATTGTGGATACTATATCATCCGTACTTGGACTGTAGTTGATGATTGCTTAAATGAAGCTTCAACTTCACAAACAATCTTTGTAACTGATACAACTGCTCCAGTATTGGTAGGAGTTCCTGCAGATGCTACTGTAGAATGTTCAAACATTCCTGCTGCTCCTGTAGTGACCGCTACTGATAACTGTGATGACAACTTGCTTCCTGAATTCTCTGAAGAAGTAATTGCAGGTGAGTGTCCTTACACTATTGAGCGTACTTGGACTGTATATGACGAATGTGGAAACATGGATACGGCAACTCAAGTGTTGACTGTAACTGACACAACTGCTCCAGTAGTTGTAACTGCTCCAGTAGACGTGACTATTGAGTGTGACGAAACACAACCAACTGACGTTCCTGAATTCGCTGATAACTGTGACGATGAGTTAGAAGTACTTGCAATCTCAAGCATTAACACTTTGGATTGTGGATACATCATCAGCCAATCATGGACAGCGATTGATAATTGTGGCAATGAGACTTCGGTTTCTAGAACAATCACAATTACAGATACGACAGCTCCAGTTGTAACGTTCGTTCCTGGAAACCTTGATCTAGAGTGTGACCAAGAGATTCCATACGTTGCCGCTACCTTTGATGACAACTGTGATGATCAACTTGATGTTGATTACAGCGAAGTAATCATCCCAGGTGCTTGCGATCATACGTATTCGATTGAGCGCACTTGGACAGCAATGGATGACTGTGGAAACATGGTAAGCGCTACTCAAACAATCAACGTATCTGATACTACAGCTCCGGTTGTACTTTCAGCTCCAGTTGATATGACTCTTGAGTGCGACCAACCTGAGCCAACTGAAGTTCCTGTATTCGAAGATAACTGTGACGATGACTTGACGCTGACTGCAATTTCTGGCATTGCAATGCTAGATTGTGGCTACGAAATCAACAGAACATGGACTGCAATTGATGCTTGTGGCAACGAAACATCTGTTTCTCAAACAATCACATTCATTGATACAACTGCTCCTGTTGCGGAATTCGTTCCTGCAATGATTACAGTTGAGTGTGACGAAGAGATCCCTGCTGCTGCTCCTATCTTCTCTGACAACTGTGACGATGAATTGGAGATTGTTCCTGCTGAATCAATTGAAGACCTTGACTGTGGTTCAACAATCACACGCTCTTGGACTGCCTTCGATGACTGTGGAAACGAAACTTCAGTGTCTCAAATCATCAACATCGTAGATACTACAGCTCCAGTTGTAATTTCTGCTCCTGCTGATGTGACACTTGAATGTGACCAACCAGAGCCAACTGACATGCCAGTGTTCGAAGATAACTGTGATGACGAATTGGAAATGGCTGCTCAATCAAGCATCGCGTTTGATGGTTGTGAGACCATTATCACGAAGACTTGGTCAGCAACAGATGATTGTGGAAACGAAACATCTGTTTCTCAAACAATCACCTTTGTTGATACAACTGCTCCAATCTTGATTGGCGTGCCTGAAGACGTAACAGCTGAATGTGACAACGTTCCTGCTGCTGCAGTAGTAACTGCTACTGATAACTGTGACGACAACGTACAAGTAACCATGACGGAAGATGAATTCGACCTTCCATGTGGTAAATTGATAGAGCGCACTTACCTAGCAGTTGATGCTTGTGGAAACGGTGTTTCTTATACACAATCAATTACGGTTGTTGATACTACTGCGCCGATTGTTCTTTCAGCTCCTGCTGATGTAACCATCGAGTGTGATCAACCAGAGCCAACTGAGGTTCCTGTGTTTGACGACAACTGTGATACTGATTTGACTTTGTCTGCGATCTCTAGCATCGAAATGCTAGATTGCGGATATGAGATCAACAGAACATGGTTTGCAACAGATGATTGTGGAAACGAAACATCTGTTTCTCAAACAATCACTATTGTAGATACTACTGCTCCAGTTATCTTGAACGGTCCTGCGAACGTAACTGTTCAGTGTGATGCGGTTCCAGGAAACGGAATGCTCGAAGTGGAAGACAACTGTGATGAACTAGTAGAAGTTGAAGTAGTTGATACCATTGAAGAACAAGAATGTGGATACATCATTACACGTGTCTACACGGCAACTGATGACTGTGGAAACAGTGCAATTCATACACAAGAAATCACTGTTACAGATACAGAAGCTCCAGTAATCACCGGAGTGCCTGCTGATGTGACAATTGAATGTGGTGATGCTGTTCCTGGTCCAGGTCAAGTAGAAGTTGAAGACAACTGTGATCCAATGCCAGTAGTGACTTCATCAGAAATGATGGAAGACCTTGAGTGTGGATACCAGATTGTTCGTACTTACACTGCTACTGATGAGTGTGGAAACATGAGTACTGCAATTCAAACCATTACTGTAAGTGACTTCACGGCTCCTGAGTTTGTGAATCCTCCAGCAGACATCACTGTAAACTGTGATGAAGTGACAATTGCTCCTTCATTGTCAGCTACTGATAACTGTGATGACATGGTAGAGGTAACATTTGAAGAGGAAATCGGAGATGGTTGTCCTTACACAATCACACGTACATGGACTGCAACTGATGACTGTGGAAACACAACAGTTGTTGATCAAATTGTAACCGTGATTGACGAAGTGGCGCCAGTGTTTGATGAGTTCCCAGTATTCATCTCAGTTGAATGTGACGAAGTAGATGACTACACAGTGACTGCAACTGACAATTGCGGACCAATCGTAGTAGAAATCATTGAAGAGCTATTGTTCTCAGGTGGTTGCTATGGAACACTACAGCGTACGTATGAAGCTTCTGACCTTTGTGGAAACAGTGTGACTGCTACACAATTGATCCAGATTGTTGATACAACGGCTCCTGAATTGTTCAATGTACCTGCTGATGTGGAACTTGTTTGCGGTGAAGACATCCCTGCAATTGCTGATGATGTATACGCAACAGACAACTGCACAGCTGATGTTGAGATTGAGTTCGAAGAAGTTCAGTCAAATGAATTCTGTCCTTACACAATCACTCGTACATGGACTGCCATTGATATCTGTGGTAACGTTACTGAAGGTGTTCAGGTAATCAACGTAACAGTTGAAACGCCAGAGCAAGTAGCACTTGTTACGTATCCGAACCCATTCAATGACAAGTTCACTGTTGAGTTCAGCGTTCCTCGTGATGCAGAAGTAATTGCTTGTATCTATGACATCTCAGGAAGAGAGGTTATGCCAATCTACAAAGGTGAAGCAGATGCACGCAGATTGTACTCTTTCCAATACAACAGTGTAAACTGGAAAGCAGGTACTTACATTTTGATGGTAACTGTTGGTGACGATGTTTACCACCATAAGATGATTGTAACACAGCGTTAAGCTGACTTTCAATAAATCGATTAAAAGGGCTGGTCTTTGGACTGGCCCTTTTTCAGTATGGAGTATTGAGTGCAGAGTGTGGAGCACTGAGGTTGAGTGGTGGAGTTTGATACTATCCGAATACCCTTGGCATCTCCATTTCGAACTTAACTCCTTACTTATCTTTTCGCTATCTTCATCTAAACGAATCACCACCTTTCATTCTTAAAGCGCTGACAGCATGAAGTGGCTACTTGCATATTTCATCATTTTTGGTTTTAACCTTGTTCCGGCATTGGCTCAAATAGATACCATCCCGTTTCGATTGTCAGACCACAACAACTTAATTGTTCAAGCGGTAATCAATAATGTGGATTCGGTAGACCTGATGTTTCATACCGATGCCAAAGGTGTCACCTTGATTGCTTCGTCAACTCAAACAATGCGTTCTTTAACTTGGGGCGAAGCAGGAAAGGCAACAAGTTGGGGAGGGGAGCACGAGTCACGTATGAGTGCCAACAATTCGTTTCAGATTGGCAACAGAAAATGGGGCAACTTAACGTTTTTTGAAAACGAACGATCCGGTCCAGAAACTGATGGAAAGTTCGGGCCTGATTTGTTTGAAGGGAAGTGCATTGAAGTGGATTTCAATCAATCTATCATTGTAGTGAGTGATGCTGTGAGAGACAATCTCGAGGGGTACACGAAATGTGAATTGTTTACGAACGAAGGATCTATGTTCATTGAAGGCGTGAGCATGCTTGACGAAGCCTATCCACATCGCTTTTTGATTCACACGGGCTATGGTGGCAACATCCTCTACGATGATGAGTTTGCCCAAAAAACGAATTTAGGAAGCGCCATAGAGATTACGGAAACGCAAGATTTGAAAGATTCCTTCGGCAATGTAATCAAAACTAGAAAGGGGACTTTACCGCTTTTTAAAATTGGCAATCTCTTGTTTGAAGATCTTACTGTTGGTTTTTTCGATGGTGCCATTGGCCAACAGCGATTGAGTGTTCTGGGAGGAGGGTTGTTGAAGAAGGTGAATTTTGTGATCAATGCTGACCGCACGTTCATCTATATCAAACCAAGTGAGGGGTGAAAAGTATAGTGATTTTCGACAATCCCGAGATGGGTAACTGTAAGTCATCAAATGTTCGATGTAAACCAACAACCTTTTATGAGACACCTCTCCAAATTCTTCTATTCGAAAGCCTCTTGGGCTGCAGTCATCATTTTTACCATTCTCACTTTTTCTTACCTCTTCTTCGTATTAATGGAAACGGCGAAGGGGTTTCAACTGACAGACAAGTTTGAGTCCTTGGCTACCTCCTATGGCTTAACTATAGAGGTTGTACAGGATTTTTTCGTTGTGCGTTCTGCTGAGATGGTTGAAGCATTCAAATCGTTCAATCTCATCTGGGACATCCTCTTCGCCTTGTTGTATGGCTTTATGTACACCTTTTGGCTGTCGTTGGTTTACAAACCCTTCGCCCAAAAGGTCAAGTTGTTGAACCTCCTTCCATTCGTACAAATGGTATTCGATTGGCTGGAAAATGGAATGATGATTCGGTTTTCCAACAAAGTGCTGAATGTGGAGCTCATCACAACGTCAGATGTACAGATTGCTTCTATCTTTTCTATGGCGAAGTGGACTTGTTCCGGACTTGTTTTCGTACTGTTGTTCGTGGGGGTGGTTTGGCGCATTAAAAGGCGGTTCCAGCATTGATAATGGTTGTTTCAATGGATAGTCTGATTTCGAAATCTGACAAAACAAAATTCCATTGGACCTTAACGGGAAACAATGACGCTCCTAATGGGACGGGGAAAAAAGTTAGAATAAGTGGATTTGAAGAGTGGACTTTAAATGAAGATGGATTCATCCAAGAATCAAATGGCTTTTTTGACGAGAAAGAATACCAGCGACAACTTGAAGTTTGAACAGCAATTCCAGCGGGGAATGTGTAATATTACAACGATATCTTGCAATCTGTTTTTCCAAAAAGAAAAATAGTTATGGTAGATGCCTTTGCAGTTAATCTAGGAGGTGGCGGCATCCATTGTATTAGCGTGCAACAACCTGCTAGCAAAACGAATAACCACTAGAGAATGATCAGTCTGTTTCGAAAAATACGTCGCAACCTCATGGATACAAAATCCACAGGAAAGTACCTTAAATATGCCATTGGCGAAATTGTTTTGGTGGTAGTCGGTATTCTCATTGCCTTACAAATCAATAACTGGAA
The DNA here is from genome assembly GCA_964353035.1 of uncultured Comamonadaceae bacterium. GTDB lineage: Bacteria > Bacteroidota > Bacteroidia > Flavobacteriales_D > Sanyastnellaceae > JAQWQB01. Next base: position 4,412 of record CAYGUR010000087.1, on the reverse strand, counting down.
TAGCGAATCCCAGAAGGAAGCACGTGAGGAGGCATATTTGGCTGGGATCATGCATGACCTTGAGAACGATCTCGAATTCATGAAATGGCTTTTGCCGAACTATCTAGAAAAATTAGACCGGTATAATCGATTCGACACATTGATTCAATTGAAATCAGACTCATTGTTCGACGCACGGTACGGGGAAATCAGAGCATTGATTTATCAAATGCCTACTTTTTATCCGATAGTAGGAT
>CAYGUR010000087.1:0-4166 GCA_964353035.1 uncultured Comamonadaceae bacterium | reverse complement strand
CATTTCAGAAAATTCAACCGAACTGATTTCGGATAAAAGTTTATCAAAACTGCTGAAGAACATTTACGAAATTGAATATGTGCGGATTAGCAGCCTTGGGCAAGAACTAGATGACATTTCCACCAAAATTACCTGGGAAAGACGAAAGGAAATTAGACGTAAATTTTTTTGATCGGAATTCGAAGACTACGATGCGCTGTTTGATGACCTGCAGCCTTATCAACTTATGAAATGGAAATTTAAACAGCGACTAATGGAACTCATGGTTCAAGTGGCTGAAGCCATTGACGAGATCAAAGCAAATCTGAATGAATCGAATCGTTTAGATCTTATTGGAGAAAGGCCTGGCTACTTTCCAGAAGAAAATATCGATATAGAAACCAGACACTTAGAGCAGCTCGAAGGGAAATATAGGGTGGTGAAAGTTGAAAACTATCCCATCACTGATATTGATGTTAGGTCAACTATTTTCGTCCTGAAAATTAAGCAGAATTACATTTCGTTGCGAAATGAAGGAAGTAGGAAATGGAATAGGTTCTATCTCAACGACGAAGATGAGTTTCGTTCTTCAATTTGGTTCTTATTGGATGATAAGTCTAGAATCATAACCGAAACGATTCAGCTGAAACGTGATCCCTCGGGTCAAGTCAGTGGATTCGTTCTTAAAGACCCAAGATGGTCAGCAGAAGCCATCAAAATTGATTGATAGAGGTGCTCTGTGAGCGCAAAGCGGCTGCTACTAAAGCAATAAATTGACGCATTCATGAAGTACACCCTTCTTTTCGCCATACTAGTTTCTTCATTTTTCAGCACTGCTCAGGTGGAACGTTTCCAAGTAGGGAACTAGTGGACTTATGACCATTCCTTGATCAGAGATTCGGCGTATTGGGAATCGATTTACGCTGTTCCAAGGGATTCGATCTACCCAGTGGAACTGCATGATTTTAGGTACAACGAAGGATTGGCGAAAGTAGAGTACAATGAACAAGTCGGTTTCATTGATTCAAACAAAACGATTGTCATCCCATTGATATATGAAGATGAATTGGGGGCGAATACCTTCGTAAATTCAAAGGCCGTTGTGGTAAAAAATCAAAAGTGGGGCGTGATTGATAGCACAGGTGCTACCTTCATTCCCTTTAAGTATGATCGCATCAGGCAACGTGATGGACTGTTCCATGTTGAAGTGGACTATGAGTGGGGCTACCTTGATGAAAAAGGCCAAACCATTCTCCCCATTCGTGATTACGGTTGTTCTTCCATCATGTCCAAAGAAGAAATCTTCGCGTTAGCAGGAAAACACTACACCATTGACAGCTTGGAAAATGCGGTTCCGATTTCGAAGGAGAAAGCTATTTCCATTGCCAAACGAAGAGGGTTCTATGTTGATGAGGGTGGGGTTTTTTCACCTACAGTTACCTTAGATAACGTCACCAACGAATGGAAAATATACTGCTCAGAACGAAAAGGAGCGACTTACAAAGGTCCGTGTGCGCATACGAATGGATGCCTCGTTCAGAAGAAATACGAAATCATAATTGATGCACAAAAAGGAAAGGTGAAACGAAAGTCGAAACATAAAGTAGTCATACCCATTTACGAATAACGTTCAACTGTTCGCTCTAGCTTTGAAAACAGCATGGAAGCACTTGTTATCACACATGTATTCAGTAGTCTTTTTATGACCGGATTGTGTTGGTTTGTACAATTGGTGCATTATCCACTTTTCCGCGCCATACCTTTGGAACACTTCGCCCAGTATGAAAGGAAAAACTTTGCAACAGGCTTCATTACGATTCCAGTGATGGTGGTTGAACTGTTAACCGGACTCATCTTAACCTACCATTCACCTTCCATGCTCTATTTCATCAATGTGGCCCTCATGGGAGTAATCGGCTTAAGCACTGTTATTTTTCAAGTACCTCTTCATTTGAAACTGAGAAATGCACCCTCAGTAGACTTGATTAATCGACTGATCCACACCAATTGGATCCGCACCATTGGCTGGAGTGTGAGGGTGGTATTGTTGGGAGTGATAGTATTTGAGGTGATAGGAGGTGGGAGGCAATAGCAACTCGCATTTTTTATGTAATCTTATAGTCATTTTGGCTTCAATAGTTTTCTGAACGATACTCATTTAAGTCAAGCATGCCGCTGAAAATACTCTGGAAAAAATGAGCATACATGATCATCAACCTCGCCCTTTTCATTCTGTTGGTTTTTACCGTCCTTATGTGTTACCAAGAAAGCAAGAGGAGGAAAATTAACTTTTTTGGTGCCTTCGCTATTTGTGTAGTTACCACACCTTTGATTGGTTACTTTATTGTTGGTGCTTTCCCACTCAGAAAGCCACGCGGATGCGCTTTTTGTGGGAATGAAAAGAATGAAGCTGAATACTGCGGGTTGTGTGGGAAAGATGCTCAAGGAAGAAGTAGGTTGGATAACGAAAAAGTAAACGCAAATGCTACTTAAAAACTTAGTTGAATGGGGAAAACAACATCCAAAACAACTCTTTTTAATTGATGGAGTAGGAGCTTTGGTATCAGCCATCATGTGGGGTGTAGTTTTCGTTCAGTTCGAAACCATCACAGGTTTTCCTGCAAATACCTGTTATTTTTTAGCCGTATTTCCTGTGTTTTTTATGGTCTTTGATTTCGCGTCCTACCTTTGGGCGAAGAAACTCAACCTGAATCTTCGGTACATCGCCATGCAGAATGCAGGTTATGTCCTGATCTCATTGCTTGCGATGGTAAAACATGCAGAAACCATCACACTATTCGGATTTGGTTATCTTTTTATGGAAATAGTGATTGTGTTGTTTTTGGTTAGAGTTGAGTGGAAGGTGTCACACCTGGTAAAAACGAAATTATAGATTGACTAGACATGAGTAAGAATAACAAACTGGATGAAAATCAACTATGGATGATGATTCTAATCATTCTTCCAGTTACCATGTTGATACCTTTATCAAGTGTAATAGCAGACGACGGCTCAAATAAAATTTTGTATGCTGGAGTCCTCGGGTTGGCTGGCGGTATGCTGGGTGCACTTGGGGTTTACATCACGAAAGATAGGAGTCGGACTTTTAAAATACTGACTGCACTGTTCTTGGTTTTGATCTGTTCCCTAGCAATTTACTTACTTAAACCTTCAGAAACGGAAGTTGTAAAAGAGGTTGCTTATGATGAATGGATCACACAACAAATTGGACATATAGAATTCGATACTCCTACCAAGCTGACATTGCAGTCATTGGCTATTCCTGAATCAGCGAGGGGATTTTATAGCGCCCTGAACGTGTATACAGATGAAGGAAGTGATCGAATAATTTCCTTTGTTGAATCTGAGATATTAATAGATAGCTTGGATGTAGAAGACGCCTTCAACCATTCGCTAGAAACCATGGTGTCAATGATAAATGGAGATTTAGAAAAATTCGAATTAGAAATCCTTGAAGCAGATTTTGAAGAAGTGTCGGCTATTTTCTCATTCGAACTAAACAAGCAACGCGCATCAGGATATGGTTTTATGTTCCTTTCTGAAAAATCACTAGAGTCAGTATGGCTTATGCCAATATCTAAAGGGTTTTCCAAGGAATTTATTGAAGAGTTTGATGCTGGTGTGTTTCCTATTTATGATTGAGGCTGTTTTCAAGTTAGACGGGTTAAGAATTATCATTTTACCCCTTTTTACACTTCTTTACCCTTCACTACCGTACCCTTCGTTAAGTTTGAAAAAAACCAATCCATGTTTGCATCAAACAAACGCTCAATCCGGACAGTCTGCCTATTCCTTCTGAGTTTTTTTATTTCATGTTCAAGTTCAACATCGGTAGAAGATTCAAGTTTTGCTATCAAAACCTATACCCAGCAAGATGCTGTGAATTGTGCCTTTCTTGATCATCAAGGCGCGGTGTGGTTTGGCACCAATCACGAAGGTATCTACCGCTTTGATGGAGAAAAATTTCAACAATTCACAGAGAAGGATGGACTGTGCAACAACTACGTAACAAGCATTACCGAAGACCAAGAACGAAATCTATGGTTTGGAACCTTAGACGGACTCTGCCAATTCGATCACCATTCATTTATGTCCTTATCCATTCCTTGGGATGGCAATGAAGCGCTTTGGGGCCAAGGAATGAATCCGAAAAAAGTACTAGCCGT
>CAYGUR010000086.1:7312-11916 GCA_964353035.1 uncultured Comamonadaceae bacterium | reverse complement strand
AATGAGATTCAACTCTCTGCTTTCTATGCGGAATTTGGATGGAAGTTCAATCAACAAGCAAAAGTACCGGCCAACGTTCTTCAAATTGAAGACCTTCAGCCACAAGCTGAGGGAGCAAAAAAATTGACCGCAGCTTCCTTCGACCCTGCCACCTTTAACCCGTTGTTGTACAATATCCAACTGAACGACAAATTACCAACCTACATTCAAGTAGGAGATGAAGGAGTACTATTCTTCTATAGCACTGAACGACTACAAACCTTGTTCAATCGCTACCAGATCAACCAACAAGCGCTAAACAATTAATCCTGCAGCCATGAAAAAGATATTATTCCTATTGGCGTTTATGCCGTTCGCATTGCAGGCCCAAGAGACATCAATTGCAGCTGGAAGTTTTACCGGTTGTGGTGGTTTCCTGGTTGATTCAGGATTGAGTGCTGCAGATTACGGAGCAAACGAAAACTATACCATTACGGTATGTGCTGAAGCTCCAGAAGAAGTGATCAACCTTTATTTCAATCTCTTTTCTCTAGGTGAAGGAGATGTAATGACAATTTATGATGGTGTAGATATCAGTGCACCACTTATTGGAACATACACAGGCTTCGACCTTCAGGCCCAAGACATTTACAACAGTGTAGATAATACCACTGGTTGTTTAACCGTAGTCTTTACCTCTGATGCTACTGGAATGGGGAACTTCGTTGCAGAAATGAGCTGCGGATACCCTTGTGAGCGTCCGTACGCCATTGTTGAAACCAGTGAAGAAGAGCCTATCCGTGTATGCCCCGGTGAAGAAATCAATTTTGATAGTTCACCTTCTACAGTAGCAGAAGGATTCGAACTCATCTCATGGGATTGGGATTTTGGCGATGGAAATACCAATGATACAGATGGTGCTGAAACAAGTCACTCATATGAGTTTCCAGGCGCCTACAAAGTGCAGCTAGCTTTGGTAGACAACAATGAATGTGAAAACAACAACTTGACCGACGTACTGATTCTAGTCTCTACCGACCCTGATTTTACAGGCACAACTGAAGATGTGGAAATCTGCGTTGGACAGGAACTTCCTTTGAATGGTGTTGTGAACGGCGTGACATGGGATGGAACTCCTGATGTAGATTTGGGAGGTGAACTCTTCATTCCAGATGATCAATTTCAGTGCTTCGAAAGTTCAATTACTTTTACTCAGTTTCTACCAAATGCTGAGGTAGAGTCTCCAGACGATATTGAAAACTTCTTCATCAACTTTGAGCACTCATTCATGGGTGACTTAACCATCTCATTTATCTGTCCGAATGGACAGTCTTTGGCTGTACACCAGCAAGGGGGAGGAGGTACTTTTTTAGGAGAACCAGTTGACAATGATGGAACACCACTTGCACAAGGAGTTGGATATGACTATTTCTGGTCTCCTGACGCTACCAATGGCACATGGGCTGATGAAGCTGGAGGTTTTGGTACTCTTCCGTCTGGAACATATGACAGCGCTCAGCCTTGGACATTGCTTGAAGGTTGTCCGTTGAATGGAACATGGACCGTTGAAATTTGTGATTCATGGGGATCTGACAACGGATTCATCTTTGACTGGACCATCAACTTCGACCCAGACCTTTTCCCAGACCCGATTGTGTTTACGCCTGTTTTCGGACAAGAATGTGACTCTACGTTCTGGAGCGGACCTTCTATCACAGAAACAAGCGCGAACTGCAATGACATTGTGGTGCAGCCAACTGAGCCGGGAACAGAGCAATACGTTTTCTCTGCAACCAACAACCACGGTTGTACTTATGAGCAAATTGTGAATATCGTAGCGGTGCAAGGACCAATCGCTTCAACTACAGCTGTTGAGTACTGGTGCGGCAACCCAATCACACTCTCAGGTGGAATAGACAACCCAGAAGCAGGTACGAATTATACCTATGAATGGTCTCCAGCAGATGCTTTTGCAAATCCGAATTCACAAAATCCACTGCTTCAGAACCTTGATGAAGGAACAGACTATACACTTACTGTTTACCCTGCTGGTGCTCCTGAATGTGCGTCTTCCTCATCTGTGCTCGTGCAGGTTCCAGAACCACCAGTGATTTTTGATCCAGAAGAAATCTATTCTTGTTTAGGACAGATTGTGACATTGGTTGCGCCAAATCAGACGGGTGATTGGGATTACAACTACGTTTGGACAGAAATAGAAGACAATGGAACTATTTTGGGTGATGGAGGTGCGATTGAAGTTACAGAATCAGGTGTGTATCAATTGCAAGTTTCTATGGTAGCGCCATGCACATACAGCGTTTCTGAAGAAATCAATGTGATTTTTGAATCATGCGATATTGGCTTTATTCCAAACGTAATTTCTCCGAATGCAGATGGTAAGAACGACTTCTTCCGAATTGAAGGTCTTGACTTCTTTGATGGAAGTACCCTTGAGGTATACAATCGCTGGGGAGGATTGGTCTTTGAATCACTTGATTACAGCAACAACTGGAGTCCAACTGAAGCCGATGTGACTGAAGGAACTTATTATTTCATCCTTGGAGTGAACTTCCCATCAGGAATGGAAATGTTCCACGGTGAATTGACAATTTTGAGAAACTAATCGTTTCTCGAATTCTGCCTGTTTGAAAAGGGTCGCCATTTGGTGACCCTTTTTGCAGTGTGCAGTCTTGAGTTTCGAGTGCTCAAAACTCCCTACTCAAAACTCCTTACTCAAAACTCCCTACTCCCTACTCAACACTATATTTGCTTCATGAATCACAAGGATGCCCCCGAAGAACTCGGACAGCTAGCCATGCTGCTCCAATTGGAAAAGAAAGTAGAAGAGGAGCGACTGAGGTCCATTCTTGCTGACCGACCAATGAAAGAGCGGAAGGCGGAAGGACTTACCTGGTACCCAGTTCAAGTGACGGAGTTGGGCTACCTCCCCAGTGGACAACCTCATGTGACAGTAGAAAGAACCAAAGGGGAATATCCAGCGCACCAATTTCAATCTGGTAGTCCCGTATTTTTATTTCGATCTGAGAACGATGGAGAGCGATTCAAAGCCGTCGTGATCGCTTACTCTGAGTTTCACCTGAAGCTCAGTTTGCACGAAGAGGATTTGCCTGATGGCTTGCGCGAAGGGTCATGGGTAGTGGAGTCTAGATTTGATGATCGTGCTTTTTTCGAAATGGAGCGCGCCTTAAATGTGGCCATCAACTTAGAAAAAGGAGACCAGAAGCACTTGCGCGATGTTCTTCTGGGCTACAAAAATACTTCGGAACCGTTGCCGAATGAAAACTGGAAGGTTTCGCAAGCTTTGAACGCCTCCCAAAAAGAAGCGGTAATCAACGCCCTGACGGCTGCAGAAGTAGCCGTTGTTCACGGTCCACCTGGAACAGGGAAAACAACCACCTTGGTTGAAATTGTTCGACTTGAAGCCAAAACAAAAGCGCCTATTTTGGTGTGTGCACCAAGCAACGCAGCCGTTGATCACTTGACTTCGCAATTGGGCAAAAAAGGATTGAAAGTAGTTCGCCTTGGTCATCCTGCTCGTTTGAGCGAGGAAGTGATGGCGCATGCACTGGATACCTTATTGGACCGTATGCCCGAAATGAAGACGGCCAAAGATTTACGAAAAAGGGCTGCTGACGCGAAGGATGCTGCGGGTAAATTCAAGCGTTCGTTTGGTGCCGAAGACCGCGCTGAACGAAAGTCGAATAGGGAAGAAGCGCGTGCGATGTTCAAGGAAGCCCGTGAGCTGGAACGCTGGGCTGAACAAAAACTCCTTGAAGAAGCAGATGCCATTACCTGCACCTTGGTGGGGGCGTCTGATGTGCGCATCCGCGCGAAGGAGTTTGAATTGTGCATCATTGACGAAGCGGGACAATCTTTAGAACCTTCGACTTGGATTCCCATCCTCAAAACGAAAAAGCTGATTCTTGCAGGTGACCCCTTCCAACTTCCACCTACTGTGAAGTCAGACGAAGCAGCAAGAAAAGGATTGAGCACCACCATTCTGGATAAGGTTATTCAACGCACACATTCTTCGGTTTTACTGAAAGAGCAGTACCGCATGAATGCTCAGATCATGTCGTATTCAAACACCTATTTTTACGCAAACGAACTGATTGCCCACACCTCAGTCGGACATCAAACCTTGGGACCGGAGGAGCTAGCGCTCGAATTCATTGACACGGCTGGTTGCGGATATGAAGAAGAGTTCGAGACGGATGGTGCGAGCAAAAGAAATCCAGAAGAAGCGAAGCTGATTCTGCGCCATTACACCCAATTGAACGCCCAATTTGGACCGGTAATCAAATCCGTAGGCATGATCACACCCTACCGCGCGCAATTGGATGTGCTCAAAGAACTCACCAAGATTCATCCTGAAGTCACCGTACAAACGGTTGATGGCTTCCAAGGACAAGAGCGAGATGTGATTTACATTTCATTGGTGCGAAGTAATACTTCAGGTCAACTGGGCTTTTTAACTGACTACCGTCGGATGAATGTAGCCATGACCCGCGCTATGCGAAAATTGGTGGTGGTGGGAGATTCAGCTACACTTGGCAATGATGCATTATTTAGCGGCTTTTTTGAATATGTCGAAGAGATTGGAG
>CAYGUR010000086.1:0-7302 GCA_964353035.1 uncultured Comamonadaceae bacterium | reverse complement strand
AGATTGGAGCTTACCGCTCCGCTTGGGAATGGATGGCGTAGGGAAAGCCGTTTACGCCTTTCCGAAAATTCAAAATCGAAATGGCAACATCACCGTTCATTCTACGACATGTAGCCACGAGCCTAGCTCGCGTATAACGGCAGCATCACTGGTCATTTTACGACATGTAGCCACGAGCTTCGCTCGTGGAAAAAGCGCCTACCATCCCTTTTTGATATGCGCGAGCCTAGCTCGCGTCCTTCCGTCAAAAAAAGGTCGCTGTAACCAGTCGAAGCCATAGCCTAGGTTGGGCGTGATTCTGGAGAATAGGAAAACGTTGTAGTTCAATTAAAAACGTTTTGATGAACATTCGACCCAACCGAGCTGGGTTCAAAAAAAATCACTTAACTTTGTATCCAGGTAGATACACTTAATATGTTCTTTATTGAGAAAACAATTGAATTTGACCGATGGCTGAAAAATCTAAAAGACCTGAGGGCCAAGGCGAAGATCCTTTTCAGAATTCAAAAAATAGAAAAGGACGGTCATTTGGGAGACTGCAAATCAGTAGGAGGAGGAATTCACGAAATAAGGGTGAATTACGCTAAAGGATATCGTCTGTATTTTAAAAAGAAGAATGGCAGAATAATAATTCTATTGAGTGGAGGAGATAAATCTACTCAACAAAAAGACATAAAGAAAGCGAAAGAGATTTGGGAAAAATTAAATCAATAGAAAATATGGGGACCTCAAAATTTGACATTTCGGATTACTTGGACAATAATGAGATGATTGCGGAGTATCTCAACACAGTTCTGGAAGAAGGTGATTCAACAGATGTGATTAATGCTATTGGACATGTAGCTAAAGCAATCGGCATGTCAAAAATTGCTGAAGAAACTGGATTGAGCAGACCAAGTTTATACAAAGCATTGTCTGATGGCTCCAAACCTCAATTTGCAACTATAATGAAGGTGTTAAAGGCAATTGGAGGACAAATTAAGGTAAGTCCAATGTCCACCTAGAAAAAGATACGAGGTTCGAAATCGAAATGGTGACTGGAAGGGCAGCATCACCGCCCATTCTACGACATGTAGCCACGAGCTTCGCTCGTGGTTTGAATCCCCCACAATCAACTTCCAATCATTTCGTTAAATTTGATGCAACTCAATTACAAAAAATCATGAAAAACCTATTCCTCGCCCTCTTCGCGTTAGCAGCCCTTACCGGTTGTAAAAAAGATGACCCCGAAGAAACAGCTCCAGCTCCACGATTGATTTTCAAATTTGTTTTCGATGAGGATCAGGTAAGGTATGATAGTTTTGGACAGGTTTCGACCGTTCCAGACGGACATGCAGCGCAGTCGCCGCGATTTAATGCAATGAGCGCCCACTACCTCGAGCTTTCGCCCAATGCCCAAACTTGGTTGGGAGATGGTGAAGTGCTGTATGAAGGACCTTCAACCATGGCTGGTGGTGAGGAAGCAATCGATTTCGACCAAGCAAAACTGGTAGGGCCGAATGAACAGTGGGTTAGTTTTCCAATCAGTTCGGTGGCGCCAGGGGATTATGAATTTGCTCGGGTGTCGTTGAGTTACCAAAACTTCGACATCGATTTTTTGGCTTCTGGATTGAATCTTGAAGGTACGTTTGCTGGATTTATCGGCTACAACAGCTACATCACTTCGTATCAAATCAATGCTGCAACGGTTGATGTGAATGCCAACAAGTTACAAGGCTATTGGGGTTTTGAAACCTTGGGTCAAACCATTACAGGACAGGCGCCCGCTGGTGCTACTACGGTGGTGAATCCAATCTGGGACAGTTCGCCCATTCCTGCAGGAAGCTGTTTGGTAACCGGTGCTTTTGCTGAGCCATTGACCATCACTGGGAACGAAACACAAGACGTCACTGTTACCCTATCTCTTTCTGTCAATGACAGTTTCGAATGGGTTGAAGTCAATGAAGATGGCTTGTATGAGCCTCAAGCAGGTGAAACAGTTGTTGATATGGGAATCAGAGGAATGATTCCAGTTGTGAATCAATAAACTTCTCCTGTTTCTTCGTCTACGTTCTCTTCTACATTTTCGTGTAAACCAGGCGTAACTGGAGGCCCAGGCATACCAGGAACATTCCCAAGTGATGTCAGTCCACGTTCACGTACCGTGCGCATTCCCGGATCCTCTTCAGATAACGGGTATACATCCATGATTTTAGTGTAGGTTATCGCAGGAATCACGCAGCTACTAATCGAACTTTGAAGGAAATCCGTCACCCGTTCGAAAGCATCTTTTACATCTATGGCAGAAACTAGGAAGTACTGATTGCTTGACTTTTCTTTCCCACTTTCTTCGTCAAAAGAAACGAATGATACTTTCACTTTGAACCATAAGTCGGCATCTTCGAAACGAATTACCTCTTGGAAATTGCTCTTCGTGATTTGTTGTACCTCAAACGGACCATTGCCCATGCCTTCAAGGATGTAAAGCATGCGTGTTTCAGCTTCGGTATAATTATAGGCGTCAAGCACATACAGCTCAGTAACCTTATTTTCATGTCCGTGCTCATCTTGTTTCACATGACGCACTTTGCAGGTAAACCAATCTTTTTTCATAACGAAGCTTTTCTTTTTCCGAAGTAATACGGGAAGGCAAAAGTACTTCGCTCCATTGGTTTTTGACAAGTTCTAGGGGCAGTGGTTTTTCACATCTTATCCATACTAGGAAACTTCCTACATGTTGCTCAGTTTCGAACGCACAAGAGCAGAACTGGTCCTGACTTAATTTGGTCTTCTAAAGAAAGGAACTATGGAAGGATTGAATTTTATCTACAGCGGAAATCCCGAGAATGAAGAAGCACATTTGTTGAATGGTGGTTTGACAACCTCTTGTTGGGAGGAAATGAAAATGGGGAAGTTGTATGCCAAAACGGCGAGGTACGACGAGGCAATTGTTCACTATAACAGAGCAATCGCACTGAATTCAACAGAAATGAGTTTTTACTTTTACAGAGGTGTTGCTCGTTTTCATACGAAAGACCTGAAAGGGGCAGAGGAAGATTTAATCAAGGCAAAATCAGTCAATCCATGGAACCTGATTGATGTGCTGAACTACCTATCGTGCATTCAATTTAGACGAGGTGATTATAAATCAGCCCAAAAAAACGTTGCCCGTGTGCTCAACGCCAATAGAGGTTTACTCAATGACTTGGTTTTGACCCACCATGAGTATTTGCAGTTAAGTTCGATGTGAATGGATTGAAGGAGTTGTTTGAATTGAATTCTATTTAAACTCTTGACTTCTACAACTCAATCTCCCCGCCAGACTTCATCTTCTCCAGAATGCGATGCGCCACTTCTAGCGCGTGGTAACCATCATTTACAGTGACAACGGGTGTGGTATTGGTGTTGATGGCATTCGCCAACGACGCCAATTCATCACGGATGGCATTGCTGTCTTCCGGGATTTCTGGTGTTTCAAACAAGATTTCTTTGAATCCTTTCCCTTCGCCCAAATCGATGGTAACAGCGAAGGGGTCTGGTTCACCAACGATCGGACGCATGCGAACAATCTCACTCTTTCGTTCTAAAAAATCAACAGCGATGTACGCGTCTTTTTGGAAGAAACGCGATTTCCGCATGTTCTTCAATGAGATTCGGCTAGCGGTTAAATTCGCCACACAGCCATTGTCGAACTCCAATCGTGCATTGGCAATGTCGGGGGTTTCGCTCACTACCGCCACACCACTCGCGCTGATCTTGCGTACATTCGCCTTCACGGTACTCAATACAATGTCAATGTCGTGAATCATTAAATCCAAAACCACCGAAACATCTGTCCCACGCGGATTGAACTGTGATAATCGATGCGCCTCAATGAAACGTGGCTGATTTAAGGAAGACAAAGCCGAAACATAGCCAGGGTTGAAGCGCTCCACATGTCCGATCTGAACTTTCATATTCGCTTCTTCACTCAAGCGCAACAACGATTTCGCTTCGTCCAAGGTATTGGTGATGGGCTTTTCAATAAAAACATGCTTTGAAGCGCGCAAGGCTTGAGAAGCACAATCGTAGTGCGAAAGGGTTGGGGTGACTACGTCTACCACATCTGAAGCTTCAATGAGCCCCTCAAGCGAGTCAAAAGCTGCAATGCCAAATTCGGCAGAAACTGCTTCGCGCTTTTCTGGGTCTGGGTCGAAAAAGCCCACCAACTCATACGTAGATGCAAGTTGCTGGATACAACGAATGTGAATTTTACCCAAATGTCCGGCTCCTAAAACACCTATCTTCAACATAGCTTCTTATTTAGGACAAAAATAATGGTGCTTTTTTCGACATCCGCACGTTTACTTCTTACTTATCAACACGTGAACTGGAATCGCTGGTTTGAGTAGCTTTGGACAACGATGGAATTTGTAGATACTTACCGACATAAAGGGCTCCGTAATCAGTTGAATGACGATTTGAGAGTGATGGGGATTAAAGATGAGCGTGTGTTGAAAGCGATGTTCAATGTTCCTCGACATTATTTCTTGACCTCCGCATTTTTGGAATTCGCCTATGACAATAAGGCTTTCCAAATTGGTGCAGGTCAAACCATTTCACAGCCCTATACGGTTGCCAAACAAACAGAACTCCTCGAATTGGAAAAAGGGGATAAGGTATTGGAAATTGGCACGGGATCAGGCTATCAAACCTGTGTGCTTTGTGAAATGGGGGCGAAGGTTTGGTCCATCGAACGTCAACGCCTCCTGTACGATAAAACATCGCCACTGATTAAAGCGCTGGGCTACCGTCCGAACTTGTACTACGGTGATGGCTACAAAGGGAAAGCGGTTTTCGCACCGTTTGACAAAATCATTGTGACCTGCGGCGCCCCTTTCGTTCCAGAGGCCCTGCTTGAACAATTGAAAGTAGGGGGCAAGCTCATTATTCCTGTGGGCGAAGGAAGTAAACAAGTGATGTTCGAACTGCAGCGTACCAGTGAAAAAGATTTTACCCGCAGAGAACACGGGGATTTTGCTTTCGTGCCGATGTTGATGGATAAATCACGAAGTAAATAACGCCGACGTAAACAGGGCGATTTCGAATCACGATTGCCTCCAATCGGGGCAGCAGTAGCCACGAATACCATTCGTGGTCAGGAGTGTAAGTATAATCTATAGAGGTCGCGCGCAAAGCGCGCGAACACCACAGGGGAAAATCGTGACCGTTGCCCACGAGCGAAGCTCGTGGCTACAGTTGTATTAATTGAGGTGGGTAGATCCTTTCGGGTGGCAGGTGTGCCACCCCTGCTATACCGTCCAACGATTCACCAAGTCGATTTCGATTCACGATTCAATTAAAACAGAGCAATCCCTACGAAGCTCAATACAAATTCTCCACCGGTCCGCGTCCCAAACGAATGACCTCTGGCACACCTGAGGTGCAATCCAATACGGTAGAAGCTTCATTGTTGCCCATTCCTCCGTCAATAACCATGTCTACCTGATCTTGGTACCTTTCATAGATCAATTCAGGATCAGTGGTGTACTCTATAACTTCATCATCATCCAACACAGAAGTGGCAATCAAAGGATGTCCGAGTGCGCCTACCAAAGCCTGTGCAATAGAGTTGTCTGGCACACGAATACCAATGGTCTTCTTTTTGTTTTTGAAGATTTTAGGAACGTTGTTGTTCGCGTTCAAGATAAATGTATACGGTCCCGGAAGCACCCTTTTCATCATCTTGTAGATCGGATTCTCCATGGGTTTGCAGTATTCCGAAAGGTGACTCAGATCTCTGCAGATCAAAGAAAAATTCGCCTTTTTCATCTCGGTCCCTTTGATTTTAGCCACGCGCTCAACCGATTTTTGTCGTGTTAAGTCACAACCAATAGCGTACACCGAATCAGTGGGGTAGATGATGACTCCACCATCAAGCACACACTCAATCACTTGGCGAATCTTTCGCTCATCGGGATTCTCAGGATAAATACGTACGAGCATAAAAAAGGGGTTAAATGAAAGGGCGATGCTAGCATCGCCCTTACGAATATACATAGAACAGACGATGAATCATCGCCCTAGATCTTTTCAGTTATTATGCATTCACTGATTTCGCGTGGTCAGCTAAAAACTGCGCCAATCCGCTATCTGTTAGCGGGTGCTTCAACAATCCGGTGATAGCACTCAAAGGCCCTGTCATTACATCTGCTCCAATCATCGCACAATCAATAATGTGCATGGTATGTCTTACAGAAGCGGCAAGGATTTGTGTTTCGTAACCGTAGTTGTCATAAATCAAACGAATCTTTTCGATCAACTCAATTCCAGAAGAACTGATGTCGTCTAGACGTCCAATAAATGGCGAAACATACGTTGCTCCTGCTTTCGCTGCCAACAAAGCTTGTCCGGGAGAGAATACCAAGGTGCAGTTCGTTCTAATTCCTTTGTCTGAAAAGTAACGCAATGCTTTGATTCCGTCTTTGATCATTGGAATCTTCACCACAATATTGTCGTGCAATTGTGCCAATGCTTCTCCTTCACGAACCATCCCTTCGAAATCAGTAGAGATCACTTCGGCACTCACATCGCCATCAACAATGTTGCAAATTGCTTTGTAGTGGTTCTTTACGTTCTCGTCGCCCGTAATTCCTTCTTTGGCCATCAATGAAGGGTTGGTTGTTACACCATCTAATACACCTAGATCCTGCGCTTCGCGAATTTGATCAAGGTTTGCTGTGTCAATGAAAAATTTCATGTTCGTGGAATTTGCTGCAAAGGTAAAACAAAGGACATGAGTCTAACACTTTTACAGTTGAGGATGTTAACGCGTTTTACACATTTAAAGACCCGTTTCGACTCAAAAAAGAGGCCTTAGCAATCACATCTTTACTTTCTCATTCGGCTTATTTCAGCCAGAAATCCATAGGCAATTGTATCTTTGGTGTATCTGCAACACTTATGCGAGGAATTGTCCTAATTTGTTTTTTGTTGTTCACCTCTGGAATGTTTGCTCAGTCAAGCAATCCGGTGGGCGATGCCTTCGTGTCTCAAGATAACTGCTATGTTGTCACAAGCGACATCGATTGGCAACTTGGGGCGGTTTGGTTCAATGAACAATTGAATTTGGCTGAACCCTTTGAAATCGAATTGATTTTATCATTCGGTAGCAATGACCAAGGAGCTGATGGAATGGTTTTCGTCTTTCAACAAGTAGGAGCGAATGCATTGGGAAATGCCGGTGGTGGAATTGGGTTCGAAGGATTCTCGCCCTCACTGGGGATTGAGCTAGATACCTTCAATAACGCCGACTTTTTCGACCTCCCAGGAGACCACATGGCC
>CAYGUR010000085.1:5330-11956 GCA_964353035.1 uncultured Comamonadaceae bacterium | reverse complement strand
CTTTCATGGAGATTCCAATCACTTTGCTCGCGAAATTGGTACTGAGCATCAGTTCATCTGAAATGGTAGAAGCTAGTAAACGGTGTGGCGACATCATCCCTCCCTTTGATAACGTACCTACTCCTATGTAATTAGTGTCTTTTACACAGTAAAGCATTTCCTTGGCGCGTTTGTCATACCAATCGTTGGAGATGATGCCGTGCAATGAAGGGGTAGTTCCCGTAAAAATGGAAGCATGACCCGGTCCTGTATAGGTGGGGGCGTAATCATAGTGGTGATTAGCGCACAAAAAGCCCTCAGCAACGAGTCGTTTGAAACCATCATTTCCGAAATCATCCCAAAAGCGATAAAGATATTCCATGCGCATTTGATCAATGGTAATGCCTACAACCAACTTTGGCTGGTTTTCTTTTAGGTCGAATGATGCGCCAATGCGAACAACACTGCCAACTGATGTCGGAGGCGGAGGCGGTGGAGTTTCAAAAACTTCTTTTTGTCCGCAGTTCACAATTAATACTGCAAGGGCAATGATCAGGATGCGCATCATAAAAATGGATTTTCACAAAGGTAATAGCTCAATTGAAACCTAGGATAGATTTCACGATTTCTTGATGATAAGAAAAGCAACGACCAAACAAATCCCAACGCTCACCAAAACGTTGAGCACGCCCATAAGGGTATGTCCGCCTTCAATCAATTTGACTGTGTCTAAGGAAAAAGTCGAAAAAGTGCTGAATCCCCCACAAAATCCCGTGAGTAAAAAGGCACTCACCCATCCAGGCACTTCGCTCCTTTGAGAAAGGAAAACAATGCCAAGAGCCATAATAGTTGTGGCGAAAACATTGGCTAGAAGAGTACCAAATGGAAAATGCTCTGTGGCTCTAGCCAACCAATGACCAAATCCATAACGAAGTAGTGAACCTAATCCGCCTCCAATAAATATGGCTGCCAGTTTAAGCATGAGCATTCGGTTGTGGAACAATGTAATGATGCAGTCTGAAAACAATATTTCCAATCAGAATTCCCACGCCGGCTCCAACTAGAATATCGGAAGGGTAATGCACTCCAAGGTAGATTCTGCTATAAGCAACAAGTGCTGACCAAAGAAAAATCCATCTCAGTTTCCGTGCTTTATCTAACAACAGGAAGAGCGTTGTTGCAATGGCAAAAAAAGTAGTGCTATGTCCGGAAATGAAGCTATACTTCCCTCCACGGTATTCTTTTCCAGACAAGTCAGTGACGGTTTGCACCTTCGGACCCAGTTCAGCATGATGGGTAGGCCTGTACCGTTTGATTTGATGCTTGAAGCCCCAGGTAGCTACAGAATCTGCTACACCAATTGCTAGAAATACAGTGAGCAAGGCAATGATAGTTCCTTTGGTAGATTTAAACTTTCGCTTTAAGAGCACGATGAAGAACACGAAAAGGGGGAGCCAAAAATAGGGCTGCGAAATCAACCACATGATTCGGTCCAACGCATCAAAACGTAATCCATTCAGAAAAAGGAAGAGCTCTTGATCCCATCCTTTGAGGGTTTCAAACATAACTAGTCTGCGTAGATACGGTCAATGATATGGGCGTATTTGGCCAAAATAGGTTTACGTTTAAGTGATAGTTTTGGGGTCAATTCTCCTCCTTCTACTGTGAACGGCGTAGCAAGGAATTGACAACGTTTAACACGCTCCCAGGTCCCAAATCGTTCCATTGATTTCTCTATGTCGCGTTCAATGCGATCAATAAATTCCGGGATGTTCACTACATCTTCCGGACTGTTAACTTTGATTTCATGTCTGCGGCACCATTCAACTGCTGCCGGAAGAGCAACCACCACTAACGCGCTTGGATGCTTTCGACCTTCGCCAATCACAATACACGTATCAACAAACAGTGATTCTTTAATGGCATTTTCAACCAACTGCGGCGCTACATATTTACCGCCAGAGGTCTTGAACATTTCTTTTTTACGGTCAGTGATTTTGAGGAAACCATCTTCAACAACACCTATGTCGCCTGTGTGGAACCACCCA
This sequence comes from uncultured Comamonadaceae bacterium, assembly GCA_964353035.1. Lineage (GTDB taxonomy): Bacteria > Bacteroidota > Bacteroidia > Flavobacteriales_D > Sanyastnellaceae > JAQWQB01. The sequence continues at coordinate 9,929 of CAYGUR010000085.1, read as the reverse complement.
TCTTTTAGCACTTCATTGGTCTTTTCTTCGTCTTTATAATAGCCCGTCATGACGTTTGGACCTTTGCAAAGTATTTCGCCGTCTTCAGCAATCTTGACTTCTACATCTTCCAAAGGTTTACCCACCGTTCCAATCCGAAACATGCCTTTGATGTTCGTTGTGTTTACAGAAATAACAGGTGATGTTTCTGTCAGTCCGTACCCTTCTAACACAGTGATTCCAGCACCGTTAAAAAACCGTGCTAGCCTTGGTTGTAAAGCAGCACTTCCTGAGGAAACAGCCAAAATATTGGTCATTCCCAAGGCCGCTTTTACTTTCGAGAATACCAGCTTTCGAGCAATTCCTATTTTGAATTCATACCAACCGCCATTTTGTTCTTCGGGTTCCCATTTTAACGCAAGACCAACAGCCCAATTGAATAAGGTGGTTTTGATTCCTCCAGCTTCTTGTCCCTTTGATACAATGCCATCATAGAATTTTTCTAGAAGCCTAGGAACAGCGCTGAACTTGTGCGGACTAGAGTAGTTCAGGTCTTCTTTAATGGTCTCTAAGCTCTCAGCGCAATAAATGGTAGCCCCTACGTAGATGTACATGTAATGCAACATGCGCTCGTAGATGTGGCAGATAGGTAGAAAGCTCAGGACCCTTAAATCAGTGCCCCCTTTCATTGGAAGCCTCGAAGTTGAAGCAATAGCATTGCTGGTAATGTTCTTGTGGGTAAGCATGACTCCTTTAGGCAGGCCTGTGGTTCCCGAAGTATAAATGAGTGTGGCTAAATCGTCTTCCTTCACTAGAGCTGAAAGTGCCTTTACCTTTGCATCATCGCCATTCTTTCCCAGGTCCAAGAGTTCTTGCCAATTGCGGGCACCTTTCACGGGCTCAAAGGTGAAGATGTGTTTCAAGGACGGAATTTGCTCTTTCACATTCATCACTTTCTTGTAAAGCTCTTCGTTCGAAACAATGCAGACTTTCGCTTCAGCGTGATTGAAAATGTAATCATAGTCGTTTTCCGTCATTGTGGGATAAACGGGCACATCTATGGCTCCAATTTGTAAGATTCCAGCATCACAAATGTTCCATTCCAGCCTATTGTTGTGTGAAATCAATACCACTTTATCTCCAGGTTGAACACCCAGTTCTAAGAGTCCTTTGGAAATAAGATTCATCTTTTCGACGAATTCTTCGGTACTCACAGACCTCCACTCACCCAGTAGTTTGGAAGTGATCATTTCCGCTTTCGGGTTTTTCTCAAGCTGGTAATACGGGAAATCGAATAATCTAGACGGTTCGCTCATTGGTTACTTTTTCGCTGGTGTAAGATAATTCATCTGACGGAAAAGTTGTCAGAATTATGTCACAGAAGAAGGAATTTCTTCAATTTAGCTTTTCACCGCAGTATTTACAAAATATGGCATCGTTCGAGTGTCCCTCTTTCGAGCATGACGGACAGCTTTGCGTATTGGCTTGATGACTTTCGGCTTTAGCCAACTCATTTCCTACAATTCCAGTAGGTACAGCTAAAATTGAGTAACCTAGAATCATAATGATGGAAGCCAAGAACTGTCCGAAAGGTGTTTCTGGTGCAATGTCACCATACCCCACAGTTGTCAGTGTCACAACGGCCCAATAGATACTTCTTGGAATAGAGGTGAATCCTGCTGCTTCGTCCTCGATGATATACATAAAGGTGCCTAAAATCACCACAAGACTGACCACGGTCATCAAGAAGACGAGTATTTTTCGTCTGCTAGCGCGAAGTGCTTCGGCCAGAACTCGAGCCTCGTTGAGAAAGGCAATTAATTTTAAAACTCGGAAGATTCGAAGTAAACGAAGGATGCGAACAACCATCAAAGAGCCTGTTCCTGCCACGAACAAACTGATGAACGTTGGAAGAATGGAAAGCAGGTCAACCAACCCAAAAAAGGAGATGGCGTACTTCATGGGTTTTCGAACAGAGATCAATCTTGCGATGTATTCAATGGTGAATAGTCCTGTGAAAATCCACTCTGCATAGAGCAATTCTTGCCCCCATTTTGCTCTGATTGAACCAACGCTTTCAAGCATTACTGCCAAGACGCTTAGTACAATAGCAACCAATAGGATCAAGTCAAATTGCTTTCCTAAGGGCGTGTCTGCTTCAAAGATGACTTCGTGCAGTTTAGCTCTCCAAGTTTGCTCAAGAGCGGGTTCGTTTTTTTTAGGTTTCGAAGGTGCCATTTCAAGTGCAATGTCGCATTTTTAAGAATTAACTAAATTCAAATTCTCATTTGCTTCTCAACAATTGCCATTGGAAGACAGGTGAAAATTGATAATTAAAAAGACCAAGACCAATTTGAGAACTATGAAAACGCTACTCACCTGTGCCATTGCGCTACTCGCATCATCATTTATCTTCGCCCAAAATTCAAACATAAATGGTTGTGCTCATGATTTAGTGCTTCGAAAAATTGCCGCCTCCAAGCCAGGATTTCAAGAGCGCTGCCAATCCCAGCATGAACATGCCATCAAAGAAAGTAGAAAAGTTGATGAATCTAAGGCTGCTGTGGTCTACCAAATTCCAGTAGTCTTTCACGTCGTACACAATCCAGAAATGCCGGAACAAAACATTTCTGATGAGGTGATTGAGCGACAAATTGAAATTTTGAACGAAGACTTTAGGAGACTCAATCCGAATGCCATCGATACACGAGAAGAATTTCTTCCAGTAGCAGCTGATTGTGAAATTGAGTTCTACCTCGCTGAAGTAGATAATTGGGGCAACCCAACCAATGGAATTGACCGTGTTGAAACCGAAGAGCCCTACTTCTTCTTCGATATATTCTCTACAGAAATCACCTTAGATGCGGTGAAATTCACAGATCAAGGAGGAGTGGATGCTTGGAATCCAGACGAGTTCCTAAATATTTGGGTTTGCAATATCTACGCTGGTGAATTTGCTCAGCTATTCGGCTTCGCTTATCCACCAGAAGGTGCAGAAAACTGGGAAGGTCTGATTGACGATGTACCAGAAGAAACAGAAGGAGTGGTGGTGCATTACACAGTGGTAGGCGACAACAATCCAGCGGCCAACGACGATGACTTTGCAGGAAATGATGGTGGAAGAGTGCTCACACACGAAGTGGGGCATTACTTAGGACTTCGACACACCTGGGGAGATGGATTCTTTGACGGTTGCTCTGTTGATGACGGTATAGCGGATACACCAAACATAGATGCAAACAACGGTTATACCTGCACTTTCGGAAATAATACCTGTGACGAAGGTGAAGGTGATCTTCCTGATATGTCTGAAAACTACATGGACTACAACCAAGATGTATGTGTCAATGTCTTTACCAATGACCAAAAGAACATGATGCGCTTTAACTTGGAAGAGTTTCGACCTGAATTGATTGATGGTGTATTTGTAAGTGTGAACGAAGAAGTCGTGCCGGAAATTAACGTTTATCCAAATCCGGCCAACACCTTTGTTCGCATGGAAGCAGATCGAAGAATGAGCGTATCCATCCATGATCTTACCGGACGAATAGTTCATACTACAACGCTCAACGCAGGTATCAATGAGCTTTCAATAGTGAACTTCGAATCAGGGATATACTTGATTCAAACTGAAGAAGGAATGCTGTTGGAACGATTGGTAATTCATTAATCAAGCTCCCATTCGAATCGGGTTTTGTACTTTTGCGCCCGAATCAACTCTGAAAAATGAAGAACATTACGGTAATTGGTGCAGGAACAATGGGCAATGGTATTGCGCATGTCTTCGCACAAAGCGGATATCAAGTAAGTCTCGTCGACATTTCTCAAGATGCACTAGACAAAGCGGTAGCTACCATCGGTAAAAACCTAGATCGTCTAATCAAAAAGGAACGAATCACCGAGGCTGACAAGGCAGAAACCTTAGGAAATATTTCAACTTCAGTTAGTTTGGCAGAGGTAGCACCTTCCTCTGACTTGATTGTTGAAGCGGCAACCGAAAATGTTGATTTAAAGCTGCGCATTTTCAAAGACATGGACGCGCATGCACCTGAGAAATGCATTCTCGCTACCAACACTTCTTCCATCTCAATCACCAAAATTGCGGCCGTAACAAATAGACCTGACAAAGTGATTGGAATGCATTTCATGAACCCAGTTCCTATTATGAAACTGGTAGAAGTAATCCGTGGATATGCAACTTCTGATGAAGTAACTTCTACCATTATGGACCTGAGCGCCAAGCTTGGTAAAGTGCCAGTAGAGGTCAATGATTATCCTGGTTTCGTTGCAAATAGAATCTTAATGCCAATGATCAATGAGGCCATCATCACACTTCACGAAGGTGTGGCGGGTGTGGAAGAAATTGACACGGTAATGAAATTAGGAATGGCCCACCCAATGGGACCTCTCCAATTGGCAGATTTCATTGGCTTGGATGTATGTCTGAGCATTATGAATGTGCTTTATGACGGATTTGGTAACCCGAAATATGCACCTTGTCCCTTGCTTGTAAATATGGTCACAGCAGGTAAATTAGGTGTGAAAAGTGGAGAAGGATTCTATGCTTGGAACCACGGAACCAAAGACCGTGTCGTGTTGATGGCCGACTTCGAGAAGGCG
>CAYGUR010000085.1:2194-5320 GCA_964353035.1 uncultured Comamonadaceae bacterium | reverse complement strand
AAAATAATTCGAACTCAAGTTCAATCAGAAAGGGCATCCATACAGGTGCCCTTTTTTGATTTGAAAAAAATGATGAATTCTTGTTCCTATTCAAAGGAAGATAAATCAAACACTTCTTACCTTGAAAGCATGAACAGACTTCTCTTACTTCTATCCCTTTTATTGAGTTTGCAATCTGCTGCTCAATTGCGTGGAATGATCCAGAACGAAGAAACAGGTGAGCCTTTGTCGTTCGCAACCATTCTTTTTGAGAGTGCTTCTCGGGGAACCATTTCAAATGCTGATGGAATCTTCAGATTGAACTGTCCAGACACTTTCCCTGACACAGTTCAGGTACAATTTATCGGGTTCGAAGTCAAACGAATCCCACTGCTTGAATGTCCGTCAGAACCCCTTATCATCAGCTTAGCACCAGCTTATGTTGAAGTGCCTACGGTGGTAATTTCAGGCGAAAAGTGGACGGCACCTGAAAGAGAAATGAAAATTCTAAAAGAATGGCAAGATGCCAGAGGAAAATGGAACTCCAAGGTTTACATGTCGCTAACCTCTGAAGAAGACTCCATACCTGTAGAAGCTGTGGAGGCTTGTTTCAATGGGACGTTTTATGGCAATACAATGTTAGACCTGGCTTTAAAAGGAGGAAGGCTAGGGGTGCATTCTGATCCAAAATACCGCTTCGTCAATCTAAATACCACAGATGTGTTGCTGAAGTTTTCTCTCAAACCAGAACCCAATTCACCAATTCCGCATCCAGCAGTTCAGCGGAAGAAAGACTGGGAATCACTCTACGTTTGGGATCTTCTGGCGCAGTCAATGGAAGATGGAGATACACTTCGCCATTGGGTTCTGCACCCAAAATCCCCTGAACTCTCCTCGTGCGAAATCGTCTTCAATATGAACAAAGACCAAGTGCGTTCGTACGCCATTCGAACCCAAAGCACCTTGCCACGTCTGTTAAAGCCCGTGGCAGAAGAGGATGAGATTTCATCGCTTGATTTGAAAATGGAATGGCAATTCAGCGGTGTAGATCAGCGAATACAATTCCTCAATTTTAGCTACCAAATGGGCTATAAGAATAGTGTTAGGTCCAGAGAACTAAGCGTTTCTGGAATCTTACACGCCTATGATCACATTGAGCTGTTTCCAGAAGCACTCTATTCAGGAGCGCGAATGACCTCTGATTATGAACGACTTCTTGTCTGGTCTTTTGATGAAGAGTTTTGGTCGCATCAAGACATCGTTCCAACATCAAAAAAATCAGAGGCTCATCAGGCTTTTTTTCAAGCGCACGGACATTTGACCAATGTGGAACAATTGGGAGCGCTGGAATTTCCTGTTTTCAGATGTGAACCAGGTGAAATTCAATGGACAGACTTGAGGGGCGCTGTACACATGGACCCAGCAGAAGTGAAAGATGCCTCCTATCAGAAACGCCTGAGCAACGCTAGTAAGTATGCTTTAACCTGTGATTGGTTTCTGAATCCGTGGTATGATGGAGATACCTGCAGAGTAGAGCAAGCAGTCATTTTTGATGGAAGGAATTCATGGTACGAATTGGAAAATGACTCACTTGCCCTTGAGTTTGTCAATACATATGTGTCTCTGGTTCAAGTAGAGCAAGCGAATTTGGTGAAACAAATTCAGCAAGACAACATCGCTTGTGAGGCTAAAAAATTGAAGCCGGCCTGGTCAAGTGCCAGAGCCAAAAGCAAAATGCGCATCAATCGTTTTTTACGAGAGGTAGATAGGGGCGAAAACAAAGGTGCTTTTCTAAAGTGGCAAGCAATGATTCGAGCTGAACGTAAATCGCTCAATTTGGAAGGATGACACCTTCGCTGTGCTAACTTTGCGCTGTGCAACGTAAAATCATCCACATCGACATGGATGCCTTTTTTGCTTCAGTTGAGCAAAGAGACAATCCTGAATTGCGCGGCAAACCAATAGCTGTTGGCGGATCACGCTCAAGGGGTGTAGTTGCGGCAGCAAGTTATGAGGCGCGAAAATACGGTGTGAAGTCAGCAATGCCTTCTTCTTTAGCTGCGCGAAAATGCCCAAACCTCATTTTTGTTCGCCCCAGATTCGATGCCTACAAGGCCGTTTCAAATCAAATTCGCGCCATCTTTCTCGATTATACTGACTTGGTAGAGCCACTTTCGCTCGACGAAGCCTTTTTAGATGTGACGCAGAACAAAAAGAATTTTCCTTCAGCTTCCCTCATTGCTGAGGAAATTCGATTGCGCATTCATCAAGAGCTTCATTTGACCGCCTCAGCAGGAATTTCAGTCAATAAGTTCTTAGCAAAAGTGGCGTCAGATGAGAATAAACCCAACGGACAGTGCTTAATCCCGCCAGATCAGGTAGATCAATTTACAGCCAACTTAGAGATCCATAAGTTTTTCGGTATTGGCAAAGTTACAGCAGAGCGCCTAAAGCGAATGGGAATTCACAAAGGACAAGACTTACGTAGGTTCTCAAGGCCAGCACTGGTCCAAATCTTTGGGAAATCAGGAGGCTACTACTACAACATCTGTAGAGGAATCGATGACCGCCCCGTTAAACCTGACCGTGTGCGCAGATCTGTAGGTGCAGAAAGAACGTTCAATGAAGATTTGGCCGATTTACTCCAACAGGAAGCTGCTTTGGTGACCATTGCAGAAGAAGTTTCAAGAAGATTGATTGCGGGCGACTACAAAGGAAAGACACTGTCTATCAAACTTCGTTACACTGATTTTTCGACCTTCACGCGCAGCAAATCATTTGATGAATACACCAATGACCTTGCTGCAATTTCGTCCACAGCCATTGACCTTCTGAGGGAGCACCAGAGAGAACAACCCTTTCGCCTTTTGGGAATCTCCATGTCAAACTTGAATGTAAGAGATGAATCCCAAAAAGGACAAATGACCATCAATTTCTAGGTATCTTGCACCAGCTATGGAAACCGTTCTGATCAAAGTAAATGTAATTGAGCCTGAGAAGAAACTCATCAAAAGAGCAGCAAAACTCATTGTTAAAGGCGAAGTAGTAGCATTCCCAACTGAAACCGTCTACGGATTAGGTGCCATTGGAATGGATGCGAACTGTGCTCAGAAAATCTATACAGCAAAAGGTCGTCCTTCAGACAAT
>CAYGUR010000085.1:0-2184 GCA_964353035.1 uncultured Comamonadaceae bacterium | reverse complement strand
ATTCTACACATTAGCGACCTTCAGCAAATACACACCTTAGCAAATGGCATTCCTTTAGAAGCGTTGCATTTAGCAGATGCCTTCTGGCCAGGACCGCTAACCTTGGTGTTGGCGAAGAAATCCCAAGTTCCAAATTCAACAACTGGCGGATTGGATACAGTAGCTATTCGCATGCCGAATCATCCTGTGGCCCTCGCCCTCATTGAGGCGGTAGGTGAGCCCTTGGCTGCTCCCAGCGCAAATACGAGTGGTAGACCAAGTCCGACCACCGCAAACCATGTCATGCAAGATCTTGAAGGGAAAATAGCTGCGGTGGTAGATGGCGGACCAACTTCCGTAGGAATTGAATCTACCGTGGTTGATTTTGCACATGGAGTACCTACCATCCTTCGAAAGGGAGGCATCTCCAAGGAGCAATTAATGGAAGTGCTTCCAAATATTCAAGACGCAGCAGTAGATCATGCGCACCATTCTCCCGGAACACGCTACAAACATTACAGTCCAAATGCGCGGGTTTCAATCTTGCCCCTAGACGAAGCACCCTTTTTAGATTTAGTGCGCAAAGAGCTCAACGCTGGAATGCATCTGGCTTGGATTGGTCCGAGTTGTCCTGATCCAGATCAAATGACGTGGAAGTATTTGCCAAATGATGCCACTGAATACGGAAGAGCCCTATTCGCCTTGTTGCGGGAATTGGACGACCTTAAAGTAGACCACATTGTTGTGGAGCCCATTGATGAAGTAGGAATGGGAGCAGCAGTAATGGACCGAATGCGGAAAGCAGCAGGCGTCTAGTCTAGTTTTTTCAATTCTGCTTGAACGAAATCAGCCAAATCTGCAATGGTGTCTTCTGAAAAATCAAATTTCACACCAGCAGTTTCATAAATCTCACCAATGGATTTCGTGTAGCCTAGTTTGAGTGCCGATTTGAACTGTTCAAGTGCTTTGGTCGGATTCAACTTGTAGTTTCTCCAAACGGCGATCGCACCTAGCTGAGCCATGCCGTATTCGATGTAATAGAAAGGTACTTCGAAAATGTGTAATTGCTTGTGCCAGCGGTAAGACTTTCCTTCTTCCAATCCAGACCAGTCAATCTCTTCAAATCCAAATCGCTCTTCTAAAGCTTCCCAAGCCGCTTTTCGTTCCAAAGCTGTATGGGTAGGATTTGTATAAATCCAGTGTTGGAAGGCATCAATCATGGCAATCCACGGAAGCATAGACAAGGTATCTTCCAACTGCTCGCGCTTTGCACGTTTTAAGTCGGCTTCATTGTCATAAAACAAATGCCATTGATCCATGGAAATCAACTCCATACTCATAGAGGCCAATTCTGCCACTTCTGAAGGACAGCCTTTGAAAGAAGTTAACTCTAGGTCATGTGTTAATACACTGTGAATGGCATGTCCGCCCTCGTGCATCATGGTCACCAAATCACGAGGAGTGCCAACGGCATTCATGAAGATAAAGGGCACACCAGATTCGTAAAGCGGGTAGTTGTATCCGCCCGGTGCTTTACCTTTCTTCGATTCTAAATCGAGGTAGTGCAATTCATTCATGGTCGAAAGCACGTCGCCGAAGAAGGGATCCACATTTTGAAATGCTTGGATGCTTTTAGAAATCAAGCTTTCAGAACCTTCGAAGGGTTTCAAGGCTTTTCTTCCTTTCGGGTCCACGCTCAAATCCCACGGACGAAGTTTGTCTAAGCCCATGTCCTTCGCTCTGCGTTGAACAATGGTACGCGAAATAGGCATCATGGCCTTTTCGATACTTTCATGAAAATTGAAACAATCTTCTGGAGTGTAATCAAACCTGCCCATCGCTGAGAATTTGAAGTCGCGGTAATTTGCGAAATCAGCATTCAGCGCCACTTCATGTCGCAATTTGACCATTTGATCAAAAAGATCATCGAAGGCTTCTTTTTTCTCCAAACGGGTGGTTTGCATGAGGCGAAAGACCTTTTCACGCAATGCGCGATCTGTATCTTGCAACTTCGCACCGGCCTGCTGCATGGTGAGCGTTTCGCCATCTAGCTCAACGTTCATGCTTCCATTCAAACTGCTATATTCTTGCGAAAGCTCTTGCAATTGCGTGTTCAAGGCAATATTTGCTTCGCGAAATAACTTGATGTCGTTTTCAATACCTCGCAAGTAAATGCGGTAGGCATCGCCTTGGAGTTGATCGAAA
>CAYGUR010000084.1:0-12019 GCA_964353035.1 uncultured Comamonadaceae bacterium | reverse complement strand
GTTGATAGGTAGAGGATTTTGTGACAACGAATTGCTGTCCGTCTTGTTCGAAGATGCGTTTCACATGCGGATCGTCTAGGATTTCTCCGTCTAGCGCCACTTGTAGGCTGTCTTTGTACACCAAAATTCCGCGCTCTGTAGCAATCCAAAGGGCATTCTTTTCCGCGTAAAAGTCGTTCACTTGCGCATTGCCGATTTCTTTGGGGAAGGGCACCGATTTAAACTGGTGTCCGTCGTAAAACGTAATGCCGCCCAAGGAACCAAACACAATGGCGGTATCACCCACTTCGGCGATGGAGTTCACTTGGTTCCCATACAATCCATCTTTTCGGGAAAAGTTGTCGAAATCGCGTCCGTTGAACCTGCTTACCCCTCCTAAGGTGCCAATCCACAGATAGCCCAAGTGGTCTTGGTGCAAACAGCGAACTTGCGATTGTGCGAGTCCTTCCGCCGTGTTCCAAGTGATGAATGGGAGTTGTTGTGCCTGTGCGTTAAGCACGAAAAGCAGCAGGGTCAATACTAGGGCTGACGTGCGCATGTGATCACAGTGGGTTTTGAAATTGCTCATGCTCAGAAACCGTTGATGCGGTCCATGAAATCAGCCAAATTTCTTCGAGAAATGGCGAATGAATTGCCGTCGCTCATGATGGCGTGGTATCCATCTTTTCTGCTGTATTCTGTCAAATGATGTTCCACATTGAGTATGTAAGATCGGTGCGCGCGGAAGAAGATGTTTTGGTTCAATCTTGATTCGAACGATTTGATGTTCTTTGCGGCCATGATTTTCCGGTCTCCTGTGAGGTGAACGATGGTGTATGCATCGCTGGCCTGAAGGTATAAAATTTCGTTGTTCGGAATAAGTTTAATACCGTCAGTAGTGGGTATGGCCGCTTTATCCGAGGAGTTTCGGTTCTTCATATTCCGAAGAATTTGGTTCACCTGATTTTCGGTAATCAAACTTTCGGTTTGTTGAGAAACAATTTCTTCGACCCGCTTCACCGCACTTATTAAATCATCAATATTAATGGGTTTTTCCAGGTAGTGAACGGCGCGCTCGTGAATGGCGCGCAAGGCATGCTCATTGTGAGCGGTAGTGAAAACCACTTCAAATGCGCGGTCTACAATGCTCTTTAAAAAACCGAATCCATCTTGCCCTGGCATCATGATGTCTAAAAATACCATGTCGGGATCATGCTGATCTACCAACTGTCTAGCATGCTCTGTTGTGGCTGCCAGTCCCACAACCTGAACTGACGGACAGTATTCGTTGATCATGAGTTGTAAATTCTCCCGCGCGTCTTGCTCATCATCTACAATGAGGGCTGTGATCTTCTGGTTCATGCACATTCAATTTCAACTAAGATAGAAAAGAGAAAGGGCACTTGCTTCGCCATGATACCAAGGGTAGTGTTGAGGCAATGAGCAGCATACTTGAGCCAATGAATGGTTACAGTTGCTTGATGGTCGACAGGAAAGTAGATAGTTTTGCCCGGGCAATGGGAATGGAAGATCCGTCAGAAAGAATAGCGAAGGAGCCTTCAGTATTGATGTACTCTTTGAGTTCGTTTAAATTGATGATGTGGGAGCGGTGTACGCGAAAGAAGACCTCTGGATTTAACAAGTCCTCATACACTTTCAAGTTTTTCGTGTCCAATAAACTCGTGCCGTCTTTGAGGTAGAAACGGGAGCACGTACCTTCACTTTCCACATGAACAATCTCAGCATCGTCAACGATTCGGAATCCTTTGCTGTGGTAGATGGTTACTTTTCTCGGCCGTTGATTGGCGCGAAGAGATTTGGTGAGTTCACGCAAGCTTTCGAGGTAGGTAGGCTGACTTCCCTCGGTATTTCGGAATGTATGCTGGTATTCAACAAGCTTGTTCACTGCGGTCATTAGGTCATCCACATCGATGGGTTTGAGCACGTAGTGAATGGCATTCGCATTGAAGGCTTGTACGGCATAGTCTTTAAAAGCTGTGACGAAGACCACTTGAAAATTGAGGTTTTCGGAACGGTCCAAAAAGTCAAACCCTTCGGCACCGCTGGGCATGCGAATGTCGAGGAAAACAACTTGGGGCTGATATTCTGCTACTTTTTGAAGCGCATCATTCACACCGTTCGCCGTTGCAACCACTTCAATCTCTGGACAGAAGTCGTCTAACAACATGCGGAGGTTCTCTCTCGCATGAAATTCATCGTCAACAATTAGGGCTTTAAGAGCAGTATTCATGAGGTGCTAAAATAGCTAATGAAACTTTGTAGGAAAGTTCTACGTACATGAAAATGGACTATTCAACTAAACCTAACAAATTTATGGGCTTCTTTACCTTTTTCTATCGACTGAACATACGATTGACTGACGATCAACGCTTTTTAGAAATAGAATACAAGTCAGATACGTCACAACCGCTGTATGACATCTGTGATACCAACGGACGAATCCTCAAAACCGGAAAGTTAAACGGCAAAATGGTGCGTGTTCCAGTGAATGATTTGCTCTCTTCTGCCTATGTTTTTCTGGTGATGGATGGAGAGCAAATACGAAGCAAACGCTTTACGATTGAACGTTAGATTCCAACCACATTTTTAAGAATACATTTGCGCTTTCTGGCGCTTCAATGTGTGCCATGTGTCCCATTGTTGGATGCGTGAAATAACTATCGGGCTCCACTTGTTGGAGCTCTTTTTGCATGCGGTCATTTGCAAGAACAGGGTCCTTTTCTCCGAGATAGTATCCCTTTGGTTTTTCGAAGTCAGACATCAAATCAGTGGCATCTGTGCGCGCTTTCATTCCTAAAGTGACTTTAGCAATGGCTGCAGGGTCGAGGTGCAAAGCGGCGTCCACGAGCGCATCTATTTGTGGTTGAAACTGTGCTTTTGTTGCTGGGGCGAAGAGTCCATTGATGACCGTTCGAATGTACAATGGTTTGTTCTCCATCACGGCTTTTGCGGCGCGGTCGCGTTTCAATTGTGTTTCAGCCGAATCAGGTGTAGCCGTTGACTGAAAGAACAGCATGGAATCAATCCGATCAGGGGCTTTTCGGATCATTTCCATGGCGATGTACGCTCCCATCGAATGCCCAACTACGTGAACAGAACTAATTTTCAGTTCGTCCAGTAACGAAAACACGGCTACTGCCAACGACTCCATGGTCATATCGTTTTCCACATCGAAACTGGATCCATGTCCGGGCAGATCCGGAATGATAAATTGACAACCTTCGATGTCATTGATGAGGTTGTTCCACATCTTTCCTTCCTCTAAAAAACCATGGAGGAGCAGGACGGGAACGCCTTCTTCGCGCAGCTGATACTTCATAACTTACGGACAAGCTTCACCGAAACCGTTCAAGAAAGCGAGCAAGTCATCTGCTCCAGCCACTCCGCTGTTGTTCAAATCAGCCGCACAATTGCTGCATCCAAAGTCGCTCAGAAAGCTTAGGAAATCTTGAATGTCTGTTGTCCCATCACCATTGAAATCGGTAGGACAAAAACAAAAAGCGGGTGCTACAAACTGAGCAGGGAAGGTCGCAGAGCACCCCGGATTGTCAGAGAAAGAAATGGTGAGATCCACCGGCTGGCCATCACTGTCTAAATCAGACAGCACCACCAGTTCTGGGCTTCCCGTGATGGATGTGTTTACGCCATTCACCACTAGGAAACCGGTTGAAGGTCCGTTCGAGAAGGAGACTGCGAGGTTTTGAGTGTAAGTATTTGTGGTTGGGTCGCAGGCGGTTTGCGTGCCATTGAAAACAGCGTCAATACTGCAGGGTGGTATGGTTCCTTCCCAAAATTCAATACCGTATTCAGACGTGCCATTTCCGATGTAGGAGTAGGGTGAAATGTTGTCAACGAAGGTTCCGGCAGCCCAAATTCCCTTTGCAACAGCCACAGATTCTCTGCCGTTTGGAGAGCTAGACCATTGAACAAAATCTAACATGTCGTCAGGATTGGTGTACGTTGGCGAAGGGGAATAGAGTGCCAAATCAGCACCGTCTGCAGTTGGTGACCACGCATTCCATTGCAGAACAACAGAAGCGCCTGCGGACAGGTTGATACTTCCACTTTGCACACTCAAAGTGCTCACCAATGCACAAAAGAATTCAGAGCACAACTGGTATTGGGAAAGATCAACCGCACAGGTGCCAAAGTTTGTTAGTGTAATTTGTTTTGCGTCAACATCTACGGCGGTAATCCTTGGCGCTGTGCAACATGCTTCGGGCGCTGTGAAGAGGTTGTTGGATGTGACGGTGCAGCCCGCCTCTTGTGAGAAGAAAACGGTAACATCAACTGGCTGTCCGTCAGAGGGCAAGCTGTTCAATGAGAGGGTTTGTGGACTTCCTTGAATGGTAAAAAGTGAACCGTTCACATTGATGAGTCCGGTTGCTGGTTGCCCTTCGTATTCAATGGTGATTTGTTGGCTATATGTATTCGTAGCGGGGTTGCATGGTGTTTGTGTACCGGCAGAGATAGAGGTGATGCTGCATCCACCCAAAGATCCCCAACCGATATCGGTAAAAATGCCCTCTACAATAGGTCCTGGATTGTGGTTTGCTTCGGCCGTGCCAATGAAAGGTGTCATCAAAGAGTTGATGTTTCCAGAACCGTAAGACCCTTCATTCAGGTGGGAGTAGCTTGAGCCACCATTCCAAGAACTAGGGGCATACAATCTAGGGCGAATGTTGCTGTTATTAGCGAGTGCGATGGGTCCATTCCAATAGAGCTGGTTGCTTGTGAGTGCATCACCGAGTGCAGTTGATCCATTTGAAAAGCTTTCAATGGCCGTTCCATCAAGCGTTTCAACGAACGTGTCATAGATAATAGGATCTCCTGCAAGCCCAATAAACCCTTGGGAACCGCTGACGTTGGCACTTCCAATGAAGCCGAGTCCGTGACAGAGTTCATGGAGTACTACGGTGACAAAATCATACTGACCGCCGGGGGTATTTCCATCTGTGCCGAAGTACCAGTTAGAATTTGAGTTGAAGGTACAATTGATATCGGGCGAAGTGATGCTGTTGTCTGAACCCCTTAATTTATTCGCTAAAGCGGAAGGGTAGAAGGTGTTGGGCAGAGGGGCATTTGGGAAATTGCGGTAGTATCCGTCGGCGCCAGCAAATCCCAAGGTGCTTCCGCCAATGGCAGACCAGTTGGCAACCACAAAGATGGGCACTGAGGAGGTCAAGGTACTTGCCCACACATCCACGGCGTATTGGAAGGCTGCTTGTGCGTTAGCAGGAAAGTTATTGTACGTCACATTGATGACCACAGCTCTTTCAGCGCCAAATTCGAAATCGGCAGGAGGAGCCACGAAGGTGAACTGATCTTCACCAGTACCTTGCAAACCGTGCTCGCAACCAATGTGGTCATATCCTTGAAGTCCACAAACAAGTTGCGCTTGAGCTGAAAACACGGCAAAAACCGCGAGGAAGAAGAGTAGAAAATGTTTCATGGTTATCTGATTGAATCCGAGGGAACCTTAAAGGTATTGAATTTTTGGGTTCGGATGGGGCGGAATGACGAATCGAAATTGAAATAGTGAATCGAAATCGAACGCACATGCAGGAACAGCTGCAGGGTCGGCACACTTGCCGACCATAGCGGTAATCATACCCATGGGTATAGAGGGATAGCGATTAAAGGAAAACCGGAATTCGAAACAAAAAGTCGAACAAGCATAAAATTGTCCAATCCGAATTATTTAAGCGAAATTTGTCTACACCCAATCACACAGAAACATTGATTAATTAGGATGTCTAACTTCCAGCTCACTATAGGAGCTTTCTTTTGTTTGTTTGCGATGAACTTCGGAAACGCGCTGCTGGCGCAGATCAATGCTGATTCTTTGCGCGGAATCTGGAATAATGAACACTCACCAGATTCGCTTCGTTTCCAAGCCATTGATGATTATTGTTACGCCAACACCTTTGTTTATCCTGATTCAGTGCTTTCCATTGTTCCTTTTCACGCCCAGTTGGCTCGAGAAAAAGGCAATCAAGAAGAAGCTGCGAAAGCCCTAAACAATCAAGCTATTGCCTACATCGTCCTCGGACAAGCTGATAGCGCGCTGAGCGTCTTTCATGTTGCACTAGACTTGGTGAAAAATGCTCAAGATACCCTCGGGATGACACGTCAATATGTGAATATTGGCAGTACGCATCGAAACCAACGCAATTTCCTAGAAGCGGTTAAATACTATAGCCAGGGGCTTCATTTCAGTCAACAACAAGGCTACTTGAGCTACGAAGCCGATATTCTGAATAATCTGGGACTGGTCTATTTCGACATCAAAGAATACGACTTGGCTGATGACTACTTAAATCAAGCGTTGGAAAGATATGAAGAGCTAGGAACGCTTGAGAAAACAGGGAATATCTGGTTGAATCTTGCTTCGGTTCAGTTCGAACGTGGCGATAATGAAGGGGCGATAATGAAAGGGCGAAAAGCATTGCCTATTCTCTTCACCAACAACCACATCTTGTCAGTTGGGGATTGTTATCATCTGTTCGCGCTTATTTACCAGCAGCGAGGCATCAAGGATAGTTCGTTTTACTATGTCAATAAGAGTTTACAGATCAATCAAGAAATTGGAAACGAAGAGAAAACCCTTTCTGACCAGCTACTATTGGCCAATTTAATGCGCGGAACGGACCTAGCGAATGCAACCAAAAAAGGCGAAGAAGCACTGATGCTACTGAAGAATTTATCGAACAATTCACTGCGCGCATCATCCTATAAACTGCTCTACGAATGTTATAGAGAACAAGGTCATTTGCAGGAAGCACTTGAAATGAATGAGTTGTACTTAACGTATTCAGATAGTGTTCGAAAGGAAGAAAACAACATTGCTGTGGTGCGAAATGCCATTCAAAGTGATTTCGAAGCCAAGTTATTCAGCAGTCAGTTAGAGAACGAAAAGGCACAAGCAGAACTCAAGCTTAAACAGGTCAGACGAACCTACACCATCTTGTTTATAGGCTTGCTGATTATTGCAGGACTCGTTTTCTATTCACGACATCGTTTGCGGGTTCAGCGAGCGCATCAGCAACAATTGCTTGAAGAAATTAATCGGTTGAAACAGGCTGGGAAAGTTCCCATTCCTGTTGATGCTCCCAAATTTGAATTAGACAGAACAAAAATCGAAGAGGGAATAGGTAAGACCATCAATGAAACCGACTGGCAAGTGCTGAATGTGCTGCTCAATGACCCGGTGACTTCGAACAAAGACATCGCAGATCAAGTATTCAAGAGCGTTGATGGTGTGGGGTCAAGCTTGAGAAGGATGTATGTTGCCTTCGATATTAAAGAATCCAAGTACAAAAAGATCTCGCTGATCACGAAAGCGATAAAGCTATCAAACGGTTGATTGTCAATCAGTAGTGTCTCACGCCTGAGGGTGAATCGAATGATTCACCCTCAGGCGTGAGACAAATTCCAAGGAGAAGGGAGATGTTTGGGTAGAATTTAAAATGCTACCATGAAAAAGATCTTTACCCTCGCACTAAGTTTGATTGTTTCCGGATACGCTTCGGCACAATCAATCAATTTCGAACAAGTTTTACCGACGCTTGAATTTCAAGATGCTGATGCAGGCGACTTGACATTTGTAGATGTTGACAATGACGGCGACCAAGATTTGATGGTCACGGGAAAGGGAGGTCCTGTTCTTTCCACTTTGTATATCAATGACGGTGAAGGGAATTTTGTTGAAGCACCTGCTGATCCGTTTGTAGATGTTTTTGGGGGAACGGTTGAATTTGGAGATGTGAATGGGGATGGTCTTCTGGATCTTTTGATTACAGGCAGTACATCATCTCCTTTGCCCACAGCGAACTTATACTTCAATCAGGGTGGTGGAAATTTCGTCGCTTCGTTAAATGTGCCTTTTGAACCCAGTAAAAGTAGTGATGTTGACTTTGGTGATATTGATGGTGATGGAGACTTAGATGTCATTATGACAGGGAATAATATCGCTGAAGAAGGATTTTCGACCCTCTACATAAACAATGGATCAGGCGTTTTTTCTGAAGTGATGGGAACGTCGTTTGAAGGACTAAGAAATAGCGCTGTTGCATTTTTTGATGCTGATGGAGACATTGATTTGGATCTAATTTTCAGTGGTTTAGATGAAAATGATATGCCATTCACAGGCCTCTTCCTGAATGACGGAAATGGTGCTTTTACATTGGATGGCACAACTCCGTTTCCAGGATGTGATTTAGGCGATATTGCTGTGGCAGATGCGGATAACGATGGTGATATCGATGTGATGTTGTGTGGTGCAACTGCTACAGAACAAATTTCTTTTTTGTACGAAAACAATGGAGCTGGTGCGTTTAGCCTAGTGGCTGGAACCCCTTTTCCTGGAAGTGTTGTGGGAGAAACACATTTCGCAGACTTCGATAATGATGGAGACAATGACGTGCTTATCACGGGCTCATCAACCGTTGGGGTGATTGCAAACATTTATGAGAATCAGGGCGGCAACGTTTTCGTTTTGGCCGAAGAACTAGCCGGAGCATATTTGTCTAGTGCCGCCGTTGGTGACATGGATGGCGACAATGATTTGGATGTGATTATTGGTGGAACTTCGTTTACCGCTCCAACGCGCAGCACGAAAGTGCATGTGAATCAATTGTTCGATGGCAACAACGGTGTTGTTCCAGGTTGCACCAACTCAAACGCCTGCAATTACAATCCGCTCGCCAACCAACCTGATGATTCGTGTGAATATAGCTGTTATGGATGCACAGATAGCGAGGCGGCAAATTACAATGAAACACACACCGTTGATGACGGTTCTTGCGTGTATTGCTCATCTGGTTGTAAAGGAGATTTCAATGATGATGGGGCCATTAACGCGAACGACTTACTTAGCTTCTTAGGCGTTTTCGGCGCAACGTGTGAATAAACACTCCTGGTTGGTAGGAGTGAAATGGTGAATTGAAATCGAACGCGCACGCAAGTTCAGCTCATTCAAGGACGGCAGCAGGGTCGGCACACCTGCCGACCGCAACCATAACGGTAATCACATCAATGGGTTTGTGTTTTGTGATGGTCGGCAGGTGTGCCGACCCTGCAACCGACCCTGCACTCAAACCTCAAATCTCATTTCTGCTCATCCTATTAGCATTATCCTTATTTTAGCCCCATGGCTTCAATGATCGCACAAAATATCAAGAAATTACGGGGTGATAAAAACCTAACACAGTCGCAGTTGGCTGATAAGCTGGGGCTGAACAGATCTGTAATCGGCGCGTACGAAGAAGGACGTGCAGAACCGCGCATGACCACACTGGTGTCTATGGCCAACTACTTCGATGTGTCACTTGACGATCTTGTGCTAACTGATTTAGCTAAAGCGAAAAACAAAAAAGGGTTTTCAAGCGATGCGAAATTACGTGTGCTGCCCATTACTGTTGATCGGGCTACCGATAAAGAATTGATCACTGTTGTGCCCGTAAAAGCCGCCGCAGGCTATTTAGATGGCTACGGCGATGTGGACTACATCGAAAACCTGCCACGCTTCACCATGCCGATGCAGGAACTGCCCCAAGATCAAACACTACGCCTCTTCCAAATTGCGGGAGACAGCATGCTGCCCCTGCCTGATGGTGCTTATGTCTTGGGCTCATTCGTTGATGATATTGCTTCTGCAGGCGGAGGTGATCCACACATTGTGGTGACAAGAAACGATGGAATTGTCTTCAAACGCGTTGAAAACAGAGTGCACAACAAAGGCACCTTCCGAATGATTTCTGAAAACACAGTGTTTGAGCCCTATGACTTGGCCATCGAAGAAGTAGTCGAAATCTGGAAAGCACGGGCGTACGTACTCTTCGACCTACCAAACACCACTGTAGATCGCTTCAAAGAAATTCAAACTACACTTGATCGGATAGAGTCCAAAATCACCTGAGCCTTCCCCAGCAAATAGATTGGTTGAGCGCGCATCAGACACGGACGACCGCTTGCGCTCGTCCTTCAGATCGCTCGTGCTCTAGATTTCGGTTGGAACAACCGAACCTACGCTTCCTGCGCCACCACCTCTTCAACCTGAGGAATGTGCGTCTTCAACAAATTCTCAATTCCCCCTTTTAGGGTTTGCATTGAACTCGGACAGCCGCTGCAAGCACCGCGCATCTGAACGAAAACCTTGCCGTCTTTGAAGGCAGTGAAATCAATGGCACCGCCGTCCTGCTCTACTGCCGGACGAACGAATTCATCCAACAATCGCTTGATCTGCTCATCGAATTCAGAAGGAACGATGTCGGTAGCGTTGATGAAAGCTTCTGTATCGCCAGGTTGTGGCATAGCTGTGGGACGCGCCTGTGGTTGCGCACTTTCAGGCACGAAATTCACCGCTGCTTCATTGTCCATCAACCATTCACGAATGTGTTCGCGAAGCTGTTGAATGATCATCTCCCACCCGAGAGAGTCGTCTTTCGTCACCGCAACAAAATTGCCACTGATGAAGACATTCGTCACAAATGGAAAATTGAAGATTTCTTCCGCCAACGGCGAAGCCCCCTCTGTCTGCTTCTTCGAAGTGAACTCAGCTTGCTCTCCGTGGAGGATGAGCGGACGGTCAACCACAAATTTCATGACAGCCGGATTCGGTGTCATCTCGGCATAAACGGCTGTTGGGATCTTTTTCTTTTCCATTTTCTCGTGCATTTACAGTGCAAAGGTAGTGCGCATTTCGTAGCAATGAAACATCCACTTTGTCACCTTGTTCAATATGCTAACTTTGCTGACCTTCAGAAGAACGTTTATGAGAACATTATTGCTTGCTTTTGCACTGCTCTTTTCAATTACAGTGGCGGCTCAAACAACTTTCCCAGTAAATGGAACAGTTGAAAAGGGCGAGTCTACCTATCTGTTTGAAAATGCCACAATCCACGTTGATGCTGAAACGGTTGTGGAAGGAGCGTTGTTGGTCAAAAAAGGTCGCATTGTGGCCATTGGGAGTTCATTTGATGACTTCAAAGGCGCCGTGAGGGTTGATCTTGAAGGAATGCATGTGTATCCATCTTTCGTTGAAAGCTACAGCTCTTTTGGTGTGCCGAAGGTTGAACGTGGAAAGCGCGAGCCCGGCCCGCAATATGAATCGAATCGAAAAGGGGCCTTCGGATGGAACCAAGCTATCAAACCTGAAATCAATGCCTTCGACCTGTATACTTATGATACAAAAAGCGCTGAAGGCTACCTGAAGGCCGGATTCGGTTCCCTGTTCACACACCAGGAAGACGGCATCGCCCGTGGAACTGGAGCGGTAGTGACCCTCAATCCGAACGACAATTTCGCCCTTCTCAAACCCAATGCAGCGGCGGTGTTTTCCTTCCAAAAAGGAAGCAGTCAACAAGATTATCCAAGTTCATTGATGGGCTGCATTGCTTTGTTGAGACAAACCTATTACGATGCTGCTTGGTATGGTGCCAACGAAGATTTGCTTGAAACGAATTTGAGCCTGCGCGCCTGGAACGCGAATTCAGAATTGCCACAGGTGTTCGTCACCCGAGATAAATTGGATGTGCTCAGAGCTGATTTGATGGGCGATGAGTTCGACGTGCAATATGTCTTCAAAGGAAATGGGGATGAATACCAGCGATTGGAGGAACTGGCCGCTACAGGAGGGAAATTCATTGTCCCAGTGGACTTTCCAGAAGCCTACGACGTAACGGATCCCTACCTCGCTCGCATGATCTCCTTGACGGAATTAAAACATTGGGAAATGGCCCCTGCGAACCTCGCCATGATGGAAGCAGCTGGATTGGAGTTCGCCATCACCGCAGACGGATTGAAAAAACCTGAGATGCTTCTCAAGCACGTTCGAAAAGCGGTGGAATACGGATTGTCAGAAGAAATGGCACTGAAGGCATTGACTGAAATTCCAGCTGAAATCCTAGGTGTTTCGAACAGAGTAGGTTCGCTTGAAGTGGGGAAAGAAGCCAACTTCATTGTGACCGATGGTCTGCTCTTCGACCCGAAAACAAACATCCTAGAAAACTGGGTACAG
>CAYGUR010000083.1:0-12177 GCA_964353035.1 uncultured Comamonadaceae bacterium | reverse complement strand
GATCTGAAATGGTATTTGGGTCGAAGGGAAAATGAGCTTCTTCTTTTGCGTGCGCCTTTTCAAGGTCTTGCTTCGCGAAGCTGACCGAAGATTCCTCCTGCTTCTCTTCGCTTTGAATATAGACAAGGATGTCCTCTTCTGTTGGTTTCCAAACAGGTTCACTCAGGCTCGCAATGTAACGTTGTGCGCCAATGAACAGCACAATGAGGACCAAAAGCGAAATAACGCCTTCCCTTTCGTTGCGTGTGAAGGAAAAAGAACTGAATTTCTTCCTCCACCCCATACGTCTTAACTAAAGCGTTTAATTTCTCCAGACTTGACTCTACTCATGTAGGATCGAAGGTCTTTGAGTACTTCTGGAGCTAAGACATACAGTCCAAAGATGTTCGGGAAACACATGGCAAAAATCATTGCGTCACCAAAGTCAAACACCTGCTTCGCACTAATGGCAGAACCAATGACTACCATGACACAGAAGATTGCTTTATATGATATGTTACTCACTCTTCCTTCTCCAAAGACATACGTCCAGGCCTTCAATCCGTAGTATGACCAAGAAATCATTGTAGATAAAGCGAATAAAATAACCGCTACCGTTAGTACAATTGGAAACCAAGAAATGGAGTTTGCAAAGGCACTACTCGTTAAGCCGATTGCATCGAGGTCACCTGCTTTTTCATTGATAAAGACTTCTGTTGCGGTAAAATCACCGTAATCTGAAATCACAATTACAAGTGCTGTCATTGTGCAGATCACTACGGTATCAATAAACGGCTCAAGCAATGATACCAATCCTTCAGAAATAGGCTCATCTGTTTTAGCAGCAGAGTGGGCAATGGAAGCAGAACCGATTCCGGCTTCATTGGAGAATGCCGCTCTTCGGAACCCTTGGATCAACACTCCGATCAGTCCTCCGTACATCGCTTCGGCATTGAAAGCTCCATTGAAGATTTCACCGAATGCTGCAGGAATGGCTGTGAAATTCATTGCTAGAACCACCAAGGCGGCTATCACATAAATACCTACCATGAATGGAACTACCTTATCAGTCACTCTTGCAATTGACTTGATTCCACCAATAATGATGACTCCAACAATCACTGCCATAATAACACCGAATATCCATCCGCGGTCAAAGAGAAATGAATTGGCACCACCTGTTGCTTCAGTGAGCAAAGCAGTAGCTTGATTGATTTGCACCATGTTCCCTCCACCGAAAGAACCTCCAATGCAGGCAACAGCAAATAAAATGGCAAGAACCTTTCCTAGTTTCCCAAAACCTTTGTTTTTTAATCCGTTTGATAGATAATACATCGGTCCACCTGAAACACTACCGTCTGGATTCACTTTTCGGTATTTAACTCCTAGAGTGCACTCTACGAATTTGGTGCTCATACCGAGCAAACCAGCTACGATCATCCAGAACGTTGCTCCTGCTCCTCCGAGGGAGACCGCCACGGCAACACCTGCAATGTTTCCAATTCCAACCGTTCCTGAAAGTGCGGCAGTGAGGGCTTGAAAGTGAGAAACCTCACCAGAATCATTCGGGTCGTCAAACCTACCTCGAACCACGTCTAACGCATGTTTAAATCCTCTGATATTTACGAACCGGAAGAACACGGTGAAAAAGATTGCTCCAATCACGAGCCAAATAAGTACAAATGGGATGGTGATATTCTTGTGTTCTATCTTGTATTTTCTACCTGCGGCGAAGGCAGATTCAGGTCCACTGAGCGTAATTGGTGTCAGCCCATCTTGCATTTCTAGCATTTTCTCCACCCCGATTCCAGCGTATGCTGCTTCGTATTTGATGGTATCTTTTCCTTGAATCACCTCATAATTGAGCATCATTCCTTGCTCAGTGCTTGTTAGGAAAACGGGAATATTCTTGAGGGCATCTGACTCTTGGTCTACTACCGCTGTTGGAATGGTTCCATCGAGTACCATTCGGTAGCGCTGTGTCTTTTCGTCCCACATTTGAACTACCACTTCTTCTCCAATCGGAAGCGAGTAAAAGATTACTTCTCCTACAGCTTTGGTAACGGGCTCCATCACACTGTTGATGCGATCATCCAACGTTACTTTTTTCTCTTCATCAGCGTCACTTGACCAACCAGTTAGACAAGTGGCAACAAAAAGAAGTGTAAGTAGTGGTTTAAGCTTAAAATGGGACATGGAATATGTTTTGGTTGGTTCAAATATAGCTAATCAAAAAGATTGACCTAGGGCGCAATTGATTAGAGTCCAAAGATTCGATTTAACAGTTTGATTTGGTCTCGGTTACCAAGTACAAATAACTTTGAGTTGGGAACAATACGGGTATCAGGACCAGGGTTAATGACATAGTCACCATTATTCACTTTGAAACCGATGATATTTACCCCAATTCGGTTCCTAACGTCCAATTCTCCGAGTGTTTGAAATTGAAAATCCCCTGGTAAATCTGAGAATGTAACCTCTTCTAAATTGATGTCCGTTCCGCCTTGAATTCGAATGTGGTCTAGAAAATCCATTACATCTGGAGTGGTTACCAAGGACGCCATGTGGGCGCCTCCAACTTTGTCAGGCATGATCACGTTATCAGCCCCAGCAATGCGCAACTTCCTTACAGAGGGAGTTCTGGATGCACGACTAATCACAGTCATCTTAGGATTTAACTCTCTTGCAGCAAGCACCACATAGAGGTTGTCTGAGTCATCTGGCAAGGTGGTAATGATTGAGGAAGCGCGTTCAATCCCAGCTTTAACGAGGTTGTCATCAACAGTGGCATTTCCTCTGATGTAAACCAGGTGCGGATTCTCATTGAGAATATCAATCTTATCTTCATTTGATTCTACGATCACTACTTTATGGTTGTGATCTAGCAATTCACGAACGGCCATGTCTCCAACACGTCCGAAGCCACAGACAATCACGTGGCCTTGCATTGAGCTTATTACTTTCTCCAATTTTGCAGCTTTGAATTTGTCTTTGTACTCGCCAGCAACGAAATAGGTGGTGATGGCCGAAATGGTATATGTAAATGTACCGATACTTGTGAGTATGAGTACACTTGTGAAAATCATCCCTGTGTCTGAAAGTGGGCGAACTTCTTTGTAACCGACTGTTGAGATGGTAATGATGGTCATGTAAAATGCCTCGAGCATGGTGTAATCTTCGAGAAACATGAAACCGATACTACCAACGAGTACAATCCCGAATAGCAATGCCAACGAGAAGAAAACCCGTGAGAATATTTTAAAATTCGCCAGTATCATAGGTCAGAGTTCCCAGATCGTTCTGCGCTTCCTTGTTGGCTTAAAGTAATGCTTGTTTTCAAGCACAAATGCCATAATTAAATAGGCAATGATTGGGGAACCTAGGGTCAAGAACGAAAGGTAAATAAACGATAGACGAACTTTGTGCGCTTTGATTCCGAGTTTATTACCCCACCAAGCACATACGCCGTACGTTTGTTTTTCGAAGAAATCCAGAATCTTCTGAACCATTGGAATCATTGATTTAATAAGGTGATACCTACGAGGCAAGATACGCATTTTTTTTGGGCACAATACGACCGATGCAAATGTAATTGGCCTTGTGATTCAAGTAAAGACTGAGCTTTCCAGCCTTCGCTTTTCCACAACCTACTTATTTTGTGGTCTTCAGCCGCAATTAAATCTTGCCATTCTAAGCAACGTTCAATCATCTCTTGCTCGTCATGAGCGCGTGCCCAGCAAAACATGAGTGGTATAATTGCATTTGCTACAATTCCGCTTCGCGAAGCTAAACCCATTGCAGGCGTTAGTTCTTCTTCAGCTTCTTTGGTTAACCTCATTAGCTTCACTTGCACACAAAGCTCATTCAATAGCTCATCTAATACTTCAAAGCTCCTCACCTTCCCCCAACTCAGCCATCCTTTGTGAACCAGGGCCAACAGTTGCCCCAATCTCACCCGTGGACTGTTTGCCGGATTCATTCGCCCTCTTCGCCAGATGGCCAATGGCGCGGGAGTTAGCCCCCATAAACGCTGCAGATGCTCATATTCACTTTTGAGCTTGGGTTCATTCAGGCCTCTGGTATCAACAGAAACCCAAGAGCTTTGGTACAGAAAAAGTGCTTCTAGGCTTGATGGCTTGTCTGCAATGCGCGCCACGTTTAACCATTTAACTGACTGTGCTAAGTACTCAAATCCTTGTTGGTTCAAGCCAAATCCGAAACAACGCGCCAATAAGCTCCACCAAACTTGATTCCAGTCGTAACAAGATTCTTCAAGCATACCTTGAATTCTTCCTGCACGCTCTTGCAATCGCTCAACCGCCATTCTATGTAACCAAGCTTGCCTAGACATGGCATCTACTTCATGCAACCTTCCGCTGCACGAGAGTAAATTCGGCTTCTGTACGAAAGCGGCATACGCATCCACGTGTGATTGATCCAGTAGTCCTTTCAATTCTAAGGTGGGCACTTCCTCACCTGCTTGATTCACTAGTGGCTCATCGTCTTCCAAGACCACATGCAAGACTACATTGGCATAGGCAGGGTCTTCTTGGTGTCTGTGTTTTCGCCATTCAGATGATTTCACATGGATTTCTACACTTCCTACCCAAGTCTCTTTTCCAATGCGCAAACGCGCTTCTAGAAAATCTGGACCGGCGTGTTTGTTCCAATGTCCTTGAAAAATAATGCTCAGATCTCTTCCTGAAACGCAGGTGAGATTTACGTGCGGAAGCCTCTGATACCGCCAGATGTATTGTAAATAATCTTCGTTCATCTTACGAATGTCGGTGAGGATTTCTTACGTTTTACAACAACTTTGTCAGCGTATCTTCGTAATTTGCAGACGTAATCAAAAACTTATGAAAAACTACATTTTACCTCTAATTGCCTTCGCAATGGTCTTTGTGGGTTGTGATCAACTCAAGGACAAAAACTTTGATGCTACCTATGCTAAGAATTTAACCATCGACATTGATGAAAACAATGGCGAAGGCACATTCGATTTGGAAGAGATCTTAAACGCACTTTCGAATGAGAACTTAGAACAGGTTCAAGACAAGATTAAGAACTACGATATTCGTGAGTTGAGCTACAAGATTTGGGAATATGGCGGACCAGCAGAATCTCTATTGAATGCAGAGATGAAGATGTTGTCTTCAACAGGAGAAGTGCTTTTCTCAAGTACGTTAGATCCTGAGTTGTTGCAAGTTTTGAATGACGATGACAGCTACAGAACCATTCCAATGACAGCTGCAGAAGAAGAAGCAATTGTTGCTGAATTATTGAAAGAGAATTCTGTTACAATCAGAGCGGTAGGATCTGTATCTGAGGTGCCTGTTCACTTTGTTCTTCAACTAGTTGCTGACATTACTGCTACTGCTGAAGTAGAAGATTAAACCAGTAAACCCCTCATTTCTTGCTGAAGATCAAATGCAGCTTTTCTTGCGGCTAACGCGAAGTCTTCATCTGATCCAGCATATAGAATTCCTCTTGACGAATTCACAAGCAGCCCTGCGTCTAACGTAAGGGCTGCTTTGCTTACTGCACTTAGACTTCCGCCTTGGGCGCCTACCCCAGGAACCAAGAAAAAGTGATTTGGAACCATTTCACGAATCGTACTTAAATCTTCCGGACGAGTTGCCCCAACAACGTACATAAGCTGATCTGGACTTCCCCATTCAGCACATTTTCTGATCACTTGCTCATACAAGGGCGGAGTTCCATGGTATTGAAAATCTGCCGCTCCAGGATTGGAGGTCAACCCTAACACAATGGTCCATTTATCTTCAAACTCTAAAAACGGTGTGATGGCGTCTTTTCCCATGTAAGGAGCTACGGTGATGGCATCAGCACCTAGGTCATTGAAAATGGCTTTCGCATAATATCCGGCAGTGTTGCCAATGTCTCCTCTTTTCGCGTCAGCAATTACAAAACACGAATCTGGAATCATTTGGATGGTTTCTTTCAAAATGCCCCATCCTCTTTCACCGTATTGTTCGTAGAAAGCTAGGTTCGGCTTGTACGAAACGCACAAATCAGCAGTAGCCTGAATGATTGCTTCATTGAATTTCAGCATGCCATCTTTGTCCTCGCGAAGATGAACTGGCATCTTTTCAATATCTGTGTCTAGTCCTACACAGAGGTAAGAACCTTTTCGTTTGATCTCTGCAACTAATTCAGCTCTGTTCATTCTTGTCCAGCTTTGAGTTTCTCAGCATTTTCGGCAATTTTCAAGGCCTCAATGATTCCAATGATATCTCCGTCAATGATGTTTTGCAAATTGTAAAGGGTAAGATTGATGCGGTGATCAGTGACTCTACCTTGCGGATAGTTATATGTTCTGATTTTCGCAGAACGGTCACCTGTTGAAACTAGACTTTTTCTTTCTGCTGACCTTTCCTCATTTTTCTTCGCCAATTCTGCTTCGTACAATCTTGAACGCAGCACAGTCAATGCTTTCTCGTAGTTTTTGTGCTGAGATCTTCCATCTTGACACTCCACCACAACTCCAGTTGGAAGGTGCGTTAAACGAACAGCTGATTCTGTTTTGTTGACGTGCTGTCCACCGGCTCCACTGGCGCGGTAGGTATCTTTCTTAATGTCAGAAACATTCAGCTCTATATCTACCTCTTCAGCTTCAGGCAGCACAGCTACGGTAGCAGCACTGGTGTGAATACGGCCTTGAGACTCTGTAGC
Organism: uncultured Comamonadaceae bacterium; assembly: GCA_964353035.1. Classification (GTDB taxonomy): domain Bacteria; phylum Bacteroidota; class Bacteroidia; order Flavobacteriales_D; family Sanyastnellaceae; genus JAQWQB01. Next base: position 5,502 of record CAYGUR010000083.1, on the reverse strand, counting down.
CGGAACTCTTTGAACACGGTGTACACCGCTTTCATACTTCATGGTTCCATACACATCATCTCCACTAATGGTGAAGACCACTTCTTTGAATCCGCCAGCGGTACCTTCATTGATGTTGGCCACTTCCATGGTCCAGCCTTGGGTTTCTATGAACTTGGTATACATGCGGAATAAGTCGCCAACGAAAATAGATGCTTCATCACCTCCTGTTCCTGCACGCAACTCCACTACAACATCTTTGGAATCTTCTGGATCTTTCGGAATCAACGCCATCTTCAGCTCTTCCATCAAAACGCTTTCACGCTCAATGAATTCTTGCAACTCCTCTTTCGCCATCTCCTTCATTTCAGGATCTTCTTCTTTTTGGAGAAGCGCTTTACTTGAGGCAACATTGGCAACCACATTTTTGTACTCGGTGATTAATTCTACAAACTTGCCGAGGTCTTTGTACTCTTTCATGAGCACGGGGTAACGCTTGCCGTCAGAGATCACTGAAGGATCTACAATCAATAAGCTCACCTCCCTGTAACGATCTTCAATCGCCAGGAGTTTATCCATCATTTGGTTCATAGTTAAGCTTCGTTGTAGTTAAATGTTCCGAATTCTGATTCGATGGTCAATTTAGCTCCCTCACTTGCTTCAACTCTTCCCACAATTTGAGCATCTACGTTGAACGATTTAGAAATAGCAATCAGTTCTTCTGCAACTTCAGGAGTGCAGTAGATTTCCATGCGGTGGCCCATGTTGAACACTTTGTACATTTCCTTCCAATCTGTGCCTGACTGCTCTTGGATGAGCTTGAACAGTGGTGGACAGTCAAAGAGGTTGTCTTTGATCACATGTACATCTTTGACGAAATGGAGCACTTTGGTTTGAGCACCGCCAGAGCAGTGCACCATTCCTGCGATTTCCGACTTGTGTTCAGCGAGGATACGCTTAATAATGGGCGCGTACGTTCGCGTGGGCGAAAGCACCAGTTTACCAGCGTCAATAGGCGCATTTTCAACCGCATCAGTAAGGGCCTTCTTTCCGCTATATACTAGTTCTTCTGGAACAGAAGGGTCGAACGATTCTGGGTACTTTTCAGCAATGGCATGGTGGAATACATCATGGCGCGCCGAAGTCAGTCCGTTTGAACCCATCCCTCCATTGTACTCTGTTTCATAGGTCGCCTGTCCGAAAGAAGCTAATCCTACAATCACATTTCCGGGTTTGATGTTTCCATTGTTGATGACATCAGAGCGCTTCATTCTGCACACCACGGTTGAGTCAACGATGATGGTTCGCACCAAATCTCCTACATCAGCTGTTTCGCCGCCCGTAGAAAGAATTCCGATGCCTTGTTGACGAAGATCTGAAAGCAGCTCTTCTGTTCCATTGATAATGGCGCTGATGACTTCTCCTGGAATGAGGTTTTTATTTCGTCCGATGGTAGATGAGAGCAAAATATTGTCAGTAGCCCCAACACAAAGCAAATCATCGAGGTTCATGATGAGTGCGTCTTGCGCAATGCCCTTCCAAACAGACAGGTCACCCGTTTCTTTCCAATAGAGGTAGGCCAGAGACGATTTTGTTCCAGCGCCATCTGCGTGCATAACTATGCAGTGGTCTTCGCTGCCCGACAAAGTATCGGGAACAATTTTACAAAAGGCCTGTGGAAATAAGCCTTTGTCTACATTTTTGATGGCTGCGTGCACATCTTCTTTGGAGGCACTAACACCTCTTTGCTGGTAACGTGAGTCGCTCATAGAAAGTAAAACGGGACGATTCTTTTTGAATCGTCCCGCAAGTTATTGCAATTTCAGAAAATCTCTGAGTATTGTTGATGTCTTATTCCTTTGGAACGTAATCTGTACGCTTGATTGAAAATACAGTTCGTCTGTTAATCTGGTGTGCAGCTTCTTTCTCTTCTTCAGTTGCCATTGCAGCAATCTGTTTGTCAGAGATTTTCGGCTGTGATTCACCTTTACCAATTGGGATCAATCTGTCTGCAGCAATGCCTTTCGAAATAAGGTAATCTACACAGGTCTTTGCACGTCCTTGAGACAGCGTTTGGTTGGCAGGAACTGTACCCCGTGTATCTGTATGCGCTTGAAGCTCAACCACGAAGTTCGGGTTACGCACCATGATGTCATACAAGAAGTTCAATGAATCTGCAGAGTTCACCTCGTCGTTGATCAACAACTCCGTTTTGTTGAACGGATATTGTACCAATGGCAAGTCGTACTCAATACCAGTAACTACCTTCTTTAGGAAGTATTCACGAGCAAAATTCGTTGACTCTCCAAGTCCTACTGTAGAGAAAGCATCACCAGTGCCAATGTACTCAGCCATCGACACATCAACAGAGTAATTTGTTTCGGCAACAATTTCGCCTTCTTGAAGTGATACACCTCCGTTTCCGTCAGTTGTCAATTCATAGCTTGAACCATCAGTTCCCTGAACAGTAACTTTCGCTCCTGCAAGTGGTGTAGCGGTATCATAGTCATATACTGTTGCTAGGTAACGGAACTCCAATGGAGGCATTTTAAATTCGTAGATGTCGTGAAGGCCTTTCCCACCCGGACGACTAGAAGTAAAGTATCCTTGGTCTGCTTCTTTCATCCAAATAATTGCCATGTCGTCAGACGCAGAGTTGATAGGATAAGGAAGGTGCTCCACTTCGCCGAAGGCCAAACCTTCTTCACCTGCTTTAGCAGCAGCAAAGATGTCATGTCCTCCCATAGAGTTTGGTCCGTTTGAAGAGAAGTATAGTGTACCATCTTCTTTGAATGATGGAAACATTTCGTCTCCAGGGCCATTGATCCCTTTCCCAAGGTTCTTAGGTGTTTTGCCCCACGCCTTCTCTGACTTGTTGTATTCAATGTACCAAAGGTCCTTACCACCAAATCCTCCTGCTATATCAGAAGAAAAAACGAGGTACATGTCGTCTGGGGTTAAAGCTGGATGACCAACAGCGGAAGAATCATTCATATCACGGTCAATGATATTCAATCTTTCAGCTGGACCGAAGTCTTTTCCTCTCATGTCAGCCACGAAGATGTCACATGGGTAGAAATCATCTCCATCGTGATCGCATCGTGTGAAGTACATGGTCTTGAATTTTGAATCGAAGCAAAGCGTTCCTTCGTTCGCTACCGTATTCACTGTGTTGTTTACGGGTGTTGGTGTAGACCACTTCCCTTTCTTGTCTTGTTCTGTTTTGAACAAATCCATGTAAGAGTTATTCGTAATACCGTCCTCACCAGAACCTGTTGCACTCGGACGAGAAGAAGCGAAAATGATTTCATCATAGCGCTTCCCTGCCCAACCTGCAGCATAATCATAATTTTCGGTATTCATCATAGCTACCTGTTCAACGAAGTAGCGAGAAGGTGGTTCGTCAAGTGCGAGAGCAGCTTTTTCGCATGCTGCAATTTGCTTTTTCGCTTTGGTTTTGTCACCACCTTTTTCCATGTATTCATTGTAGCGACTAACCGCGTCATCAAATTTGTTTTGTTGACGAAGAACCTCTGCATACTGAAAGTGTACTTCTGGATTCTCATCGTCATATCTAAATCCGATGGCCTTTTTGTAATAATCTTCGGCAGCATTTAGCTGTCCGATGATTCGATTGCACTCTCCAATTTTGAAATTTACTTCACCCTTTTGGTCTATCCCCTTTAATTTAGAGTAGACAGAGTTGTAAAGTTGTGCAGCTTCAGCGTATGCTCCACGCTCAAATTCGTTATCTGCTTCTTCAGTATAGTTTCTCTGAGCAAAGCCAGATAGCATTCCGAATACGAGAGTTAAGGTAAGAGTAAGGCGCAGAAATGCGAAGTTTGTTTGGTTCTTTTGCATTATTTTCCGATTACAGGAAGCGAAAATAAGGAAATAAATTACAGATACGCAAATCTACAGAAAGCACGTTTGGCGCACAATTGCAGTAAATGCACCAATGGAAACAGTCATTTTCTGTCTTAAAATCCATTTGCACCTTGTGTATCGGACCTATTTCTCTCTCTTCACTTATTCATGATGGTTTCAACAATCTCAACTCTAAATTACGGCATTTCGTCTGAGATAAACGCTTTTTTACGGGCGAAAAAGAAAAAGCCATCCTTGAATTGGGATGGCTTTTAACCTTTTGCTTACTATCAATTATCTGTTAAATAAGATTTCTCTCAACTTCGGCATTGGCCACATTTCATCGTCGACCAACATCTCTAAATGGTCACAGTGATCACGAACAGCATTCATAATTGGGAACACTACATCTGCATAAGCAAAGGCTGTTTTCTCAGCGTCATTCAATGCATCAGCCTTTCGTCGTTCCGTTCTCAACTCATCAATTTTGTTCTTCACACCCGTCAAGTGTTCTGAAATCTCATTGATCAATCTCATTTGGGTCGAAGAAGACTTCTTGAAGTCAGCAGCAGATAAGATTTCTTTCAATCCACGAACGTTGTCAATGATCTTACTTTGGTAGTTGATGGCTGTAGGAATAATGTGGTTTTGAGCAAGATCAGCTGTCACTCTGGCTTCAATTTGTCTGCGCATCACATAGTTTTCAAAATCTACTTCCATACGTGCCTCAACCTCTTCAGGAGAAAGTACGTTGAGGTCCTTGAAGATTTTCTGAATGCCTTTATCTTTCCAAACAGTCAAAGCTTGCGGCGTATTGATCAAGTTGCTCAACCCACGTTTTTTCGCTTCTTTCAACCACTCTTCACCGTATCCATTTCCTTCAAAACGAATTGCTTTCGACTCCTTAATCATCTTTTGAAGCTCTTTCAAGATGGCATCATCTTTCTTGTCTCCCTTCACAATGCGCGCATCAACATTCTTCTTGAACTCAATCAATTGCTCAGCTACAATCGTATTCAATGCAATCATTGAATGTCCGCAGTTAGCCGAAGAACCTACCGCACGGAACTCAAATTTGTTTCCTGTGAAGGCGAACGGTGAAGTTCTGTTTCGATCTGTGTTGTCACGAAGCACTTCTGGAATTCGTCCGATCTCAAGCTTGATTGCTGTTTTATCATCTGGCGTTAGTTTACCCGCCTTGATGTTCTTCTCAAGTTGATCCAACAAGTTCGAAAGCTGTGAACCAATGAAAACAGAGATAATCGCCGGAGGAGCTTCATTCGCACCAAGTCTGTGGTCATTTCCTGCTCCAGCAATTGCTGCGCGAAGGACATCTGCATTCTTGTAAATGGCCATGATGGTATTCACGAAGAAGGTCAAGAAACGAAGGTTGCTCTTTGGATTTTTTCCCGGACGAAGCAAATTCACTCCTGTGTTGGTTCCCAAAGACCAGTTGTTGTGCTTACCAGAACCGTTCAATCCTTCGAATGGCTTTTCGTGCAACAACACTCTAAACTCATGTTTCTTCGCCACCTTGTCAAGCAAATCCATCAACAACAAGTTGTGGTCATTCGCCAAGTTGCACTCTTCAAAGATTGGCGCCAACTCAAACTGGTTAGGAGCTACCTCATTGTGACGAGTTGTAACAGGTATACC
>CAYGUR010000082.1:5861-12219 GCA_964353035.1 uncultured Comamonadaceae bacterium | reverse complement strand
GTATAAGCGACTTTGCAGAGGAAATCATCAAACTCACGGGAACAGATCAAAAAGTGATCTACAAAGACCTTCCAGTTGATGACCCAAAGCAACGCCAACCAGACATTACGAAAGCGCGTGAAATTCTAGGCTGGGAACCTCAAGTTGCCCGAGCTGAAGGACTGAAAATTACCTATGAGTATTTCAAGTCGCTTTCAGCAGATGAATTGTACAAAAAAGACCACAAAAGCTTCGACTCATACATCAAATAATGGGATACTTCGCACACGAAACTGCTATTATAGATGAAGGATGCACCATTGGTGAAGGAACCAAAATCTGGCACTTTTCTCACATCATGTCGAATGCCATCCTAGGCAAAGACTGCAACGTTGGACAAAATGTTGTGATCTCTCCTGAGGTACATTTAGGCAACAATGTGAAGGTGCAGAACAATGTTTCAATCTATACGGGAGTGACGTGCGAAGACGATGTGTTTCTTGGACCAAGCTGTGTTTTCACCAATGTCACCAACCCAAGAAGTGCGGTGAACAGAAGAGGGCAATACGCAAAAACGGTCGTAAAAAGAGGTGCAAGCATCGGCGCCAACGCCACCATCGTTTGTGGCAATGACATTGGAGAATTTGCGTTCATAGGCGCAGGAGCTGTTGTCACAAAAGATGTGCCTGCATACGCCCTCTTGGTTGGAAATCCGGCGAAGCAATTAGGCTGGATGAGTGAATTCGGCCACAGGCTTGAATTTGACACCTCTGGACACGCCATTTGTGAAGAGAGTGGCGAAATATATTTACTAGAAAACGGAAAAGTGCATAAACTTGCACCAAGCAAATAAATCATGATTTACGAAAAGCTACGTAACAAAGAAGCAACAATGTGCGTGGTAGGACTCGGATACGTCGGACTACCTATCGCCCTTGAATTTGCTCGTGAAATCAAAGTTCTTGGTTTTGACATCAATGCCGAAAGAGTTGAACTCATGAAAAAAGGGATTGACCCTTCAAATGAGCTTGAAGCATCAGCATTTGATGGCTGTGATATTGAATTCACAGCGAACCCTGATGATTTGAAGAAGGCGAACTTCTTTGTCATTGCAGTTCCCACTCCTATCAACGATAGCAACCAACCAGACCTCGGTCCAGTACTTTCTGCTTCAAGAGGCGTTGGTAATGCATTGAAAAAAGGAGACTACGTAGTATACGAATCAACCGTATACCCTGGCTGCACTGAAGATGACTGCGTACCAGTCTTGGAAGCACTTTCCGGACTCAAAATGGGAGCAGACTTCAAAGTAGGCTACTCGCCTGAAAGAATCAATCCAGGAGACAAGCAACACACCATTCGCACCATTGTTAAGGTAGTGGCTGGAAACGACGCTGAGGCACTTGAGGAAATTGCCAAGACCTATGAAATTGTGATTGATGCGGGTGTGCACAAAGCAGCAAACATCAAAACAGCTGAAGCTTCAAAAGTAATTGAGAACACCCAACGTGATGTGAACATCTCCTTGATCAACGAACTTTCGATCATTCTAAATCGTGTAGGCATCAATACCTATGACGTATTGGAATGCGCTAGAACGAAATGGAACTTCCTCAACTTTACCCCAGGGCTGGTTGGCGGACACTGCATTGGTGTTGACCCTTATTACCTCACTCACAAAGCGAAAAAACTTGGTTACCACGCACGTGTCATCAATAGTGGACGCTATGTGAATGACAGCATGGGACCTTACGTAGGAAAGCAAACCGTAAAACGCATCCTTGAACAAGGCAAGAACATCCTTGATGCACGCGTTCTTGTGATGGGTGCTACTTTCAAAGAAAACGTGAGCGACATTCGAAACTCAAAAGTGATTGATGTCATTCGCGAACTAGATTCGTTCTCAGTAAATGTAGACGTAGTTGATCCTTGGGCTGACCCTGCTGAAGTGAAGCATGAATACGACGTTGACCTGATTCCAGAAGCGAAGAAAGGAGCGTATGACGCAGTAATTGTTGCCGTGAATCACCGTCAGTATGATGAGCTTACTGAAGATGACTTCAAAGCATTCATGAATGATGACCACGGTGTGCTTGTTGACCTCAAAGGAACCTACAGACACATGATCAAGGACCTCATCTACTGGAGTCTCTAATCTGAATTGAACGCATGGATTACAAACGAACGATTGTAGTAACAGGAGGCGCTGGATTTATTGGTTCGCACCTCATCCGTCTGCTCGTTCGTAAGTATCCCAACTACCACATTATCAATTTTGATAAGCTCACCTACGCAGGAAATTTAGCAAACCTCACCGACGTTGCTGACTACCCGAACTACACCTTTATCAAAGGCGATATTTGCAATGCACAACAAGTAGCTGAGCTGTTCACCACGCACAACGCAGATGGAGTGATTCACCTAGCGGCTGAAAGCCACGTTGATCGTTCCATTGAAGACCCTTTGTCGTTCATTGAAACGAACATCAAAGGAACAGCCGTACTACTCAACGCATGCAGGGAATTCTGGTCGAAAAAAAACTTCGAAAACTGCTTGTTCTATCATGTAAGCACTGATGAAGTGTTTGGCTCCTTGGGAAGCGAAGGTATGTTCACAGAAACGACCCCCTACGATCCACGGAGCCCCTACTCTGCTTCGAAAGCATCTTCAGATCATTTGGTGCGTGCATACCATCATACCTATGGCATTCCCATGCTGATTTCGAACTGTTCGAACAACTACGGAAGCCATCAATTTCCTGAAAAGCTAATCCCTCTGATGATTCAAAACATTAGACAAGAGAAGCCTCTTCCTGTTTACGGGAAAGGAATAAATGTGCGCGACTGGCTATGGGTAAATGACCATGTAGATGCCATTGACACCATCTTTCACAACGGACGTCTAGGTGAAACCTACGCCATCGGTGGGAAGAACGAAATGACCAACATCGAACTTGTTCGTCTCCTGTGTCAATTGGTAGATCAGAAACTTGGAAGAACAGTTGGCAGCTCTGAAGCATTGATCACCTTCGTCACAGACCGTGCCGGACACGATATGCGTTATGCCATTGACCCGAAGAAGCTCGAAAATGAGCTGGGCTGGACGCCAAGTGTAACCTTCAAGGAAGGATTGGCACTTACGATTGATTGGTACCTGGAAAACACTGCTTGGTTAGACGCTGTCACTTCAGGCAGCTATGTCAATTATTATGAGAGTATGTACGGCAATCGCTAGTAGTTTCGGTACCTTTGCAGTATGTCGATTATCTCAAGACTTTTTGGTAAACAGCGCATTTTAGACCCCATAGACTTATCGGTTCTGCATGCCGACATGCACTCCCACCTCATTCCAGGTATTGATGACGGTTCCCCTGACCTGAGCACTTCTCTCGAACTACTTCGCAGATTTGAGAAATTGGGCTACAAAAAGGTGATTACCACACCCCACGTCATGAGCGATTACTACCGGAACTCAAGTGAGACCATTCTTCGCGGAAGAGACCGTGTGCGCGAAGCAATGATCAAAGAAAAAATTGACATTGAGCTGGAAGCCACCGCCGAATACTACTTAGACGAGCACTTTGATGCACTTATTGAAGCTGACGACATCCTCACCTTTGGTAAAAAGTATGTGCTGTTCGAACTCGCGTTTATGGCAGAACCAGACATGCTCAAAAGTGTGCTGTTCAAGCTCCAAATGAAAGGCTACCAGCCGATACTTGCACATCCTGAACGCTATGGCTATTGGCACAAAGAGCTAGACAAACTGCACGACTTGGTAGACAGGGATGTCTTATTGCAAGTGAACATCAATTCGCTCACAGGAACCTATTCTCCAGAAGTTCAGAAAACAGCAGAATACTTAATCGACAATAACATGGTGCATTTTGTAGGAACTGACTGCCACCATCACGGACACATTGATGTCTTAAAGCATGCACAAAAGTTGCCTTACACACACAAGGTAATAGAAAGCGGAAATTTGAGGAACAATACGCTTTAATCGCCTACTTCAGCCAAGCGAACAACCAATCCTTCCATGTCATCTGACAGGTGCAACTGGCACCCCAATCTGCTATTGCTCTCTACATGAAATGCTTGATCTAGCATATCTTCTTCGTCATCAGACGCCTCAGGAAGTTCATGATCAGACTCCACATACATGTGACAAGAAGCACACATGGCCATTCCACCACAAGTCCCTTCGACGGGCAGCTCATAACTCTTGCACACCTCCATCATGTTCATGCTCATGTCTGTTGGAGCTTCCAACTCATGCGCAACGCCTTCGCGATCAATTACAGTCAGTTTGATAATTCCCATATCAGAATCCTTGTACTCCGTTAACAGTAGTGTACTTCAATACCAAATTCTTATCCGGATTGATACGCTTATAAGCTGACTGAACCATCAAGGTCGCTTCGTGGAATCCACACAGAATCAATTTCAATTTACCTGGATAGGTATTCACATCGCCAACGGCATAGATACCTGGGATGTTCGTGCTGTAATCAAAGGTATCAACCTCAATGGCGTTCTTCGAAACATTCAAGCCCCAGTCATCAATAGGACCAAGTTTCGGAGACAACCCGAACAAGGGCATCCAGTGATCACAAGCTACGTGCTCTTCTCCTGTTTTGGTCTTTACGGTCACACCATTCAATTGATCATCACCAGTAATGCCCACCACCTCAGAATCTGTCATCAGTGTGATGCGACCAGACTTCGCTAGATCTTCTACTTTCTGAACACTGTCTAAGTGCCCTCTAAAAGAGCCTCTTCTGTGCACCATGGTCACTTTGTTCGCAATGCCGTCAGCAAGGTAAATGGTCCAATCCAGTGCAGAGTCTCCTCCACCTGAAATTACCACATCCTTTCCTTTATAGATTGTTGGGTCCTTGATGATGTACTCAACCCCTTTATCTTCGAAATCAGCCAAATTTGGAACTGGTGGCTTTCGCGGCTCGAATGAACCCAATCCGCCAGCAATTGCAACCACTGGCGCAATGTGCTTTGTACCTCTATTGGTTGTAACAATGAACTTATCATCATCTGTTTTCTCAATGGTGTCAGCTCGTTCGCCCAAGGTAAATGTTGGCTTGAACGGTTCAATCTGCGCCATAAGGTTATCAACCAAGTCTCCAGCCAGCACTTCTGGAAATGCAGGGATATCGTAAATCGGTTTCTTCGGATAAATTTCGGCACATTGTCCGCCTGGTTGAGGCAACGCATCAATCAAGTGACAACGCAGCTTGAGCAAGCCAGCTTCAAACACAGTAAATAAGCCAACAGGTCCGGCTCCGATAATCAGGATATCTGTTTCGATCATTGCTTAAAATTTGGGCAAAAGTATTCAAAAATCCCCACCTAATTAGTGGATATCAGGAAGAACAATGACAACTTAGATTTGTTCCCAACCTACCGAAGAATCAATGATTTCTTGGAGTTCAACAATCAAGGCGCTTTCAGTAAGTTCACCGTCACTGTGGCCAAGTCTGAGTTCGGGAATTTTCTGAATTTGCTTTCATCAGGCACAAGACCAATTTCGCCCAATACAGTTAGAAACTCTGGAACCTCAAGAATGTACTGGTCTGAATACCCATGCGTTGCATCATAGGCTGTGGCCGCAGTTCGACCTAAATTTTGAGCCACCAACTCTGGTGGAACCGTATGCAGTTCGATCAACAACAGCCCGAATCGTTCAACGTAAGGTGTCCATTTCACAAAATGCTGTTTGAGCGATTCTGAAACTAGGTTGTTCGACAACCGCCTTCCACACGTCGCATAGGCCCCAGTAGAAGTACTTGCTCTGTGAGTTGAAGTTGCTTTCGGCTCTTCCCAAATCCGATTGTGATCTAAGAATGTTCGCACGTTCAGCAATTCAGCCAAATTGATATTGTACTTCTCTTTCAAATCTGACGCCAACAAATCTGGGTCGCCAATGTCGCCCCAAATGATCTTCGCCCAGATGTCTGCTTGGATCAAATTCGCCCTAGAAACCTTCAGCGCAGCTTCGTTGTAATCTACACCAATGACCAGCAGTGGATACTCTTCTAGCATCTTCCCTCGTAGCGTCTGTCGTTCAATCACTCCAAATAAATGTTGCAGAAACTCTCCGTTTCCACACCCCATATCTAGCACACCTTTCGGCTGCTCCTCAATGGGTCTATTAAAAATGTCTATGATAATTTCGTCAACTACTTTGAAGTAGGTAGTATGGGCACCGCCACTTCCCCACACATTCATCTCCCGATCAACATGCTTTTCTTCTTCGCCCTTGCCAGACGTTTTTAAAACGAGTGGATTCCCAAAGATCAATTCGTCCAGTTTTCGAAGTGTGGGGATATACGAAACCGTTACCCCATAAGCGCTTGCTCGTT
>CAYGUR010000082.1:587-5851 GCA_964353035.1 uncultured Comamonadaceae bacterium | reverse complement strand
CGTTTGGCGAAGAACAATCCCTGGTCTGTAAACTCGAAAGACTCATTCACTTTGTTGAACCAACCCAAAGCGGCTAACATGTCTAACAATCTGCCAAATTCATTGGCATTTTTATGAAATTCTTCAGGACGAAATCGGGTTTCCATAAAGTACTTGTGGAACATGCCTGTCATTCCCAAATGCACCAAGGTGGGCCCTACAATAATCCCTTCGATGTGCGCGAAGATTTGGTTTTGAATGGCAATCACTTGTTCGTCTTCAGAGGCATCTGCACCTGTGCGCTGAATGTATTTCTTGAAGCTCGCTTCCAGTTTCACAAACGGCTCAATCTCGAACGCTCTTGGATGGTATTTTTCCGAATTCTTTAATACTTCCACTACGTCTGCATACAGTTCGAAATGATCGAATGCCGTTTTAGAGTGTTCATTTGTACGAAAAGTAATCTGGTTCAACTCATTGTCGACCTCTTGGGTCAACCAACCTTGTGAACACAGTGTTCGAAGCGCTACGTTTAAGTAACCTTCATTGGCCTTAAAAGTGGAAGTGAGGTCAGCTAGGCGTACCTCTTTGTGTTCCAACAAATAATCTGTCACACCATGTGACTTTAAGGTATAGGCCGAAGGCGCCACCACTATTCCGTCGAGGTGCCTGAACAGTTTTGCTCGGAATAAGGCTTGTTCTTGTTTGGTTAACATACGTCTTTAGTTTCTAGTAGTATTGGTTCAACGGTCATTTTGCGTTCAGGTTGCAAAGCGAAAATGAGCCGAATTCAATTGTTTAAGGAAATTGAACGTTGAGGAAATTACAACTATTTCTGAAGCACGAATGAACCAAATTTGAAACAGAAGATTAAATCTTTTAACGTATTTTGCTCTCATGAAACGACTTTTACTCTGCTGCGCAGCCTCATTCACCGCTGCCCTGTCTTCTGCACAATGTGATGGAGACCGCTTTTTCAACCAGGTTTTCAATGATTATACTGAAACCACGAACATCACCTATGGTGAAAACATTGACTACCTAGGTATCAATACGCAGCTACTATTAGATGTTTACCAACCCGTTGGAGATGCCGAAACGAGTCGTCCACTCATCATTCTGGTGCACGGAGGAAGTTTTGTTGGCGGTAGCAAAGACGGTGCAGACGTGACCAGTTTAGCTGCTGACTTTGCCAAGATGGGCTATGTTGTTGCTTCCATCAACTACAGATTGGGAATCAACATTTTTATCGCATTGGAAATAAGTGCTACTGAAGCAGTTGTTCGGGGTTACCACGATGCCAAGGCCGCTGTTAGGTTCTTCAGAAAAGACGTTGCTGAAAACGGAAATACCTACAACATTAACCCTGAGGAAATTTACATGGCCGGTGTGTCAGCAGGTGGATTTGTTGCATTGCACAATGCTTACATGGATGACCTTTCTGAAATACCTAGCGTCATTGATCAATCTTTGCCTGGACTCGGTGGCGGACTCGAAGGAACAAGCGGTAACGATGGCTATGATTCAGAAGTAAAAGCGATTGTGAACATAGCTGGCGCCATTGGCGACACTACCTGGATGCAACCCAATGATCAACCAATTCTTTCGTTTCATGGAACAGGAGATACGGTTGTTCCTTTTGGGTCAGACATGCTGCAACTTGCTGGATTCGATGTGATTCAAGTAGACGGCTCCAGTTCCATCCATGAAAAAGCAGATGAGCTCGGACTAACAAACTGTTTCGAGATTTATGAAGGACAAGGACACGTGCCCCATGTTGATAACGTAGCTTACTATGACACTACTCGATCTATCATGAGTAACTTCCTTGGTTCTTTGGTGTGTCCGTTAACTGAACTTGACTGTGAATACCGCGAAGTAGAATTGAATGTTGACCAACTTGCCACGAACGAATTGGTTCAAGTATTCCCAAATCCAGCTAGCTCACTCTTAACCATTCGTGCTACTGCATTTAAGAACGAAAACGCTCAGCTTCAACTCTTCAACACAGGCGGAGTTTTGGTCAAGGACGTAACACTCAAAGGTGGTGAACTTCAAATGAATGTTGAAGATCTTGCAAGCGGAGTGTACGTCATTCACATTACCGGAGACAACCGCATCATCTCTGAACGCTTGGTGATTGAATAATGAGTTCTGAGGAGATTATAGACAGTGGGTTTGCTACTTCTGTCTCCATTCGTTCCAACAAGCAACGAGGTAAAAATCTATTGATCGCTCTTTGGGTGAGTCTCGGCACAGAAGTGCTTGTGCTCATCTCATTGTTGCTGATGTATTTTACAATTGACCGGGGATTCACGGGTTACGACAACCATTTCGAACTCTTTGAGAAATACACCTTCTTAAGAGGAATACTGAGCCTCTTCTCATTCGTAGTCAGTATTATTGTTATTGTTTTCTGGATTCTATGGATGCGGAGAGCCTACTATAACTTGCATGCACTTCAGGCTCCTAACCTTGCATACGATGAAGGAATGGCAGCTGGTGGGTGGTTCATCCCCGTGCTTAACCTATGGTTGCCTGCTCAAATTATGAGCAACATCTGGAAACAGACGCAACTACTCGTTGTGGAGAACAAAAGGCTGATTGAGAATAGTGCGATTGTGGGGGTCTGGTGGACCTTATTCTTGCTAGACCGCTTGAGCGCTGTTGCACTCAATATCATTTCAAGATACGCTGTCTATTCAGAACAGCGCCTATCAACTATGAATGACGTTTATGGCTTCTTAAGAGGCGAAGTACTCATCCAATTGGTCATCACGCTCTTCTTCTCTATCCCCTTGACTTTCGCAGCCATTTCCATGGTGAAGAAATCCAACCGCATGCAAAACCTCCTCTACAAAAAGGAAAATGGCGAAGAGATTACGAATACAATGATTATAGGAAAATAACTACGCCCTTACTGTCCGAAAGGAGTGGCCGTGGCTGGATCTGGAAGATTTACAGCTTCTACACCTTTTACATCTGGAGCAGCCAAACGAATGGCTTCCTCAATCCCCGCTTTCATCGTCATCATGCTCATAGAACACTTGGAACAAGAGCCATGAAGTTCTACAAGCACACGTTTATCTTCGGTTACTTCAACAAGGGTAATGTCTCCACCATCTGCTTTTAAGTACGGACGAAGTTCTTCCAAGGAGGCTAAAACTTTTTGTTCTAATTGCGCGTGTGTTGTCATGAGCCTGGATACTGCATCTTCACATCCACTGTTTGGGTAGCGGGTTTACTCGCTACGCGAATGTTGACTTGTTCTACAAAGTTACCAATTATCTTGTTAAACGCATTCGCAGCTTGAGTTCCTTCTTGTAATACCGCTGGACGCCCTACGTCAGCTGCCTCACGTATGCTTTGAATGATCGGAAGTTCACCTAAAAATGGAATCGAAAGGTTCTCTGCTAATAAGCGCGCCCCATCCTGTCCGAAAATGTAGTATTTGTTGTTCGGAAGTTCTGGTGGTGAGAAATACGACATGTTCTCAATCAACCCCAAAACAGGAACGTTGATACTATCCAATTGGAACATGGAAACGCCTTTCTTCGCGTCAGCCAGTGCCACCTCTTGTGGTGTAGAAACAATGATGGCTCCTGTTAATGGAACCGTTTGCACCAACGATAAATGAATATCGCCCGTACCTGGAGGAAGATCTACAATCATGTAGTCTAAGTCGCCCCAATAGGCATCATTGAACAACTGGGTCAATGCCTTGGTAGCCATTGCTCCTCTCCAAACAATCGCTTGTGATGCATCTGCAAAAAAGCCAATGGAAAGTATTTTCACACCATACGCACGAAGCGGTTCAATGTACTGCTTCCCATCAATTTCAACAGCTCTTGGCTTGTCATGCGCCAAGTCAAACATGGTTGGCGCACTTGGTCCGTAGATATCTGCATCAACAAACCCAACAGTGAATCCTTGCTGCGCCAGTCCGGCAGCAATATTGGCGGCAACAGTAGACTTCCCTACTCCACCTTTTCCAGAAGCCACCGCAATAATGTGCTTCACACCAGGAAGTACTCTGCGGGTTTCATTGGTCTGCTCTTCTTTGGGAAGGGCAACCGCCGTCACCTCTACTTCAATGTGATCTCCAAACGTTCGCTCCAAGGCAAAAGCACAGGCATCTTCCATTCGCTTTCTGCTGTGCAGTGCTGGATTGCTCACCTTAACTTTGAAACTAATTTTGGTATCTGACACCTTGAGCTCGTCTACCAAGTTCAATGCAATGATGTCTTTCTTTAGGTCTGGCTCCATCACCTTCCCCAAGGCATCCAATACATTTTCTCTGTTCACTTCCAGTTTGTCCATAGTGCAAAGGTACTAATCCGTTAAATCCAACTCGGTCATTGGGTCCCAAAAGAGTTGATCAAAATTTTCTATACGGTCATTCACTACTGTAACACCTTCCGCCTCCAATAGTTCTTGCATCTTCGTAGGTGTTTCAAAGCTCAATCTTCCGCTCAATTCCCCTAATCTATTTACAACTCTATGCGCGGGAACAGCAGGGGTTGTGCCGAAACTCGAATTCATGGCCCACCCCACCATGCGGGCAGATCTGGCAGCGCCCAAATACTTCGCAATAGCTCCGTAACTCGTCACTCGTCCTTCGGGAATCAAGCGTGCCACCTCCAATACATCTTGAAAGAAATTGCTTTCTGCCATACTTAGATTTGGATCCTCAAGAAGTTGATTTTCTTCCCTTCTTCTAGCCAACGACGTTCGTAATAGGTCTTGATGTTCAAGATTTCACGCATTTCATCGTCTACCTCGTTTACCAGTTTCCCATATACATCGTTCGAATCCATGAGTAAGTTGTAGCCTTTCTCAATGTACTGCTCGCGGGTCCACTCATACAACAAGGTGCTGTCAGTTTTCACATTGATCAAACTTCCAGGTTTGAGGAGTTTCTTATACCGGTCAATGAAGGCAGGGCCCGTAATCCGTTTTGATCCTTTATCATCTTTGGGTTGCGGATCAGAAAAAGTGAGCCATATTTCAGACACTTCATCTTGGACGAAGAAATTGTTGATGAATTCCAATCGGGTGCGAAGGAATGCCACATTTTTCAATCCCTCTTCGCTGGATGTCTTCGCCCCGCGCCAAAAACGATGGCCTTTGATGTCGATCCCAATGAAGTTGCGTTCAGGATACTTCCGGGCCAAGGCAACGGTGTACTCTCCTTTCCCACACCCGAGTTCAAGCGTAATGGGATGCTCGTTTTCGAACACTATTTCGTGACAGATGCCCTTATTGAACTCCTCTCCTATGATGAT
>CAYGUR010000082.1:0-577 GCA_964353035.1 uncultured Comamonadaceae bacterium | reverse complement strand
AAGGTGGGTTCGATATCGTGACCGAAGTTTTTGTTGTCTTTCCATTTCTTAAGCTTTCCTTTGCCCATGGCGATCTACTTCATTAAGGGGGCAAATTTAGCCTAAATTCGTGGTATGGGACGACCAAAAATTCTGTTCGCCGTGCTTGATTGGGGATTAGGACATGCTTCGCGAAGCGCCCCCCTCATTGAACACCTTGTAGATTCAGGTGCTGAGGTGTGCCTCGCCTCCAGCGGGAGTGCAGGGAAATGGTTACAGTCGAACTTTCCCAATTTGCGCCACCTTTCTAAACCAGGCATCGACATCACCTATTCGAAGCGTTTTACATCCCTGCGCATTGCTATGCAGGGAGGCGCTTTTTTGAAAAGCATTGCCGAAGAGCAGAAGTGGATTGCTGCGCTTCAGATCGAAGAACAGTTTGACGTGATCATTAGCGACAATTGTTACGGAATTCATCTGAAAGACGTTCCTTCGGTCTTGATCACGCACCAAATAAATCTGCCGCTGCCGAAGCTTGTCAAACAGGCAACCTCTAAATCATGCCATCCCCTTTTACATGGATTCCACGAAGTGAGGG
>CAYGUR010000081.1:0-12368 GCA_964353035.1 uncultured Comamonadaceae bacterium | reverse complement strand
AAGAGCTGTTTAGCATTGTTCAAGCTGGACCAACAGAACACCTTTCAGGATTCATTGCCATTGTGGTTTTCACAACGGTTTTTTACCTGGTGTTCTCTCAGTTTAGGGAGCAAGTTTGCATCGCAGTTTGTCCGTACGGAAGACTGCAATCTGTGCTACTCGATCGAAAATCATTGGTGGTAGCTTATGACTACATCAGAGGGGAAAAAAGAGCGAAGTTTAGAAAGGGCGAAGACAGAAATGAAGTAGACAAAGGAGATTGCATTGACTGCCATCAGTGTGTGAATGTATGTCCAACGGGTATTGATATCCGAAATGGAACACAACTTGAATGTGTGAACTGCACTGCATGCATTGACGCATGTGATCACATTATGGAAAGCGTTGGGTTGGAAAAAGGACTCATTCGCTACGACTCAATTGAGGGAATTGAAACGAAAAAACCATTCAAAATTCCTGCACGCGCAAAAGCGTATGCCGCTGTTTTGGTAGCGATGATTGGATTGCTTTCGTTCATGCTGATTGGTAGAACAGACGTTGAAACAACGCTGCTGCGCACTCGAGGGACGCTGTTCCAAAAATTGGATGATCAAACTTACAGCAATATCTATGATGTTTTGATGATGAACAAGACATCTGAACCGCATGAAATGGAACTGCGCATTTTGGAAGGACCAGGCGTGCTAGAGTTGATAGGTGATAGCCTGCACCTGCAAAGCAACACTGATTTGCAGAGCAAGTTCATGATCAAGATTAACAAGGATGAGGTCAAAGGAAGGCACAATGAACTGCTCATTGGGATCTACAGTGATGGTGAGCTCATTGACAAAGTGAAAACAACATTTATAGGACCAGCGTTATGAAATTTAATTGGGGACATGGAATCACCATCTTCATCATAGCCTTTGTGGGCTTCATTTTATTGATGGTGGTGAAAGCGTTTAACACCAGCACAGACTTGACAGCAGAGAACTACTACAGTCAAGAGCTGAGCTATGGTGAACGCATCACAGCTATTTCGAACTCAAGCGGACTCACTTCAGAACTGCGCGTGCTGAACAACGGTGAAGTCGTAGAGGTGATTTTACCTGAAGAACTTCAAGGACAAGACGTGAACGGACAGATTTATTTGTACCGTCCAGACAATGCTGCAATGGATTTCACCATGCCCATTGATGCGCAAAAGTCTTCGCAGGTTATTTCGAACTCGCTTTTGATCTCTGGCAACTACTCGCTTCGGGTGAGTTGCAACAAAGGAGATAAGGAATACTATTTTGAGCAACCTATCCTAATTTCAAAGTAGAGATGATATATTGGACAGCCATAGTGATGGGACTTGTTGCAAATCTGCACTGCATAGGCATGTGTGGACCCATTTCACTTGCCGTTCCAATTAAGCAGAACAGCACGCAAGCAAGACTTAAGAGTGTCTTTGCTTACAACGCTGGAAGGGTGCTGATGTACGGTGCTATTGGTGCCGTTTTTGGACTGTTTGGCGAAGGAATTGCCCTTGCAGGAATGCAGCAGATGGCTTCCATTGTTATGGGAGTCATGATTCTCCTGATTGCATTTATTCCAAGGGTGGCAAGGTTCTTTGGTCCTGCGAATGCAAGCGCATTTTCTTCATTTACCGCGTTGAAATCTAGCTTCGCGAAGCTGCTCAAAAAACGTAGCTATTCAGCCATCTTTGGAATTGGTGTCCTCAATGCGTTGCTCCCATGCGGAATGGTTTACCTCGCACTGGTTGGAGCCGTTGCGTCTGGTGAAGTTATGAAGGGTGCCCTTTTTATGGTCGTCTTTGGAATTGGAACGCTGCCTGTGATGGTGGCTTTGCCCTTGTTCGGACAGTTAATTTCACCGTCAATAAGAGCGAAGTTTAGAAAGGTATTGCCCGTAGTGACACTTTGTTTTGGACTGCTTCTCATTGCACGAGGAAGCAACCTGGGAATTCCATATATCAGTCCTGAAGTGGTTTCCACATCCGTTGGATCAAACCTTGAATGCCACTGAGATGGGAATCAAAGCCAGCGATATCGTGTTTGGTCCTTTCAACGACCTCATCTTGGGAAAGTCAATTGGCTTGAACCTGCATGCGGGAGCAGGAGGTGCTTGCATGCATAGCTGCGCAAATTGCAATTTGAGTGTTTCAAATTCAGAAACACCGCTGCAGAATCTAGAACCTTATGAAGTGGTTGAAAGCCTAATTGCTGCTGCAGAAGGGAAAGAGGGTGAAAAGAAAAACTTAGACAGTATTGTTATCACAGGTGGAGGAAATCCAATTGACCATCCAAAGTTCTCTGAAATCATCAAAGATGTAATGCTCGTTCGAGATTTAATCAGGCCTGAGACGAAAGTTGTAGTGGTCACTTCGGGTGATGGTGTTGAGCGTCCAGAAGTGCTATTAGCATTGCAACTTGTGGATCTATGTATCTTGCGTTTTGATCCTGTTTCGATAAAAGAACATTCGGAACAAAGCCATACCGAATTCAAAAAAAATCTGAAGCGACTCAAAGGAAATATCGCTGTTCAAGCATGTTTGGAAACATCAGATTCATCGTTGAAAGCTGAATTGATGAATGAACAAAAGCGTTTGGATTCGTGGGTTCAAGATGTGGTGTCTGTTGGAGCTAGACAGACGTATTTGTGCTCAGCAGACAGAGATGTTCTAGACTCCAATGTCCCCTTTTTTCCTAAAAAGAAGCTTGGTCACATCGTCAATTTATTGAATGCTCAAAACATTCGGACACAAGTTGTCTGAGAAGGAAAGAACAATGGAAATCAAACAGCCTTCAGAAGCATTGTACCAAAAGTACGATGTGCAAGCTCCGCGTTACACAAGTTATCCTACAGTTCCCTTTTGGAATGCAGATAACATGTCTGTTGGTCAGTGGAAAAACTCACTGAAAAAAGGATTTGACCAAACACCTCAAAAGGGCATTGCCATTTACATTCATTTGCCGTTTTGTGAAAGCTTGTGCACGTTTTGTGGCTGTCACAAACACATTACGAAGCGACATGATTTGGAGGACCCATACATTGAAGCGCTCATCAAAGAATGGAAGATGTACTTGGAGGTCTTTGACGAAAAACCATTGTTGAGTGAACTTCATCTGGGAGGTGGAACCCCTACTTTCTTTGGTGCGAAGAATTTAGAGCGATTGATTCGAATCATTCAAAGTGGCTGCGAACTTGCCTCTAATTGCGAAATGAGTTTTGAGGGGCATCCGAACAATACTACCAATGAACATTTGCAAACCCTTTACGAACTCGGCTTTCGAAGAGTGAGTTTTGGTGTACAAGACTATGACCCCATTGTACAAAAAGCCATCAACAGGATTCAGCCTTTTTCAAAAGTGGTTGAGGTGCATGAAGCTGCAAAAAGAATTGGATATACATCCATTAGTCATGACCTTGTTTTCGGTCTTCCGTTTCAAACAAAAGAAAAGATTTTGGCTTCTATTGCACATACCAAAACATTGATGCCCGAGCGCATTTCTTTGTATAGCTATGCCCATGTACCATGGATTAAAGGGGTCGGACAGCGAGGATATGACGAAAGCAGCCTTCCGAAGAAACAAGAGAAAAGAGCTTTATATGAAGTTGCGAAGAACGAATTGCTTGCTAGCGGTTACCAAGAAATAGGGATGGATCATTTTGCCTTGCCTTCTGACGAGATGGCGATTGCAGAACGAAAGGGGGAATTGCATCGAAATTTTATGGGCTACACAACCCACTCAACACAGTTGATTGTTGGTTTGGGAATGTCGGCCATCAGCGATAGTTGGTTTGGCTATGCTCAAAATGTAAAGTCGGTGAATGAATATCAGGAGCTGATTGAACGGGGTGCATTGCCCATTTTCCGAGGTCATTTGCAATCAGATATGGACATTGTTTTGCGCAAGCACATCTTGAATTTGATGTGTAGCTATCATACAACCCTCAACCCGTCTGAATTACCTGAAGAATTGATAGAGGTCATTCTCAGCAGACTAACACCCTTAGCTGAAGACGGACTAGTTGAACTCAACGATGCGAACATACAAGTGACAGCAGAAGGAAAGGTCTTCATTCGCAATGTGTGTATGTGTTTTGATGCTTATCTGTTCGGGGCGAAGAATCAAAAGCAAATGTTTAGCTCATCTGTTTAGGTAGAGCTGAACCAGTTGATTGTTTTGTTGAAAGGGAAAGAGCTTCTTGGTTAGAATGAAATGCACAAGTGCATTGACGTGAGCATTAGCGTCTTCAGCTTCCATAAGGTGAAAATTTGAATAAGACCTAGAGCCATTGATTTGAGCTGACAAGAGCGTTCCAAATTCACACGTGAAATACCGCTCTATGCAAAATTGAGCATGTCCGTGTTTTGATCCACACATCGGGTCGTAGCAATTGCAATTCAATTCTTTATAGACCACAAATACCTGATTTCCTATTTCCACTAGGAATTTCTCTTTTGGTAGCATAGGTGCAAAAAAGATGAACGCCTCAGCGTTTTCCTCGGTACTTGTCTTCAGTTGCTCATACTTCTTGTCATCTAGGTATTGAATTTGTGTACAGATATCGCTCGAGAACTGTATTTCTTCCTCCCTAAATTTGATGTGGGTGGTCACGGTTCCTTCGTTGCATTCTGTTTCTACGATTCGGTTGGGAGTTTTGAAATCAGACATGTAGTAATGAACCCACTTCAGGGGTTTGAGTTGAACTTCAAATGGCTCCGCAGAAGCACGCTCTTGACTCAATGTAAAGAGTGCAGAGCTCATTCCAAGAAATAGAAAGAAGTACTTCATGAGAATAGCGTGTTTAATTCTAACAACATTCTTTTAACAAAGACTGTGCCTTGTTGGCAACGAAATGGTCAACTTCTTTGGAGTTTGGGTTACTCTCCCGTCAACTCAAATTTGTATTCTACCATGGCTCCTTTGCTGATGAGAATGAGGTCATTGGCCTGTACAAGGATTTCCACTTGAGAAGTGGGACCAATATCTACTTTCAAAGATTCCTCTTTGGTAGTTTTATCTACAACACGAATGGTTGTTTTCTGATCGTCCAGGTTTTTCACAATTACATTGAATGTGTCTTGTTCAAAGAATTCACCAGGGTATTCATCTTTGGCTGAAACCTGTTCTGCAAATTTCAGACTAAGACAGCTGTTCAGTCCAAAGGTCACTAAAGCAAGTAATGCGAGTGTTTTTAGGCTTTTCATAACTTCTGTGTATTGCTTGAAATAGTGCACAAGGATACTGAAAAAGCGAACGATTTTTTCGAGTCGAATTCTTTTTGTTTGACTTTCTATTTGGATTGTTTTAGTCCTTAATGTTGCTCTAGCCAGAGAAGGAATGCACGCGCATTGGCTTTACTAACGATAAGCCTTTGTTCGAATTTTATAGATGACTCAACTAATAGTTTTCGTCCAAAGTATTGATGAACTTCTTGAATAGCTTTTCGATTGACGAGGAACTGTCTGTTCACTCTAAAGAACTCAATTCCAAGCTGTTCACTGAGTTTGGACATGCTTTGATTTACAATAAACCTTTGCTTGCTGAAAGTAAAGGCTTCAGTGACTCCTTCATTTGTTTCTACGATAGCAATATCTGCAATGTTCAATGGAATGATCTTTTCACCTTGATAGATAAGAATACTCTTATTCTTGTGCGTGACTTCATTGCTGATGAGTGCTGAAATAGCATTGAAGTCAATGGGGTTTTTATTCTCAGTTTGAGTAATAGACCTAAATTTATCCATGGCTTCAGCAACATCCTCGTACGTTATTGGCTTCAAGAGATAATCTACCCCTTGTGCTTTGAACGCATTCAACGCGTACTGGTCATAAGCGGTACAAAAAATCACGGGTGCGCTTTTGGGAAAAGCCTCAAAAATATCAAAACTGAGTCCGTCTGTGAGCTCCACGTCTGAGAAGAACAAGTCAGGTGCCTCGTTTTGGTTGAGGTACTTTTTTGCTTCTTCCACGCTAGCTAGTTTGACAAGGATTTCTAGCGAATCGTCGATTCGAAGTAGCTGTGATTCCAGCTCGTCAGCTATCAGTTTTTCGTCTTCAATGATAATAATTCTCATGACTGAATAATTGGTAGTGTTACCATAAAGGAAAGGTCTTGGCGATCAATTACAAGGTCTTTCGATGAGAACAATCTGAAACGTTGGCTCAGATTATTCAATCCAAATCCAGTAGATTCAACGAGTGTCACTTTCGTTAATCGATTATTTTCAAATGTTATTTCCTCTTTCTCATTCAACTTGATTTCCATGATGAGAGGTTTAGAAACATTAAATGCATTGTGTTTGATTGCGTTTTCAGCTAACAATTGAAAGGTAAAAATGGGTACTTCGTACTCTGTTAATGTTTCATCAGTTAGATGATTGATCAGCCTTACATTTTCGCCAAATCTAACTTTTTGTAAAGAGATATAATTATCTAAAAACGCTAAATCTTCTCGAACAGAGACTAGGTTTTTTCGTCCTAAGTCTATGGATTGACGTAAATAATCACTCAAGTTCTTTATGTAGTGATCAGCTTTTTCTTGATCATTTCGAATAAAGATTTTCAAAGTTGATAACGCATTGAATAAGAAATGCGGATGAATCTGCTGTTTCAATTGCTCCTGTTCTGTATGCAGTTGTGAAATCTTTAATTGGGCTTTTTCAGATACCAGGGCCTGTCTTTGGTGTTGTGATTCATTCAGGCCCATCAGGAGCAAAATAATGGTGTTGTGAAAGAGTCCTGCTAGAAGTGGGTAGAGGGCGAAAAGACCAATGTTAGGAATGGAAATAGGCCTGAGCGGTCGGACTAAAGAATGCAGAATTAGAACTGTAATAAGCGTTATGCTGAAACTCAGGGTATACCTAGAGTTGCAGCTTTTCAGACCAAATAAACCCCTTTTGGATTTCCATCTTTTGAGCAGGAAAAGGTTCATCAACCATAGAATAAAAATACTGGTAGTGATGAAGAAAATGGCCCCGACAAATATCCAGCCTTCTTCGCGTAGTGCGAGAATAGCAGGGTCAAAATCAGCAAGCAGCACAATCATCATCATGATTGGAAGAATGTTATACAAGCCAATTAAGGGGGAGCTAATGATCGCCCACTTGAGCAGTTGCTTCTGTTGTTGTTTTGGATCTGACATGCTTACGCCGTGAAATTAGGGTAAAATGATTTCTAGTTCGCTATGGGAAAAGGACGAAAAATAACCAAGGGCGTTGCCACTCCAATTGCTGTTTGGGTTTCCGGGGGCTGCTGAAGCTCCTCCAGGACCACCTCCCGCTGAAATAATGTCAGAAAGTGAGTCGAAATAGTCAAAAGAAGCCTCGTCAATGTGTAAGAGTTTCAATCCAATGGTTTCTCCACCCACGAATATCTCTTGGAACAAAGGGAGATCAACTCCTCCACCATTGAATAGCGCATCATCAAGGACTTGTAAGTTGTCTCCTGCTCTTTGCTCTTCTCCGTTAATGGAGTAGATAATCCGATAATAGTTTTCTTCGTTTGCGGGGTCTAAAAATTGAAATCGTACTTGGTAGCCCTCCTCAAAAAAGGCATTCGCTTCTTGAAAAGTGGAAGTTAGATTTAACAATTCAACGGTTTCAGGCAGAAAAGAAGTGGCGTTGAATGTATTTCCTTCCACAACCACTTGCATGGAATATAATGCATTGGTTTCCAGGCCGTCAATCAGAGCTTCATAACGACCGTTACTCATAAATGGAATGTCCCAAGTGTTTCCAAAGCCATCTTTTAGTGTAACCTCGGCGCTGGAAAGAAATTCTGTTTCGGCACTGTTGAAATAATCGGCTGTGCGGGAAACAATCACCACTAGCTGGGCTGTTTCGGCGTCAAGATTGGCTTCAATTACAATTCTCGGTTCTGCATCTTCAAGATCAATTTCGATGATTTTTTCACACGAAGTGAAAGAGAATAGCAGCACAAGTATGCTGGTAACTTTTATGATTGACTGCATGGCGTTAAAATTTGAAGTTATATGTCACTGAAGGCACCCATCTGAAGAGCGCGGTTTGAACTGCTTGTGTTACGTTAGGATCATCTTCGCTCGGCTCAAAGGCAATAGAAAAAGCGTTTTGTCTGCCATAGGCATTGTACAAAGAGAAGCTCCAGCTCGATTCGAACTTTTCGGTTTTCTTGTTGTACCAAGTGGTACCTAGATCAAGGCGGTGGTAATCAGGCATTCTACCTTGGTTTCGCTCAGTATAGTAAGGGGTAACGACCCCGTCAATTGTATACCTGCCAGCAGGAAATGTTACTGCATCACCTGTGTAATAAACAAAGTTCATTGACAAAGATAGTTTAGGAGACACATCATATACTGCCACAAGTGATACATCATGAATTCGATCTTGCCTTGCGGGGAAGGGGTCGTCATTGTTGATACCATCGATTTGTCTGAGTGTTCTAGATAGGGTATATCCAATCCAACCCGTGAGCCTTCCTTGTGTTTTTTTAATTAAAAATTCCGCTCCATACGCCTCGCCATCTCCATACAAGAGATCACCTTCAAGTTGCTCATTGAAAAAGACATCTGCTCCAATCCGGTAGTCGATGACATTGTTCATCAGTTTGTAATAGCCTTCAACGGAAAACTCAAATTGTTTGTTGTCTGAATTCTTGAAGTAGCCCAATGATATTTGATTGGCCGTTTGCGGTTTCACATTGTTACTGCTCATGATCCAAACATCTGTGGGAGAAGACGCCGTGGCATTGGTTAAAAGATGTATATACTGAGCGTTTCTATTGTAACCTAGTTTTAATGAGGAGGTTTCATTCAAAAGGTAACTCATGGAAAAGCGGGGTTCAAATTCGCCATACGTTTGCATGAATTCATTTTGGTCATACAATGAAGAATTGACTACATCTCCTTTTTCATCGAAGTCATAAGAGACCCCTTCACCATATTGAGCGAAGACAGAGTAACGAAGACCATATTGGAGGTTAATCCGTTTCGAAATTTGATGGAGGTTCTGAATGTACACCGCTCCTTCTAACGCGTTTTTCTCTTCGGCATCTTGTGCTATTATTCCTGTGTTTGATCCGGCTGAAATATTCCCTGGCTCAAGTCTGTGTTGTATCAAGTTCGCACCCATTTTAAGGGTGCTTTTTTCATTAGCGTAGAAGGTGAGGTCCTGTTTGAGGTTAAGGTCATTAATCACAGATTCAATGGCCAATCGGTCTTCGTCAACACCAAACCCAAATTCGTAGTCATAATTGCTTACGATTAATGAGGTGTTCGAAAACCATTTGTCTGAGAGTAAATGGTTCCATCGAATGGTGCCTGTGGCATTTCCCCATTCAAGGCCGAATGCATCACTAAAGCCAAAATTATCTCTGCCGAAGTATCCAGATATGAAGACCTTGTTCTTATCGTTAATTCTGTAATTCGCCTTCATGTTTAAGTCGTAGAAATTCAAGATGGTGCTATTGATTGACTCATCTGCTGACGCATTAAGGAAAAGATCTAAGTAGGTTCTTCGTCCCGAAACAATAAAGGAGCCTTTGTCTTTTTTCAATGGGCCCTCAACGGTTAATCTTCCCGCAAGTATTCCAATTCCTCCCGTTACGCCGAATTTCTTGTTGTTTCCTTCTTTCATTCGGATGTCAAGCACACTGGCCGTTCTTCCTCCATACTCAGCTGGCATTCCTCCTTTGAATATTTTTGTGCTTCGAATGGCATCCCCGTTGAACACCGAAAAGAAACCTAAAAGGTGAGAGGGATTGTAAACAGGAGCTTCATCAAGAAGAATTAGGTTCTGATCAAGGCCACCTCCACGAACATAAAAGCCACTACTTCCTTCTCCTGCTTGCTTGACACCTGGGTTCATTTGAATGATTCGAATAGGGTCAGGCTCTCCACCTGGAGTGGGGATTTTCTTCATTTGAATCATGTCAATTTCGGTCACTCCCACATCAGGGTTGGAGATGTTTTCATTTTCTCCTTCTGCCTCAATGATAGCTGGCCCCAACTGTTCAATGTTTGACCCCAACTCTACGTTAAGTTTGATGTTCTTACTGAGCTCAATTGGTTTTTCAATAGGTTCAAATCCGATAAATTGATAGACAATGGTGTAACTTCCTTTTGGAAGTGTGATGGAGTAAAAACCATAGGCATTGGTAGTTGTTCCTTGTCCAACCGATCCTTTCACAATCACGCTTGCGAATGGGAGATCTTCCCCTGTGGCTCCATCTGTGAGCTGTCCACTGAGCGTGTAATTCTCCTGAGCTGCAGTGAAAATAGATAAGCTAAGAGCGAAAAGGAATAAGAGTCCTTGTTTCATTTTTGACGATTTTAAGTCATCAAAACTAACATGGACAACTGGCAGAATTTATATGCTTTCTTGTGAGTCGGACAAATCTTTGGATAAGAAGGACAGATATCCAATTAAAGCTAAAGTAACTTTGTCCCATGAATGAATTTCTGATCTAGAGAGCAGCATTATTTTCGAAACGTCACGAAAATTTCTGTTCCAGCGCCTGGTGACGACATGATTTTGAATTCAGCGTCCACCTGCTTCGCGAAGCTTTTCATGGCCCTCACACCATCACCTTCTCTCATTGCATTCACGTTGAACCCTTTGCCTTTGTCTTGGAAGGTGATAACGATTTCACTCTTCTCTTGTTCAACTTTGACGAGCATTTCATCAGTGTCTGCGTGCTGAGCTACGTTTTTCAAGGCTTCCTTCGCAATTCTGAAAAAACCAATGGCTTGAACCGGATTCATATCGAAGTCAGCAACGTCTCCTTTGATCAAGCGTACGTCAACCTTCGAAAGTGCTTTGTTCTGCTCTGGATAATTTTTGATGTGTTTCAACAACCCGTGGAACGAAATGTCTTCATCACGAACCGCCCACATGGTTTCGCGCAGGTGTTCAAGGGAGTCTTTCGCCAATACTTCAGGAGCAACAGGTTCTGAATCTCCTTTTTTAATGGCTGCCACAAGCGTGGTGAAACGTTTGGCGAGGTCATCATGCAATTCACGTGAAACCACTAAGCGCTCTTCGTTCTTGTGTTTGTCTGAACGTTCCTTTCTCAGCAATGCTTTTACCAGCGCTAAGCGGAAGAAGCTGATGATGCCAATTAGCAAGACTACGGCAAGTAAAAAAAGAGCTGCTTTGAACCACCATTCTGCGTAAAATGGAATGGCGCGCACCATTTTAATGTGATGTAGTACGGGTTCTTGGGCTCCATTTTTAAGCACCTGAAAGGTGATTTCAGATTCTCCATAGGGCAACTCAAGAAGTACTTGGTCTTCGCCGTTCAAATTTACCGTTGTAGAGTCTAACCGATAAGAAACTGAGCTGTTTGCTTTGTCTGTGATGGCTACCAATTCTGTTTTTAGCACCAAATTCTCTACCGTATATTCAAAGAAAAGAGTGTCTTCTTGCGTCAACACCTCGTCAGACGTAGAAACTTGAAAAACAGGATCTACTTGGTTTCTGGGAGGAAAATCTTTTGGGTGAAAGCGAACTACTCCGCCATTGCCGCCAAAGTAGAGCATTCCGGAATCATCAGTGTATTGGCTGTGCTCATTGAAGCCACTAATTGGAAAGCCATTTTGCAATCCGTACGAATGGACTTCCTTTTGGTATTGAATGATTTCTGACGAAGAGCTCAGCCATAAATCAGCATTTTTATGGTTTACAATGCTCAGTAGCTCATTCGCCAGGGACTTTTCTGGCGAAAGTTTGCCACCTTCTTCCACGCAAACACTGCCGTCAGTTGTTGAGCAGTAAAGCTTTCCGTCAAAGATAGTGGTCATAGTAACCGCACCATTTTGACTGGCTAATTTGCGCTGAATGCTCATGTCTGCATTGAGGAAATAAACACCAGAAGTGGCAGCCACCCGGTATCCGTCTCCGTCTTGAACGAAGTGATTCACATGTCCGTCAATCCCTAAGCCTTCATACGAATACAAGTTCACCACTTTTCCATTTTTACTCAGCTGAACGAATCCGCGTTTTGAACTGGCTAGGAAGCCTTTTTCGATCTGAATGACATGTGTAATGTAATTGGCCAAGGAGTCATCACGTGTTGAATACACCCGAATGAACTGTCCGTTCAAGTATCGGTGCAGCCCTTCAAAAGCAGTCCCCACAATGACCATTCCACCGGCATTGCAGCCAGCTGTGCAGGACAAACCTTTTGTCTGTGCATTCAAATAAGAAAAATGTGATCCTAGGGGAAGTACGCCGCTTGTTGTGGCAACGTGCAGCTTGTTGTCGTATTCAAAAATTTCATAGCAGCTTGTTGTGCTAGAAGACGTGTTCATAGGATACAACTCTGCATGAAGCGCATTTCGATGGACCAAAAAGACGCCGTGGTCTGTCGTTCCGACCCATAAATTGCCGTTTTTATC
>CAYGUR010000080.1:0-12418 GCA_964353035.1 uncultured Comamonadaceae bacterium | reverse complement strand
GTACCGAAAAATCACTGGCTGACCTAGGCAATCTAGGCGCTGGAGTAGACCAAAATCAATTATTCATCAACACCCAAACAGAACCGTTCCAGATGAAAATCCAAGAACTAGCCCTACAAGGCAAGCACAACCTCTTTAACTCAATGGCAGCAGGGGTAACAGCAAAATTATTTGAACTCAGAAAAGAAGGAGTTCGTGACAGTCTTACCAACTTTGAAAACCTGGAGCACAGATTGGAGTTTGTAGCGAAAGTGCACGGAATCACCTTTATCAATGACAGCAAGGCAACCAACACAAACAGCGCTTGGTATGCACTAGAAAGCATGGACCGTCCTGTAATTTGGATTGCCGGCGGAGTAGACAAAGGAAACGATTACGCAGACCTACTTCCACTTGTGAATGAAAAAGTGAAAGCCATCATCTGCCTTGGTAAAGACAATGTCAAGTTGCGCAAAGCGTTTGAAGGAACAGTGGCAGAAATTATTGAGGTAACTTCTGCGGAAGACGCCGTGCGTTCAGCGTATGACTTGGCATTTAAGGGAGATGCTGTATTGCTTTCTCCAGCGTGTGCCAGCTTCGATTTGTTCGACAACTACGAAGATCGCGGACACCAATTCAAGAAAGCCGTAAAAGGACTATAATCTAAAAGGAGCTATGCAGGCATTCCTGAAAAAGCTGGAGGGCGATAAAGTCTTGTGGATGGTGACGTTCTTATTGAGCATCATCTCCCTGCTTTCCGTTTACAGCGCCATATCAACCCTGGCTATGAAGGCTGATGGGAACTCATTGAAGTTCCTTGTCAAACACCTAGCAATGATTTTGCTTGGATTTGGAACGATGTACTTTGTGCATAAAATGCGCTTCAAGTACTTCTCCCGAACTTCATCGGTATTGATTTGGGTCGTTGCAGGAATGCTTATACTCACACTCTTTTCAGGTGTTGACATCAACAGTGCAAAACGCTGGCTGAGAATTCCCTTTGTTGGAATGACCTTTCAGACGTCTGACCTCGCGAAAATTGTGCTTGTCACTTTTGTGGCTAGACAGCTGAATATTTATCGAACACAACTGCACGATTTCAAAAAAGGAGTCCTTCCTGTTTTAATTCCCATAGCAGGTATTTGTGTGCTGATTCTTCCAGCTGATTTCTCGACAGCAGCAATGATTGGAGGCGTATGTTTTCTGATGATGTTCATTGGAGGGGTTCCGATAAAGCACCTCGGGAAAATTGCAGGAATGGGTGTTCTAGCGATAGGCTTAATCTACTTGATTGGCACTGCCGCACCGAATAGCCTTCCGCGACTTGGCACATGGAAAAGTCGAATCGACAGCTTCTTTTCGCCTGATGCAAATGACGCAGGCAACTACCAATCAGACCTAGCGCAAGCAGCCATCTACAACGGAGGCTTGTTTCCTTCAGGACCAGGAACGGGGTCCTCAAGAAACTACCTTCCACACCCGTATTCAGACATGATTTACGCCTTCGTAATTGAAGAATATGGAGCGCTGTTTGGCGGATTAGGTCTGCTACTGCTGTACCTCATACTGCTCTTTCGAAGTATTAAAATGGCCACCCGTTGTCCTAAACATTTTGGCGGACTCCTAGCGCTTGGCCTGTCGCTCATGCTGGTCTGCCAAGCCATCATCAACATGGGCGTTGCTGTAAAGATTTTTCCAACTACAGGTCAACCCCTGCCCTTGGTCAGCATGGGGGGAACCTCTATGATTTTCACTTGCCTTTCCATTGCCATGATTATTTCTGTGAGCAGAAGTGTCTACAACGAAGAGGAATGGGCGAAAGAGAATAAAGAAGATCCTAAACCTTCAAATCAGAATTCATATGTCACTGCATAGCGTTGTCATCAGCGGAGGCGGAACAGGTGGACACATCTATCCGGCGCTGGCCATTGCTGACGAAATCAAAAGACGTTATCCTGATTGTAAGATCAATTTTGTGGGAGCCGAAGGGCGAATGGAAATGGAAAAAGTTCCAGCCGCTGGTTATCCCATTCAAGGGCTATGGATTACAGGTATAGAACGAAAAATACTGAGCAAAAAGAACCTCCTCTTCCCTTTTCGAATCATCAGCAGTTTAGCAAAAGCTGGGAAGATTTTGAAACAACATCAGCCGCAAATTGCTGTGGGAGTTGGCGGATTTGCTAGTGGACCCCTCCTTTACAAAGCAGCCGGACGTAACATTCCCACCTTGATTCAGGAGCAAAATTCATTTCCTGGCATCACAAATAAGCTATTGGCGAAAAAAGCATTGCGAATTTGTACCGGATTTCCAGACATGGAACGCTGGTTCCCGAAAGAACGCATTACGATTACTGGAAATCCACTTCGTTCAGGCATGCTCCAAATTGAAGGGAAACGCAACGAAGCCATTACCCATTTCGAATTGGACCCCAACAAAAAGACCCTATTCATCATGGGCGGAAGTCTGGGAGCTCGTTCCATGAATGATGCCACCCAAAAAGCCATTGAACAATGGGGTGAAAACAACATTCAAGTGCTCTGGCAGACGGGAAAACGCTTTTTCGAATCGAACGATGCATTCGTCAAAGAAGCTGGATATACACACGTCAAAGTGCTGGGCTTCATCGACCGAATGGACCTCGCCTACGCCGCAGCTGACTGCATCGTGAGCAGAGCTGGTGCTATGTCGATTTCAGAGTTAGCAATTGTGGGCAAACCCACCATCTTCGTCCCATCGCCCCATGTGAGTGAAGACCACCAAACCAAAAATGCTCGCTCACTTACAGATCGAAATGCAGCCTTGTTGGTGGCAGACAAAGATGTGCTTGAAGAATTGGGGCAAACCGCCCAAGAACTACTCCTAAATGCTGAATTACGCGCTGCACTCAGCGCAGCCATCAAAGCACAAGCGAGACCAAATGCGGCGTCAGATGTTGTAGATGAAATTGAAAAGCTGGTATCGTAACGATGAATGTTCAGAAGCTACATACCGTCTATTTCATAGGAATTGGAGGCATTGGAATGAGTGCCCTCGCACGCTACTTCAACATGAGTGGAAAACGTGTTGTTGGTTATGACAAAACCCCTTCGCCCATTACCGAACAATTGATTTCAGAAGGGATTGAAATTCATTTCGATGACGATGTGAATTTTGCAAAAAACATTGCTTCAGAGCGCAACGAAGACGACTTGTTGGTGGTCTACACGCCCGCCATCCCTTCTGACCACAGCGAATTAAACTGGTTCCAGAGTTCGAAATTTGAAGTGCTTAAACGGAGCAAAGTGCTGGGACTCATCACTGAAAAAGGCAACACCATTGCGGTAGCTGGCACACATGGCAAAACCACTACCAGCACCATGATTGCACATCTATTGCACCATTCTGGAATTGGATGCAATGCCTTCTTAGGAGGAATTGCAGCGAACTATAACTCCAATTTTCTATATGCTGGAACAGATGCGTGGAATGTAGTTGAAGCTGATGAATATGACCGATCATTCATGGCCCTTTCTCCTACTATTTCAGTGATTACCTCTATGGATCCAGATCATTTGGATATTTATGGAACATCAGAAGAGATGACCGCCACTTACAAGGCATTTGCACAGCTGCTTCCTCAAAACGGTATTCTGTTCACCGCTGAAACGGTTCCGAATTTGAATCTAAACGAGCAAACGTACGGCGTAGGCATAAACTGCACTATTTCAGCTCAGAACATTGATTATTCAGAACGCACCTCAACTTTTGACTTGTACAAAAAAGGAGAGCTGCTATTTTCGAAATTAACATTGCCCATTCCTGGAAAGCACAATGTAGAAAACACCTTGGCTGCCATTGGCGTGAGTCTGGAACTCGGCATCACTGAAGAGGCGCTTCGCGAAGCGCTGAACACCTTCAAGGGAATTGGCCGTCGCTTTGAATACCACATTGAAACAGAAAACTTGGTTTACATTGATGACTACGCCCATCATCCGTCTGAACTAGCGGCAACCATCGCAGCTGCAAGAGACCGTCATCCAGGCAAAAAGCTGACGGGGGTTTTCCAACCGCACCTGTATTCAAGAACTAGAGATTTCGCAGATGGTTTTGCGGAAGAGTTGGGGAAATTGGATGAAATCATCTTGATGGACATCTATCCAGCTCGTGAAAAAGCCATTCCTGGCGTTGATTCACAATGGTTATTGGATAAAATTTCGAACCCCCATAAAAAATGCGTTTCAAAAACGCAGTTATTGCTTGAATTAAAGCAGCGTGAGATTGAAGTGCTCCTCACACTTGGAGCAGGCGACATTGACCGTTTCGTTTTACCCATAAAGAACTGGCTTACAGAGAAATGAAGCAGAACATCAAACATATCATCTTGTGGAGCGGCACCATTGCCGTTGCTTTGCTGTTGTTTGGTTTTGCTTCCTCGAAGCACACAAACACGCGCTGTTGGAAGATGGACATTGAAGTTGAGCACTTGAGTGGACTTTATTTCATCGACAATGCATCTATTGAAGAGCGCATTTTAGATTTGGGCGACCCAATTATTGGGACGAAGCTGGACTCAATTCGCATTGATCAAATTCGACACACCTTGGTTCAACTTCCATCTGTTCATACGGCAGAAGTTTACACTACCGTTGATGGCGCATTGAATGTGAGAGTCACCCAGCGCACGCCTTTGTTTAGAGTGATCAATAAAGCTGGCGAAAGTTTTTATGTAGACACTGAAGGTGGACACATGCCTTTGTCTCAGCACTACACAGCTAGAGTGCCCATTCTCACAGGAAACATTACTACATCATTCGTCAAAAGTTCAAATACGAAAGCTGAAAACGCCTTGCTTGAAGAAGCTTATGGCTTATTTCAATTCCTTGAACAAGACCCATTGTGGTCTGCACAAACAGAACATGTGGTCTTGGATGGAAACCATGAGTTTGAGCTCATTCCACGGGTTGGGAATGTGCGCGTTCTGATTGGAAAACCAGTAGAACTTGAAGAGAAATTTAAAAGATTGAAAGCCTTCTATTTAGAGATGGCCCACAATAACAATATCAATAAGTACAAACGCATCAATGTAAAGTACCGCGACCAAGTTGTTTGCGAACGGTACTACTAAAACCACAGTAACATGGAGAACTCTGAAATCATTGTAGGGCTTGACATTGGAACCACTAAGATTGCTTGCTTAGTAGGTCGTAAAACTGAGCATGGAAAAATAGAGATCCTAGGATACGGCAAAAGTGACTCTGTGGGCGTAACCCGCGGGGTTGTTTCGAACATCGAAAAGACCGTAGCCTCTATTCGCGCTGCAGTAGAAGAAGCAGAACAAAACTCTGATGTTGAAATCAAAGTGGTGAATGTTGGAATTGCCGGTCAACATATCAAGAGTTTGCAACACCGCGGATTAAGAACGCGTGACAACCTTGATGATGAGATCTGTAGAGAGGACATCGATGCGTTGGTGAACGATATGTACAAGTTAGTGATGCTTCCTGGAGAGCAAATCATTCATGTGCTCCCACAGGAATACACTGTTGACAATGAGCAGGGCATTCGTGACCCAATAGGTATGTCTGGAATTCGTCTTGAAGCCAATTTCCACATTATCACTGGACAGATGGCGGCTGCACGAAACATTTACAAATGTGTTGCGCGAGCGGGACTAAAAGTAGACCAACTTATTCTTGAGCCACTTGCTTCTTCTGAAGCGGTATTGAGCGCTGAGGAAAAGGAAGCTGGCGTTGCATTGGTTGACATTGGTGGTGGAACAACAGACATCGCAATTTTCCAAGATGGTATCATTCGTCATACAGCGGTTATTCCTTTTGGAGGAAATGTAATCACTGAAGACATCAAGCAAGGATGCACCATCATGCAGAATCAAGCTGAGCAATTGAAGCGCAAATTCGGTTCGGCTCTAGCTGTTGAAATGAAAGACAGCGAAATTGTATGTATCCCAGGACTTCGTGGACGTGACCCGAAAGAAATTTCATTGAAAAATTTAGCGAGTATCATCCAAGCTAGAATGGAAGAGATTGTTGAACACGTGTACTACGAAATTCGCAGTAGCGGACTCGAAAAGCAATTAATAGGAGGAATAGTGATTACAGGTGGCGGAAGTCAACTGCGTCATATCACCCAGCTTTTCGAATATGTAACTGGAATGGATTGTCGGATTGGATATCCAAATGAGCACGTAGCGAAAGCGCCTTCTCAAGACCTCATCTCACCTTTATTTGCAACAGGTGTTGGTCTTGTGATCAAAGGATATGAAAACGGCGTTAACGTTTCACAAGACGGTCATTCTGACAAATCTGAACGCGTTGCTGAAGAGCGAAAAGGAATGAAAAAATTCCTCAATGCTGTTCGCGATTGGTTCGAGAATGAAGAAGAATAAAAACAATCATTTCATAGTGCTAATGACGGGTCCTATCATTCAATTGATAGGGCCCGTTTTAGCTTTAAGCCAATATCATTTGCTTCGTGTAACCCTTTGTAGGCAGAATCGTACAAGACAGCACACCCTACTGAATTTAAATAAAAACGAAGTATTATGAACCTTTTTTCAGTTATTCTTTCTGCATGGCTCACGTCTGTGCCCGTTGCTGACAATAGTCTGCGTCCAATTGATGAAGAACACTTCCTGATCTATGGAGGTCTTGTAGAACAGGTTTACGGTTCTGAAAATAGAGCGAATGCGCCGAACACAAGGGTCATTGTCTACAAAGAGAATGAAATCTATGTAGCCTTCAAGAGCGACGAACGAGGAGAATACATCTTCAACCTTCCGTTAGGATGTAAGTATGAGGTCTCGTTTGGAGGAGACAACTTCGTGAATAAACGCATTGAAATTGACGCTACAGAAGCGAAAATTCGCAAAAAAGGCTACAGCCTTGAAATGAACATGTCGCTATTCAGACCCGTGGAAGAAGTTGACTACACTGAAATGCACAACAATCCTGTAGTTTCTTTCAAATACGACCAAGAAATCAGAGACATGGTACCCGACCTCGACGTAGTAGATGCCATGTGGAAGAAAGTTGAAAAGCTCTACAAAAAGTCAGAAAAAATTGCTCTGAAGAAGTAATCTAAGCGAGTAATTTTCTCACCAATTCTGAGATGGCTTTTCCGTCTGCTTTTCCAGCTAGCTGCGCGGAAGCAACACCCATCACTTTGCCCATATCAGCCATGGAAGAAGCCCCGGTATTAGCAATGATGTCTTTTACTGCAACTTCTAACTCTTCTGTAGAAAGTTGTTTAGGAAGGTAAGCCTTGATCACTTCAGCTTGTTCCATTTCTTCAGCATATAGGTCTTCGCGTCCTTGCTCTTTATAGATCTTAGCAGCTTCGGCGCGTTGCTTGTACAGCTTGTTTAATACTTGGATTCCAGCCTTTTCATCAACATCACCTCCACCATCTTTGGTCATTTCCAATAGAAGTTTTGACTTGATATCTCTCAATGCAGAAAGCTTTGCTGTTTCTCTTGCTTTCATGGCAGCTTTAATATCCTCGTTGATTTTATCTGTGATGTTCATCTGGTTCAATTTTCCACAAAGGTACTGCGAAATACAGGCATAAAAAAAGCCAGACATTAGCCTGGCTTTTATGTGTATTCAAATCGTTTAGTCTACTTGTCCGTGCAAGAAAGAATTATCATCTCTCAACTGCGCTCTTTTGTTTCCAGCCTCATCTTCTTCTTCGCCTAACGCGAATTTCGAAACGCTGCTATCAGAGGAATGAGGGGTATCATCTAGACGAATATTTCTTCTTCTAAATGCTGGTTCATTTTCAAGATCTACCAATCCACTTGGTGTTTTAAGCTTCATAGAAATCTCACGAATGCGTTGTTCGCGTTCACGATTACGCAATTGCAATTCTTCTCTAGACGGACGGTCTTCATGCATTTCTTGTACCACATCTTCCTGCATAAAGAGTGCATCTGTTGGCTCAGAGCTCAACAAGTCTTCACGGTCCATTTCTTTTCCATCTAGGTCGAAGTAGTTGAATTTACTTTCTTCGTCTGTGACCTCTTTCGACTCAAACTTGAGTGATTCCGTTTCAGGTTCTGAATCTACTTCTACATTGGCGCGTTCTTGATCTTGCTTTTTCTCAGGTTGCGCCTGTGGTTGTGGCTGAACGAACAAATCAGGCTGCACTTGACTGTAGTCAATCACCTCCCATTCTTCAGTACTTTTTTCGTCTTCCACCTCATCAGAAAGTTCGAAGCGAATTTCTTCTTCCTGACCTTTCAAGAACGGCTCTGGTTCCTGTTCAGGGGAAATATCTACTTGATTTGAAGTAGATGTAGGTTTGTCCACTGGACGAACAACTTCTTTGGCGTTGTTATCAGGCAACCACACCTTCTTAATTTCTGTTTTTTGAGCAGGCAATCCAGTCTCTACTTCATTTGTTTTAAAACCAGTTGCGATTACGGTAATGCAGAGGTCATTCCCTAGGCTATCATCTAGTCCGTAACCCCAAATAACTTCAGCGCTTCTTCCTGCACAGTCTTGGATGTAGTCAGTAATTTCACTGATTTCGTCCATCAACACTTCTTCATCACCGTAAGTAATGTTCAAGAGCACGAAGTTTGCCCCTTCAATATCATTGTCGTTTAGTAAAGGAGACTCGAGTGCTTCTTTCACCGCAATCATTGCTCTTCCTTCGCCAGAAGCGCGACCTGAACCCATCACAGCTACACCGCTATTGCGCATCACCGTGTTAACGTCGTTCATATCCACGTTGATTTCACCGGTTAGCGTGATCACTTCAGCAATTCCTTTGGCTGCTGTACAAAGCACTTCGTCAGCGTGGTCAAAAGCTTTCTTTAATGGGAGGTTTCCAAAAAGTTCGCGAAGCTTGTCATTTGTAATCACCAACAAGGTGTCTACAGAATCACGCATTTCCGCTAGTCCTTCAGACGCTTGGTCACTTCTTCTTTTTCCTTCAAACATGAAAGGAACAGTCACGATACCAACTGTCAAAATCCCCATGTCTTTGGCCGCTCTGGCAATTACAGGAGCAGCACCTGTACCGGTACCACCGCCCATTCCTGCAGTCACAAACACCATTGTGGTATTGTTCCCAATAATGTTTTTCACATCGTCAAGGTTCTCTACTGCGGCATTCCTTCCCACTTCAGGAATAGAACCCGCGCCCCTTCCTTCTGTGAGTGTTTCACCAAGTTGAACTTTTATTGGAACTGGACTGGCGTCAAGTGCTTGGGCATCTGTGTTACATACAATGAAATCAACACCTTTGATTCCTTGCTCGAACATGTAGTTTACTGCATTGCTTCCGCCGCCACCAACTCCAATCACTTTAATGATTGAAGATTGCTCTTTTGGCAAATCAAAGCGCATCATGTCAAAATTCTGG
This sequence comes from uncultured Comamonadaceae bacterium, assembly GCA_964353035.1. GTDB lineage: Bacteria > Bacteroidota > Bacteroidia > Flavobacteriales_D > Sanyastnellaceae > JAQWQB01. The sequence continues at coordinate 3,072 of CAYGUR010000080.1, read as the reverse complement.
TCTTCCATTATTCTCTTATTGGGCTCGTACAGAGGGTAATAACTAAAGAAGTAGACACTTCTTTAAGTGTACTCAAGAAAATCAAATTGCCCTTCCAACACACAAAAAGTTTTGCAAAGCATTCACCATGCAATGTTGAAAAGTGCCCAATACCGAAAACTAGACGAAAGTTACCACGCACTCAAAATTCCTACCGAACTCTAAATGAGGCCAGTCGAAAAGAATATCAGAACTACTTTAGTGGTGTAGAACGATTCACGAGCCGGTTCAAGTGGTTTATAAGGTTCAAAAGTATTTACGATTACTCGTGGTCAAAGGGCGAAAGTCCGCAACAACTACAACTTAACAACTACCAGAAACGCAGGTCCAAAAGATCTGCGTTTCCGTGTTTTTAGGATGTTTTTAGTTGGTTTTAGCTCCAATCATTTCGTTGTAGACTTCGTCATTGGGTTCCCATAGTTCCAGTCTTAGTCCGTTCAAATCAAGCACATGAATGAACTTACCATACGTTTCTACTTGCAGTTCACTCACAATTTCAACCCCTTCTTTTTTCAGTTCTTCTATCAGCCACTCCAAATCGTGCACGCGGTAGTTGATCATAAACGGTTGGTTACCAAAATAGTCTGTATCCTCTTTGAACGGACTCCACGCGGTAAATCCTTCACCCGTTGGGTTATCTTCTGATTTCCAAGCGAAGGTTGTTCCGTAGGCATCCACTTCAAGTCCGAGGTGCTTTTTATACCATTCTCGTGTTGCTTCTGGATTTGGCGTTTTAAAAAAAACGCCACCAATTCCTGTTACTCTTTTCATGGATGCATGTTTTTTGGTGTCAATTTAGGAGCTGAAAAACTGAATGAGCATGGCGCATCCAGAAATGAACATGACCAAGATAACCAATTGTAAAAAGCGCTTGTCAGAGATTTTCGAAAGCCAATGCTTTCCGATGAGATTGCCAAATATGGCGCCTACACCAATGCTCAAGCCAAAATAGAAATACTTCCCGTCTAAAAGTCCGAATGAAGCATAGGTGCTCACCTGCACCAAGCCTACAATGAATGAGTTGATGGCTTTTGTAGCGATGAGTTCTTCCTTCGTCACCCCAAAATTGAGGTAAAAAGGATTCAACACCATCCCTGTGGCCCCCACAATGGAACTCACAAAAGAGATGAGCATTCCCAATGGAGCAAAGGCATAAACAGACATCTTGAATACCCGCTTGCGCTTTCCAAAACGAAATTGAAGTGGGGTCGAAATAAGGAATACCGCTATGACTGGAACAATCCACTCTGCATTCAGCAAAGTGAAAAAATAAGCACCAAAGAAAGCGCCAATCATGGCAAAAGGGACATACCATTTGACAATGTCCCACCGAATGAATTTGCGAAAAATCCATACTCTGCTAGGTCTGCCCAAAAAATTCCCCAACTGAACTACCGGAGCAATTTTATTTGCGGGAAGAATGGCCCCTAACGCAGTCACTGCAATCAGTGCTCCTCCGCCTCCTGCGATGGTAGAAAGCGCAAAGGCAATCAGTCCAATCCCAAAAAGCAGTGCATAGATCATTCCTGAATCCCTAAGTGAAGCACTCTACTACCTGTTTGCCCAACGGGCATCACACTTTTGCCAATGACAATTCCATCTTCTGGTGCGAGGTACTCTTCAATCATATCTCCAAACACATTCTTCAATGATGCAATGACATCCCCTTTGCGCACTTGATCAGTCAGAGACGGATAGACCTCTAAAATTCCGCCGTGCGAAGTATAGATCCAATACGATTTCTTGCAAATAGGAACCGATTCGTCAATTGCACTCACTTCAGAGTCAATCATCTTCAAATCAGCCAGCACATTCCAAATCCCCTCAAGTCCAGAACGAATCATTGCCCGATTAAACTTGTTAGGATTTCCGACCTCCAGCGTCATCGCTTTGATTCCCATGTCCATGGCTACACTGCGCAAGTTTCCTTCGTGCCCTTCGCTGTGCAAAATAATGTCGGCATTTTGAAGCAAAGACATGCGTTTGATTACAGGGTCATTCAAATCTGCACGGATGTAAAAACTATTTGTTCGTCCTGAACTGGCCGTATGCAAATCGAACAAGTAATTGAACTTGCTCAACACGCGGTTGGTAAAGCGCCAAGCATAGATTTCGCTCTGATTACCGTCTGCCCGACCAGGCATGATTCGATTCAAATCTTCGCCGTCTACAAACCTACGATCATGAATCAAAAGCGAAGGGATGTTGACCACGGGAATCCCCACAACCGTTCCACGTAATTCAATGGGACCTAGTTTGTCCATCAAATCTTGAATCACCCGCAATCCATTGAGTTCATTTCCATGCACCGCTGCTGTAATTCCAACAACAGGCCCCGGCTTCCGGCCTTTACCGATGATAACGGGAATGAGGATGGGCTGCCCAACTCCATTTTCAACAATCGACAACCACCTTCTATGCAATTTCCCTGACTCGAAATCGTCAGGATTAATTGTATCAATTACATCATATTTCATCATTCAAAATTTCAGAGATGAGTGTATCGTCGTCGTTTAATGATTTGAAAAGGTTCTTCTTCAACTTCCCTTTGGAGTTGATTAAGTTCTGACACATTTTATCAATGGCAATGGTCGAAAGCACACTTTGTATAAAGCCTGTAATCAGTTCATCTAGGCCAAGACCTGTGTTGTTGAATCCTTTTCTATCCATCAACAACAAACGATCTGTCTCAGAAGACCAACCGTCTGTGTCTTTGACGCTCAAGTTCGTACCAAGCACTTCCCAAGAAGAACTGCCGGCTTCTAGCTTCTCTGGAAGTGGCGCCGCAGCTCTTCGTCCGTAGATAGCCAGCGGACGAAAACCCTCCTTGGTCGCATGGATTACCATTCGCAAATCAAATGCGAACCAATCGCCCTTCTTCGTTGGCATAGTCCCTACATGGTAAAACTTACCTTCTCTTGTACTTGAGCTCCATTGTGAATTCCCAATTAAACTCTGCACGATCAAGCGATCGTAATCAAGCTCTGTTTTCATGAACTCTTCCAGTTCTTTTTCACTTGTGATGGTGTACAC
>CAYGUR010000079.1:0-12839 GCA_964353035.1 uncultured Comamonadaceae bacterium | reverse complement strand
ATGGAGTGATCCGAAATCCTGAATTATCAATCCTGTATCCTGCATCGAACAGAACCGGCGCCCCTAATTCCCTTATTGTTATTCGCGAGCAATGCTCGCGACCTCTAAAAATTATAGTAGCCACCCTACCACGAATGGTATTCGTGGCTACTGGTCGTAACAACGAAAGAGGTCGTGATTTGAAAATCGTTCGGTTGATCTATTCGCTGGCGTTGTGGGGACGGTCTCATCAGGCAAAACACGAATCCCGATAGTCGGGGACGTTACAAAACGTCCCCCATTGACCTGAGGGACGCAAACAGAAAGGGACGCTGCAAAGCGTCCGTCAAGGTTCGAAATCCTGAATCCTGCATCATAAATCCTGAATCCTGCATCATAAATCCTGCATCATCAATCAAACCCCCAGTCGCCGCATCCGTTGAACCTTAATGCTGGCGGACCAATTCCACAATCACCTCATTCCGTCGGTTAACGGTTTCATATGGTGCGTTGTACCCTAGAAAGTAAAACCGATTGGTGTAAGGAATGCCTTCAGCCTCCAATGCTGCTATCAGTTCCGCTTTGTATCTGGCAATCTTCTCATCGTCTGCCCACCCACTAAAGCGAATGGCTGCCACCGTTTTAGCAGGTTCTTCGTGAAATTCAATCTGCGATTGATTAGGTGTAGGAAGGGAATCTTTTTCGTACTTCTTCGGTACCATGAACATAACGGTCATGGAATCTTCTAACGACATAGCCACAGGGGACGTCATGGCAATTTTTTCGTTCTTATCATTTCCACCAAAGATGTAATCTGCCAAGATGGAAAAGCCTTTGCTAGATGATTCTTTGTATTCGCTGGAAGTCAATTTGACCGAAGAGAATAAACTCGCCTCATAGCTGCGAATCTCAAAGTTGTCGAAGCTTTTTTCTACGGTGTATGGATAGGTTTCGATGTTGCGTTGAGAGCTCATAGCGTATACTTGGACAATGATGAATCCCAAAACAATGACGCCCAGAATAATTAATATCGTTTTCATGTGGATTGTTTTTGGAGATGTTCGTGTGTTAATTTTAACAATCCCAATGGGTTAATGTTTTAGGAGAGGGGGATCAATGGTGGTTGGAGGAAGAAATAGACCTGAGAAATCGTGCCCGGGGTTCAAACAGAAAGGGACGCTGCAAAGCGTCCGTCAAGGATTTGAAACCGAAATTTTGAATCGTGAATTATCAATCCTGCATCCTGAATCAGTAACGGAATGTGGTTGTTTGAAATAGTTTTTAGCGGAAGGCACTTAGAGTGTAATTGTCTCTACAGAACTACAGGAAAAAAGAGACATTAGCTGTAATGAAATAAAGTAAGTCCACAACGTTTACCATTCCGTCTTGATTGAAATCGGCAGGTCCACATTCTTCCGTGCATCCATATGAATTCAAAAAAGAAATAATGTCAGCCGCATCAAAACTGCCAGAACAATCCAAATCGAATGGGGACGAATAGATACAAGTGAATGAGTCAATTTCTACATCAGGCACGTAATTGCAGGCATCTTCATCGCTACAACCAGTTATCGTTGAACTGTTGATACGAACCTCGATAGCACTGTTTGATTGCCCAACGATTAATAAATCGGGCAATCCGTTTTCAGTTGTTTTACACGTGCTAAGCCTTTCATTTATAAAGTCATACCGTGGATAAATTTCATGTTGAACGTCACCAAACCAATCTCGGTAACAGAAAACCAATTCATCATTTGCACTATATACAACGTCATCGAGGCCATTTCCATCAAAGTCTGCGGTCGTTAGTGAATTGAAGGGATATAAAGAAGAAGAAATACCTAAGCTCACTTCTGGTTGGGCTTCAAGAAAAGGAAAACTTCCAGGATTGCTGTACCATACCAAGTTGTAGTTGTCTACTGCGAGAATATCAAGGTTTCCATCCAGATCGAGGTCAATAATGCTTAGGGCCTGTGGTTGGGCAGTAATGCCATTTCGAATAGTTGTGACAAATGGCAAATCATCTACTTGTGTCTTCAAGGCAAAAAAACCGTCATAGGTCGAACTGTAAAATACAATATCTGGGTTTTGATCTGCATCAATGTCAACTATTTGAGGAAAACGCATACCTTTTGTTAAAGGTAAAATTGAAGTATTCCAGGTATTCCCGTTCAATTGAAAAATTCTTCCATTGGATTCTGAAGTGTAGAATCCAAAAACCTCCAACTGTCCGTCATAATTAGAATCCAATACTAGAAGGTGATTGAATGGACTATCCCAGATAACGGTTTGAATGTACGCTCCATCATTGTTTTCAAGAAAGTACAAACTGTCATCATCATTGAAGAAAAAATCTAGATCTCCATCATCGTCAAAATCGCACCAAGTGAAATTAGAAACATATTCTAAATCGGTCGTCAGTGTAACGATTTGACTATAATTTCCATTTCCTAAATTCCTATACCAACCGAGACCACCAAACCTATGGGAGTAATTACTTCCAAACACGCCCGTGTCAGCCACTACCAGATCTTCTAGTCCGTCCTGATCTACATCCACAGAGCTCACTTGAAGGGGTTCATGAACAAGGCTAGCAAGTGGGACGGGATCTGCTACTGCATTACCAGGTACAGACGCCACCAAGTTGATTCCTTGATGTTTTGATATGACAATAACATCATCCAAACCATCTTCTGTCAGGTCTGAAACGAACAAATTGGTTATGGAACTATGGAATGAGCTGTACAAATCAGGTTCGAATGTGCTATCACCTTGATTCCAAAAAATGTAAATTTGACCATTGCAAACACTTGGAAAAGTACATCCAAAAGGATAATAGGGAAATGTTAGGTCCATATATCCATCGTTATTGAAGTCTCCAATGCGACACTTTGAAACAGTCGACGAAAAAACAGTGATTGATTCGTCAAATGTTCCATCGCCCAGACCTGGGAGCAAAAAGAGTCCACCATTATTGTACACAAGATCAAGTATTCCATCTCCAGTCAAATCAGCCATCTGTGTGGTAGAATTTATCGTCCAATACGCATTGGTAGAAATACCTGGTAAAAAATTAAAACCTTCAGTTTGAAGAACCACGTGTATACTTGTGGAACCGTCGTTCATTGGAAGCAAAAGGTCTTGAAGCCCATCCCCATTTATATCAGCGGCTCCTATATAAGTTTGAGATGTTTGTTCAGGTTCAAGAGGAATAATTTCAAAAGATTGGAGCCCACTGCTGCTTCCGCGTGCGATGTTCGTTTGTCCATCTATTTTGCATAAAAAATCATCGTAGCCATCCCCATCTATATCAGGGTCGGAAGTATAGAAATCCATTGTCACATTGTTGTCAAGTTCTAAGAGAGTGGCTTGTTCGAAATTAAAATTCCGATAGTTGTGAAGAACCGCAATGCGATTGTGATTGCTTCCTCCAACAATGATGTCAGGTAAAAGGTCTCCGTTCACATCTGCTACCATACTCCGTTGATTCAAAGTAGGGAAACGGTAAATGGTGCGAGGTGGAGCATATTGACCATTTCCAAGATTTTCGATGATTTCAAGTCGAAATTTTTCAGCATTCTCGATAAATAAATCAGGATCACCATCTAAATCAAAATCTCGGACATCCACATTGTCCGAGTTTGTTATACTTTGGTCAACACCGCGAATTACCGGTTGCTGCGCAAGTGACAATTTAGAATGAGGGAAGACAAGCGCCAGTAAAAGAAGGAAACGAAGCATAGGTAGTGTTTTAAACAAGCACTAAATATACATACTGAATTTGAGAGCTACCAAAGCGAAACTAACTATTGTGAATCTTTGTTGCATGGTTCAAATCACGAATCCCGCATCATGAATCTTGCGCGCTGAATCCTGAATCACTAATCCTGAATCCTGAATCCTGAATCACAAATCCTGAATCCTGAATCACAAATCCTGAATCATTACCGAAGTCTACTCCCAAACAAACGGATCACTAAACCTTACATCGTTGATCAACTCATGATCATCCAGCGTGTGCAAAAAAGCAATCAATGAAGCTTTTTCTACTTCGCTTAAGTTCATTTGAACAGGTGTACCGCCAATTTGAGATTCAACTGTGAGTTGATCTGTGATGTTCGGATGTGCGGCCAATCCTGAATTGTAGTGTTCAACTACTTCTTCCAATGTGGCGAAACGTCCGTCATGCATGTAGGGAGCCGTAAAGCCCAAGTTGCGCAATGTGACCACTTTGAATTCACCAGCATCATCAGGATTTCCAGTTTGATTGTAGACACCGTTATCAGCATATTCTACATCCAATCCGTTGTTCATTGCGCTAGGAGAGTAGAAGACATCTGTCATGTGACACTGATTGCATTTGGTTTCTCCATTGAAGAATATGTCTTTCCCCAACAGTTCTTCTTCAGTGAAATTGACAAAATTATTCTCAATGCCAACGTCATACTTACTTCGGTAGGAATAAATGCTGCGTATGTATTGCGACAACGCACGCGCAACACGGTCTGAAGTAATTGTGGCATCACCAAAGGCCGCAGTGAAAAGGGGTGGGTAGTCGGATGAAGACTCAACACGGGTCACCATGTCTTCCAAAGACAAGCCCATTTCTTCTGGATGTTCAATAGGTATCAAGACTTGGTTTTCCAGTCCATTCACCCTTCTATCCCAAAAGAACCGTCGGGCATAGGCCATGTTGGTCAGAGACATGCTATTACGAACAGTCATCGCTCCGTGAATTCCTGCGCTGAAGCGATGGTTGTCGCTGAAGCCTGCAGATTGTTGATGACACGACTCACAACTGATCGTTTGGTCGGCAGATAAATTCACGTCGTGAAACAAAACCCTTCCCAATGTGGCGCCCTCATCTGTAGTTTCGTTGAATGAAGGAATGTTTTCAAAGAGGTTCAGAGCATCATTGTTCCAATGGGGAGGGAGCTCCACATCAGAATAGTTGTAAGGGGTTTCAGGTAAAACGAGTTTTCTTGAAAGTGGCGCCAAGGGCTCTTCGATTGGTTCTGGTTTACACGAAGTAAAACCGATAGTAAGTACAGCACCAATCAGCGCCATTCCTTTGATTGAAGAAACCTTGAACATATATTAACGTGTTAGTTCTACCTCGCCTTTCGCCTCAACCGTACCCGAAGTACCACACGTAATTTCGTAATTCACAATGAAATAATAAACTCCTGGAGAAAGATCTTGGCCATTTGTTTTTCCATCCCATTGTTTTCCTACGCCCGTACTTTCATAAATCAAAGCGCCCCATCTGTTGTATACAAGCAGCTCGTAAGACGGCATGTATTGCAGAATATTGAATTCTGGATCATTGATTAGGAACGGTTTGAAGGTGTCGTTCTTCCCATCAGCATTTGGAGTGAAAATGTTTGGGAAGGTCAATCCTGAAACATCCAAGGTTTGGTCTTCTGATGCGAACACATCAATGGATGCGGTGGAAGAGCAACCGTTAAAGTCGTATGTAACGGTGATCACGTAGGTTCCTGTATCACTTACGGTTGGTTCTAGGGTAGTTGAGCCATTGAATAGCGTGCCGTCAATGGTGCTCCATTGGATTGACGAATTGCTCGGGTCATCAATCAAGGTACCGAGGATGTCTACTGTAAGGTTTTCACAGCTTAATGAATCGGCCGTACCCATGGTGATCTGAGGCGTTGCAAGGTTGCTCGTTACATTTACACTTGCTTCAGATTCGCAGCCTGTTTCTGGATTGATAATGGTCAGCAAATAGGTGCCCGGGGTAATGGCCACTGTATTCAAATTGTCAATTGTACCAATGTTTCCGCCGTTTTGAGTGTTCCATTCGAAGAGGAAATCAGTTCCATCAGTAGAGCCCGTAAGCGGCACCTCTGTTTGAATGCAGTTGATTTCACCATCAGCCTCTAGCATTGCTTCGAAGGCGGTGAAATCAGCGTTGACTGAAATACTTGTGCTTGCTTCACATTCACCGTTGTACACCACCGTCAAATCGTAGGTTCCTGCTCCTGAAATGGTAGCGTTTGCGCTGTTAGCGCCAGCATCAATCGTACCGTCTTGGGTGGTCCATTCATAGGTAGAAGGACTGCCAAAATTGTTGGAACCGCCAAGCGTCAGGGTGGGGTTGTAGCAATTCAGAAAGGTGTCTCCTGTGATCTCTGCTTCAAGCACTTCGACCAACACATTTACAGTAGCTGAGATTGGATTCCCACAGAGGTCGTTGTAGCTTACTGTGTAAGTAATGTCTTCTTCAGGCGTGCAGGTGGGCGATTGTGAATTAGGGTCATCTAGGTAGGTGGCTGGCGACCAAACATACTCGCCATCGGTGTTTCCTCCCGCATTCAGAACGGTTGAAGCGCCTTCGCACACAAGTACATCCGGACTAGTAGTAATGATGTTTTCTTGCAGACAGACACTCTGATTGTTGTTCGAACCTCCCGTTCCTGCGGTAAAACCCCACCATACAGAGGTTTGTCCATTAAATATCTCATTGACCAAATCAATGGTTGCTTCAACACGGAACTCACAATCAAAAAAGACCGAGAAAGATTGCAACTCAGGATCCCAAACCAATCGCACAATGTGATCAGCGCCATCTTCAATGTTTTGGCTGATGGCACTTGCCTGCACTGGAGTAGTAATCGCATTGGCCGAAATGTGACTTACATCTCCATTGGAAACCATTGCAATGTGGTCATAGGCGGGATCAACGTAATCAGTATTTTGCCAGGTATCAAACTCCACTGCAAACGCAGGAGCGAAGCCAAGAAATCCGATACCACCTCCAGATTCTCCAATGGCACTGGTGCCTACCGTCTGCAAAACGAAACAAATCCCATCAGCGCCATTGGCATCTTGTGACCCTAGATTCATTGAGAACTCTAGGTCGAAGGGCTCAAGCAAGTTGAGTTGTTGATCATACCAAACAGCACCAGTTTGGGTGTTCAAAGCTGGAGTCAATAGATAGCAATCATCGCCTAAAAAAGAGGCGTCACCTTGCAAGAAATAGGACTGTCCTTGTGCCATGAAGGCAATACAAAACAGGACAAAAGCGGATATAAGTTGTTTCATGGTTCAATTGAAGGGAAAAAGATAAGAAGAAGTATTGTGAACAGTTCCATTACATCACCTTTCTCTTCACATGATGTAGTAATGTTGTGCTGAAAGCGGTATGGTTTCTTTCTTCAAAGACGGGAGAGATTACAAGGAAGGGATGTTTTCCTGAATTCGATCTAGTACCGCGTGATAGTAAGCTAGTCGATCTATTTCATCAATAAAAACAACCTTCATACCCATGGCTTGCATGAGGTCTAATTTTGCTTTGTCGGTATTCTTTCGTTCGGCAGGGCTGTAGTAGAATAATTCATTGTGAATTGGAGTTTTTCCGGCTCGAATCAATCTTGAGCGATATGTCAAAAGCCACCAAAGATCAGACTCTACAAACTCAAGTCCCAATCCAAAAATGTGAATATGAGAGGTGAAGAAAAGGTCTGCCCAAGACAAAAGTGGTTGGTTTGGGTTTGACCGAAATCGCATTGCAAAATGTCGTTTAGGAACTTTCTTGCTCGCATAGTCAGTTCCCGTAGCAACGTAGTTTCTTAATTTCTGAAGCTGTCCACCATACTGTTCGAAGCCCAAGGTGATGCTGGCTGGTTTTTTAATATCGCCATGAACGTGCCAGAAGCGTTTAGAACCAACTGTGAAGTGCCTAAAAACACTGTACATTCTCTCTTCAATAATGGCCGTGCTTGAAGTTGGGAACTTACCCTCTAATGTAAAATCGTAATTTGTAGTGAGTACATCCTCAATGTTCAAGCCTTGGATGCGTGTGTGGATTTCATTCGGTTTGATCTCCTTGATGCGACGGGCAATGAACTTTTTCAATTCCAGTTCTTTTGTCAAGTGCTCAGGAGCTGAGTTTAAAAAGATTTCTTCGTAGAACAGGGGGAAAGGCTTTATGTAGTCAAGGTTGTCAATCTGAGTTTTACAGTGCTGTTGAATACCTTCCAACAAGTTTTTCCAGCTTTCAGCGTTGTTGATGTTGTTGATGTCGTTTCCTACAAGTACGGTGTGTTTCACGTCTCCGAAATTTTAAGTTTCTCTAGCACAGCTGTTGATTCCCTGAACAACCACTTTCGGTCTCTGTCTGTGCTCCAGAAAGAAAATCGATAGGTACCTTCGTTTGTTGTCAAAAAGTAATCAATGTGGAAGATATAAATTTCAAGGTCTTCGTCCAGTAAGTCGTAGGATTGAATGATGTAGTCATTCTTCGCAATTTCCTTTTCTTCTTTTTTGACATTTACTTTCTCAACTTCAAACTGTTCCTTGCTCCGTTTGGCCACATCAACCGTGTCTTTATAATGAGCAGCTACAAGTGTACAATGAGGTTGGGCGAAGGTATGTGAGGCGAAAAGTAGTTCGGGTTTTTTGTTTCCATCTTGTTTCAGGCTTCGAAGAAAGGCTTCGTCCCAATTCATAGTTACTTTTTCTTTGAGCGGATGAATCACGTAATCACCGAACAATTGAAGCGACATCTGTTGGTGACGCACTTCATTGAATCCCTGCACATCTGTAGATTTTTGGATTGAAACGCTTGCCTTTTTCAGCGGACTGCATTGAGAGCAGAAGACGCTGCCGAATACGAAAAGAATCAGAATACGATGGAAATTCATACAGTGTTTAGTTATGTGTAAAGCATTGAAAAAGAAGGTAATAAATGTAATCACTTTAAGTTGTATTCACCTGATGTCAATAGTACATCAGGTACTGTCTGGTGTGTTTCGAAAGCGGCGTATACACGTGATAGTTGGTTCCAAAGGGGCGAAAAACGGACGTATTCATCGCACGGGAGATGTTGAGAAAGGAGGTCTTTTGACATCTTAAAAGGGAAGATGTGAACGGGGATGTTTGACTGTCCGTTTTCCCTCGCTTGTTGACACAGGGCGAAGACCTCTTCAATTTTTTCATCTGTGATTGAAATGCACCCAACACTAGCACAACCTCCGTGAATAAAAATATCACTTCCCGGATGTTCTGCGTCAGCATGCACCAAATCAACTTCATTGGGATAATTGATGCCCAGCGAAAGGTGGAATTTACTGTTCGGATTGAAGCGATCAATGAAATAACATCCTTCGGGAATTTGTTTGTCGCCTTCTCTTCGTTTCGGACCTAAGGTGCCTGAATTCACGCAGAAAGCATAAGATTGAATAAGTTGATACGGATCAGTTCCGTTACTGGCCCATACTTCCAGCACTTCTTCGCTCTTAAAAGCACGCAAGAAAACATGTATTTCTGACGAAGTGATGGAACAGGCTTGGAGGCGTTCTTCTGGAGTGGGTTGGGAAGCTAATTGTTCAGCCATATTGGTAGGTTGACTGCAAGCGAAGAGGAGGATAAGTGCAACGGAAAGGTAGCGCATCTAGTCTTCGTTTACTTCTTTGTTACGAACGGCGATGATCATCTCAGGTAGCAGGTCATAGGAAGCTACGCCTTCTTCGACCCCTTGAGAAAGCAGGTACAAGTTGTTGGATGCGAGCGCAATAGACTGCATTCCGCTGCGGTAGTTCAGTGCATCTACGTATAGAATTTGACGGTCGCGCTGAATGGCCTCAGGTACTTCAACCGACGAATTTGTGTCGGCCACAAAAGGAAGCAAATGTTCACCAAGCTCAAGCCAGGCGGCGTATTGAAAGCGGTGCACACTGCTGTTGGTGAGCGACATAAAGGCGATGTAGTTGCACTCACCTTCGTCGGTGATGCCATAGCCATGCGCGTATTCATGCGCCAGAATAAACCATTGCCTCAATCCTAAATAGGAAGCATCTGCGTGTCCTTCACCAGAAAATGGCATGTAAATTCCCGCCACGCCCATTTTACGCATCCAACCTGATTTGGAAATGCGGCGCATGGCAACGTTTCCAGGGGTTTGCACATCAACGGAATTGAGGTATTCACGCACCGCAGAATGAATGCTGGTCACATCTCCTGGCTGAATATCCTTGATGTGAAAGTGGGAGGTATCTGCTCTATTCCTGTGGAACGCCGCTTTTTCAATGGCTTCGTTGCGGAGCGCTACGTAGGTTTCTTGGTCCAAGGTTTTAACTTCAGCGTTGAGCTTGTCCATCAATCCGGGAGCGCTATAATTCCACCCCCACGACACATAGAACCAGGTAGCTAGAATGCCAAGTGTGTTGAGCACTGTTCGCCACCACGGACGTTGAATAAAAATTCTGCTGCGCACCCATCCACGGACCAAGAGAAAAAGCCCTAAGAGCAAGATAACAAGCATCATGGGAATGGGGACATAGGTGAACATTCCGTCTCTCACCCACCTAAACATAGCGTAGAGTCCGTTTCGGTAAACGTGCTCAGTGAACGCTGGGAAATAGCTCAGCACTTGTGCGATGGCAAAGCAACCCAATCCGATGAGGAAAGGGGCGAACGGACTGATGTATGTATTGATTTTTTTCAACGGGAGTTAAAGGTAAGCTAAAAGGAAAATGAGTACTATTGAAAAAACGTCAAGTATGAAGAATGTGTTGTTTATGGCTGCGCTGTTCGCATTGTATGGCTGTGTTGAAGCGCCAAGTACAGAAAATAATGTGTCTACTCCCGAGGAAAAACAGGTACAGAACCAGCTGCCTCAGGTAGCACTGTTTGGCTCATTCCATTTTGCGGGTTCCAATGATTTGGTTTCGATGAATGTCCCTGATTTGGATTCAGATCAACGGCAGAAAGAGATTCTAGCCATTGTAGATTCTTTGGCAAACTACCATCCCACAAAAATCTTAGTTGAATTTCCGCCTAGCCGTCAGACCAAGTACGATAGTTTGTACAACGCTTATTTAGCGGGCGCACATGAGCTCAGCATTGGCGAAACGCAACAGCTCGGTTTTCGGTTGGCGAAAAAGCTAGACCTACCCGGGGTGATTGGTATTGACTACAATTTGGACTTGCCTTTCGGCGAATGGTTTTTGGAAGCGCAAGCCTTCGATTCTACCAAGTTTGAACAAGTACTTACCAATTTCCGCGCTAAGGGAGATGAGGCTGAAGCATTTATTGCAGAACATACGATGATGGATTTTTTCGTGAAACTGAACAGCACACAAGCCGACAATGAAAACAAACAGTTCTATTTTGAAGTGACGACTTCTGTGGTCCCAGATACTTCGTCAACAGCGATGGATATGGCCGCCGCGTGGTGGGAACGCAACCTGTTCTGGATGCGGAACATCGATCAGCAAATAGGACCAGAAGACCGGGTGTTGGTGATTTGTGGGAGCGGACATCGTTCTGTTTTGGTCGATTTTTATCGCTCACGAAGTGATGTGCAGTATGTGGAAATCGCTGACTTCCTTAAGTAAGCACTAAATCAACCCCAAACACACTTTCATGCGTAGGATTCTTTTCACGCTGGCTTCAACCTGCTTCGCGTAGTCAGAATCTGATTTCATTTCTTGAAGAATCCACTCCATGGTTTGAGCTTCGTCAATGGGCATAAGAATGTGATCGCACCCTGCCTTCGAGGCGAGGAGTGGGGCTTTGTCTAAAATGGTGACGGCCTTCATAATGTTGAGTGCGTCTGAAATGATGACGCCTTCAAAGCCCAATTCTTCGCGAAGCAAATTGGTCACAATCTTTCGAGAACAGGTAGCAGGAAGTCCGTCTGTGTTGTACTTCTCATTGTTCAAAACGGTGATGTGTGCCACCATAATAGAGATCACATCTGCTTCAATCATGGGCGGGTAAATAGCTAATTCTTGCAGCTCGCCATCGATGTAAACAGATTGTTTATGGGTATCTCCTTTGACCAGTCCGTGTCCGGGGAAATGCTTTGCGGTAGCTACAATGTTTCCTTCTTGGGACGAAGCGATGAACTGTTCACAAAGTTCAATAACTTTAGTTTTATCTGTGCCGAAGCTTCTGTTCGCAATAGCCACATTCGAAGCGCTAACATCACAAACGGGCGCGTAGTTCTGATGCACACCGATGTTTCGAAGCTCTTGATTAATGATCTTAACTATTGAATCGCACGCCGCTTGAGTAGTGATATCAATGGTATTCACCATGCGCTGGGAATCAGAAATTCGTCCGTTCAACAGACTTGGCTCAGCATCCATACTGAAGAGCATCGGCACCGCTTTTTGATTGTACGAAATCAGGTTGAGCTTGTTGATCAAGGTCTTGTGCGACATCCGACTGCCTTTCAGAAAGACCACTCCGCCAATCTTTTGTTCTTTCGCCAATCTGATGATGGTTGAGTCTGCCTTCCCCAACTTTCCTGCAGAGGTGATAATCATTTGAGCTACACGTTGTTCTGCTGTCAAATGGTCAAACAGCGCGTTCACTTTTGCGTCAAGGGACGAACTGTTGGTGTAGTAATCGTTTAATGTCCAGTTTGTTTGCGCGAACGACTGCGTTGCATTTCCAATTACAAAAAGCAAAGTGAACATGCAGAAAAGGGAAGAAGAAAGTAATTTCATGCGGCCAAGATAAAGAAGTCATTTAGGTCTTTCGGGGGTGAGTTTGAAAAACTTAACATTGGCTGTAAATACTATTGAATAAGGGGTGTAGGTGATAATGGGCGAAGGTTGGAAAATCCTTAACATAACATTGAGGTAACATTAAGGGAATGTAGCCTTAACTTTGTAGGATACTTCACGGTGAAGTAAACGAAGTTTAATAGTGCGTGATGTTTCGACGTTACGAAAAGATACTTGAGTTATGAGTGAATCTAAGAAAAAGTCATCTAGTAGTAAAGCTGACGATAAAAAGAAATTAGCTGCTAAAACGGTAGCGGCAAAGAAGAAAGCAGCTGAAAAGAAAAAGGCAGATGCTAAGAAGGCGGCAGAAAAGAAGAAGAAGGC
>CAYGUR010000078.1:0-12920 GCA_964353035.1 uncultured Comamonadaceae bacterium | reverse complement strand
TGATGGCGGTTCTGGTGTTGGCGTGCTACTGGAGGTGGCCAGAAATCTTGCTCAACAGCCAACAGATGTGGGTGTCGACATTATTTTCTTCGACACAGAAGACTACGGCACTCCTGAATGGGCAGAAGATGGTGATTACACTGATTGGTGCTTGGGAAGTCAGTATTGGGCAGCCAACCTCCATAAACCAGCTTACCGCGCGAAATACGGCATTTTGCTAGACATGGTAGGGGCAGAAAACGCTGTCTTCAATAAAGAAGGAACTTCCATGGCACTCGCACCTAGCATTGTCAATAAAGTGTGGCGTGCAGCCAAAGATTTAGGGTATTCAGATTTGTTTCGGGAAGATGTGACGCCCCAAACCATTGATGACAACTACTTCGTTACCCAAGGAGCGGGAATCCCTTCAGCCAACATTGTTCATTACCATGTGAACGTCTTGCCGATGGGATATGGTACTTTCCACCACACCCACCAAGACAACATGGACATCATTAGCAAAGAGACCTTGCGAAAAGTTGGAGAGACGGTCATGGAGGTCATCTACCACGAGTAAGCTTCACCTTTTTTCATTGATTTCTACAGCCTGCTCAAGCAGGTGCTGTATTGCTTCGTGCTGGAATTCAGCCATGCTTTCAATGTACACATGCCTTACTTGCTTTGTCCCTCTGTTCACAAGAACACCCCATTGATCATGAAGTAGTTTGCCACAGACAAAACCTAGGTCAATGCCCTTTCCCCGCTTCGACAAGTAGCAAAGCGCTTTTGGATTGGAGTAAAACGGAATCCCCCATTTGAATGATTCTGTCACTTCAGGTGCGGCAATGAAAATCATTTCGCGCAGCAAAAAAGCCATTTCTTTTTGCCTTTCATCTAACGAAAGAAGGTAGTCTTCTGCCCTATGATCCATGTTATCAACGTTCTATTGGTAAAACAAAGGCGTAGAACGAAGAAATCAAAGCAGAAATGCATGGTACATTTGAATACCTAGCAAAATGCCCATGTCTTTAGATATTAAATTATTGTCTCGAATTTGTGAAACGCCCGGCGTGCCTGGATATGAAAACAAAATTAGAGACCTCATTATTCAAGAAGTTAGTCCGTATGTTGACTCTGTTTCAGTAGACAACATGGGCAATGTCACCGCTTTCAAGAAAGGAAAAGAGGCGAAAAAAGTCATGATTGCCGCTCACATGGATGAGATTGGCTTTATGGTCACCCACGTGGATGACAACGGCTTCTGTCGCTTCCATACCTTGGGCGGTTTTGACCCAAAAACACTTACTTCACAGCGCGTTGTGGTGCATGGCGAAAAAGATCTAATTGGAGTCATGGGATCAAAACCCATTCACATCATGTCTGCCGAAGAACGCACTAAAGCACCAAAAATCAGCGATTATTTCATTGATTTAGGCTTACCCGCAGACGAAGCCAAAATGTTGGTTCCCGTTGGCAGTCCAGTCACACGGGAGCGTTCACTTGTGGAAATGGGTGATTGTGTGAACTGCAAATCCATAGACAACCGGATTTCTGTCTTCATTTTAATCGAAACATTGAAGCACATGAAAGAACCCGCTTATGATGTTTACGGAGTCTTTACAGTGCAGGAAGAAGTGGGCATACGCGGTGCACAAGTGGCTACGTTGAAAATTCAACCAGATATTGGTTTGGGATTGGACACTACCATTGCCTTTGACACTCCAGGATCTAGTCCACATGAACGGGTTACCACCCTGGGCGAAGGAACGGCTATAAAAATCATGGACGCCAGCGCGATTTGTGACCCTAGAATGATTTCATTTCTGAAAAAGACGGCTGATTCACATAAAATCATGTGGCAACCAGAAATTCTCACCGCTGGAGGAACAGATACATCAGGAATTCAACGCATGACGGCTGGTGGCGCTATCACAGGTGCTATCTCAATTCCCACAAGGCACATCCACTCAGTGATTGAAATGGCGCACAAATCTGACATCAAGGGCAGCATTGATTTGCTGACTGCCGCGTTGGAAAACATGAATGAACTAGAGCAAACGCATTAAATCAGAAAATTCCTACAACAAACCGAACAATAACTTAATAAATTCAGCAACCCCTAACTTACCTCTCTGTGCTTCGAAACATGGCTTTCTTTCTTTTTCTGCTCCTCCCAGGTATTGCCTTGGGGGTAGACGACCTTGCACAGAAGGCCGATTCAGCTTGGAATGTAAAGGACTACGTTTTGTTTTTAGGGCTGACCGAATCAAACCAAGATGATGCCGCACTGCTAAAGAGAGGTCAGGCCCATCAAGCCTTGGAACACCCTGTTCAGGCCATCCAATCGTTTAATCTTGTCTTAGAGCGAAGCACAGACCATTCGCTTCGCGGGGAAGCGGCATTGAACGCAGGAGAAATTTATTACGAGCAAAAAAGCTATTCGAAATCTGTTCAGTACTATTCGCTTGCACTTCGCGCATTTGAAAAGACAGGAAATGAAAAAGGAAAGTTAACAGCGCAGTTTAAAACCGCCATTATTCACGGCAAGCAGGGCGAATCTGAAATGGCACAAACCCTACTCAGAAAGATATTGGCGCGGAATGACCTTGACCCCATGCGAAAAGCTTTGGCTTTGGAGGAGCTTGGAAAAGTGCATTTTGCAGTTGTCGAAATGGATTCTGCGCGCGCCAATTTAGAAGCCGCAAATGCCATTTATGACACATTTGGAATGCAAGAAGAGCTGTTGAACAACATCGAGTTCATTCTGCTCACCTATTCCACTGAAGGTCTTGTTCGAGAAGAAATCACCTTGGCTCAAGAAGCAGCTGATAGGGCTATAAAATCTGGCACGCCTACCCAAATTGTGCGCTTCCTCACTAGGCTTTCTTTTCACTTCAGAAAAGAAGAGAACTATTTTCAAGCGCTGAACTATCTAGAACTGGCAAAAGGCTATTTAGACGAAATCCCTCCACAACAAGGATTGCCATTGCTGTATGAATTGGCTGAGCTATATGATCTTTCAGCCCGAGACACGCAAGCTTTACTCACATTCCTTGATGCCAGTCAGATGGCGCAGCAGCAACAAGATCAAAAGTGGCTTGAAGTTATTGAACGTCGGAAGTCATCCTTTTTTGCAAGCAGGGAGCGGTACGAAGAAGCTTTCGTTGCGCTGCATGTCGCTGACAGTTTAAATGAACTGAACAATGTCATTGCCTTGCGCATGGCAAAACGCGAATTCGGAAGCACTGATTTTGATACTGAAGATCGGGTCCAAACGTTAGAAGATCTTCGCACACTTGAAGAAATCAGTGAACGAAACACCTTGAAAAATGCGCTCATCATAGGCACAGTATTCTTCACAATCTTGTTCATCTTACTATTTAGAGAGTTTTCTCAAAAAAGAAAACTGAGCAAGGTCTTAGAGTGGAAGGTCTACAAACGCACACGGGAACTTCGCAAAGCGAATAAAGAGCTCAACACTTACATCTACAAATCTTCACACGACCTTCGCACCCCTCTTACTAGCATTAAAAGTCTCTTGCGTTTACTTGAAAAGGAAGAACACAACGCTTCAACTAAAAAATACCTAGGGCTGATTCAATCTTGCACAGATCAGATGGACGATATTCTAGTGAACTTGTCACGTGCGGTAGACTACAAAAAGGTAGATATCAAGGTTGAGCAAATCGACTTCAATAAGCTGCGCTATCAAATTGTAGAGAAAGAGCTAGCCAATGTTGAAGGCTTGCAAATGACATGGGACATCCAAGAAACCGGTGCGTTTTTCAGCGATTTCAAACTACTGAAGGTCATTCTTCAACAGACCATCACCAATGCCATAGCCTATAGGAAAGGCACGCACAATGATTACTGTCGTGTTTCTATTCACACTGACCATGAGGGTGCCACCCTATCTATTGAAGACAATGGAGTGGGGATTCCTGAAAAGGTAAGAGACAAGGTATTCGACATGTTTGTGAAAGGCACGCACAAGTCTACCGGCGCGGGACTTGGACTTTACCTGGTTCGAATAGCAGGTGAAAAGATCAAGGCAAAGGTGAAGCTTGACACCGAGGAAAACCTAGGTTCCAAACTTACCTTTTACCTACCAAATCTTAACTAACAGCTGTAAACTGTTTTAGGAATCGCGCATCGTTTTCGAAGAACATGCGGAGGTCACCTATTTGGTAACGCAACATGGCAATGCGTTCAATCCCCATACCAAAAGCGAATCCCGAATAGACTTCAGGATCAATTCCAGAGGCTTTCAAGACATTCGGATCTACCATTCCACAGCCTAGCACTTCAAGCCAACCCGTTCCTTTCGTAATGCGGTAATCTGTTTCCGTTTCCAATCCCCAATACACATCCATTTCGGCACTTGGCTCAGTAAATGGAAAATATGAAGGACGCAATCTTATTTTCGCTTTACCAAAGAACTCTTGGGCGAAATAGAGGAGCGTTTGTTTCAAATCAGCGAAGGAAACATCTTTGTCGATGTACAAACCTTCAACTTGGTGGAATGCACAGTGAGAGCGGGCTGAAACTGCTTCATTTCTAAATACTCGTCCGGGCATCACAATGCGAATTGGAGGATCTCTGTGTTCCATTTCTCGCACTTGGACAGAAGAGGTATGTGTTCGAAGTAGGCGATCTTCACCTTCCACAAAGAACGTGTCCTGCATGTCGCGCGCTGGGTGTTCCGGAGGAAAATTCAATCCACTGAACACGTGCCAATCATCTTCTACTTCAGGGCCTTCGGCCACCGTAAATCCGATATGAGAGAAAATTTCAAGTATTTCACGACGAACAATTGAGATTGGATGTCTGGCACCAAGGGGCAGGTCTCCGTGGGGACGCGTTAAATCTTCGCCTCCAGCAGTGGCTGCCTCATCCGTTCCAGAGGTTTTCAGTTCCTCAACCTTTTCGGTCACTGTTTTCTTGAGCGCATTGAGGAGCTGTCCAACTTCGCGTTTTTGTTCGTTTGCAACGGTTTTAAACTCTTCGGCCAAGGCTTTCAACTCACCCTTTCGCCCCAAATACTTGATACGAAAAGCTTCAATGGCATCTGCACTCTTAGGGGAAGCCTGTTTCACTTCCTCCATCAATTGTTCTATGCGATCTTTCATTTTCTCTTGACAATCTCCATTTGCATTTTGACATCCTCTTTCGGACGGTCTCCTCTCATCGTTGGGACAGCGGCTATAGAATCAACTAAATCAAGGCCTTCAACCACTTCACCGAAGACAGTGTACTGTCCGTCAAGCCATGGATAACCGCCCAATTGCGTGTATTCCTCAATTTGCGCATCAGTGTACTTGAAGAAGTCAGTACTGTCTTTTCCGAAGTTACGTTGTTCTTCTAACTTTAATAAATCAGCAGCACTCACTTGTCTTCCATGAACGATGTAAAACTGGCTACCAGAAGAAGCCTTAAGCGGATTCACTTGATCAGGCTGACGGGCTGCGGCAAGCGCACCTTTTTTGTGGGTAAATGCATTATTGAAATCAGCAGGCACGGTATATCCGGGTCCGCCTCTTCCGAGTTGAACATTGATGGCCGCTCCTTTTGAGTCAGGATCACCACCTTGAACCATAAATGCATTCATTACGCGGTGAAACAGGAGGTCATTGTAGAAACCATCTTCCACTAATTTCACAAAATTATCTCTGTGCTGCGGTGTTTCGTCGTACAGTTTCACAACCATATCTCCGAACTGGGTAGAAATTTTTACGTGCATATTCTTTTTTCGCTTATCTATTTCAACTGGAGCTTCCTCCGCTATTTCTTGGGTTTCATTTGGGGTTATCTCTTCTGTTACAGACTCTTCAGCAATGGAATTAGAGCTTGTGTTCGCCTCTGAACAACCTGAATTGCTTCCAAGAATAACGAAGGAAAAAGCGGCAAGAAAGAGTAAAATCGGTGTTTTCATCGTTTTTTTTTGTTTTTTTGTAGTTGGCTCAATAACCCGAGCGAGCGAAATTAACAATTCTGACCCATGATGGAAAGACAAATTAAGCGTTTAGGAGTCTTCTTTATTGCCTGCACAGCAATTGCACTCTTTTCTTGTAACAAAGTTGAAGAGACTATTGCAACTGTTCAGGTCGTAAATTCATTTGGTTCACCGGTAAGTGGAGCAACAGTTAGGCTATACGCTGTTGGCTCTGTTGACGCTGATCAAATTGGTGAAATTCGCTTCGATACAACGCAAGTGACAAATGGTTCTGGAAAAGTCTCATTCAATTTCTCAGACTTCTACAAGCAAGGTCAAGCCGGATTTGTTGTGTTAGACATTGAGGCTGAGAAAGGTTCTTTGTACGGACAAGGAATCATTAAAATTGAGGAGGAAGAGACCAACGAGGAGTCTATTACCATAGAGTAAACTAAGCCTTGTTTGACGGAAGCTCAAGCTCATCCATTGCCTTGAAATAACTTACAATAGCTCTTTTTATTAGAATCTCCTGTTCCTCGGCCTTGAGGTTCGGTAGTTTTTGGTTGCGCTTGAAATGCGGCCAAGTGTCTTCGTCTTTCCCTATGTATTCATAATAACCATAAGGCTCCAATAAGGTGCAAATAGCCACGTGCATAAGGTTGACTTTTTCGTCCTTTTTAAAGGTGCGAAAACCTTGTCCGAGCTCCTGCACGCCAATGATATACAAGATTCCTTGCAAGTCTATATCTTCACCAAACTGCTGAGTGATTCGATTGATCACTGCTCTCCACTCCATCTCGAATTGTACATCCATTGGGCAAATTTACAACATAGTTCTTTTGGTTTCGATGTTAATAACTTCGTTACAGCTGTTAAAAACATCGGGGAGAATCAAAATATCTTAGGCCCTTGAGAATCCAACTTCGACTTGGAATGAACAAAATGCCAACGAAAAACTACCTAACGCTTGTTTTTGGACTGCTGATAAACCTTTCAGTATGGTCCCAGAGCAGCAGGGTGTACATGAATAGCTCTTATGAGGTTACTCCTTCAGAGGTGAACGCTACCTATTACCGCACGGTTGATTACGTAGCCGGAGGTGGAGCGCGAGTAGTGGTTTACTATTTGGACGGGAAAGTAAAGATGGAAGGGCGGTATTTCGACAATGAACTACGAATAGAGCATGGCAAATTCCTCTATTACTACCGCAACAAACAGGTTGAATCAGAGGGTGAGTATTGTTTGGGGCGGAAATGCGGTATTTGGAAGCGGTATAACTACGATGGCAGCCCAAGGGCAGACCGTGTTTATCCTGACTCTTCAACCTTTACTCAAAAAGGAAGGATTGAAAAACCAGCGCAATACCCTGGCGGGTACAACAAGCTGTTGGAATTCGTTCAAAAGAACGCCACTTATCCAGCTGAAGCTCTTCAACAACATATTGAAGGCGTTGTAAAAATCTCATTTCGTGTTGACGAAGGAGGCCTAGTGAGGGATGTTGAAGTTGTTGAAAGCGGACAGTATTTTTTAGATCGTGCAGCTTTAGAATGCATGTGGAAAATGCCGCTTTGGCAGCCAGCTGAGCGTTCTAACCAGACCATTCCTAGTAACTTCATCTTGCCCATCACTTTTGAAATCATCAACGGTGAACCTAATGTGCATGTAGGAAGCTAACCTTCACAAGTGATTCGCCTCATTTTACTGAAAAAGAGTTCCGCTCTTACTGTTTCAGTGAAACAACGAAAAGAAGTGAAGTATCTTCAGACATTCCTATATTAATTAGAGATTTTCTTGTTTTTTTGCTTGTCTAACGTGACCAATCAAGTCCGCGCAATTACAAGCGCACTTTGAAGCAGGACAGCTACCTTATGAAATTTGATTCCAACTTCTCTTCCAGAATTCTCTCCATGGTCCAGCAAGCCCCTTTCGGTTTTTGGTCTTGGGACATCAAAACGAATAAAGAATGGTGGTCTGACGGGTTTTTCCGCCTGATCCAACTAGACCCCAGTTCAACAGATCCTAGTTATGAGTTGTGGATCAATGAAATTGTACATCCTGACGATAAGGTCACAGTTGAAAAAGCTATCGAGCAGCACTTAAAAAACAACAATCCCTATTCTTTGCAAATTCGAATGAAAGTGGGAAGCGGGTGGAAATGGTTTGAAACAACGGGCCAGGCCGTTTTTAATGATGATGGAGAACCCGAGTTGATGAACGGCACCATTCATAACGTGGATTTACTGGTACAAACGAATAACAAGCTAATAGAGCAAAATGAAATTCTGAGTGAAATTAGTCAACTTGGAGCCATTGGAAGTTGGAAAATTGATTTAATAAACGACAAGGTCATTTGGTCTGAGGAAGTCTACAACATCCACGATGCTGAGCCTTCCTATGAACCAAACGTGCAGGAAGGCATTGATTTTTATACTCCTGAATATAGGGGCATGGTAACCCAGGCCGTAGAAAAGGCCATTCAGGAAAATCAAATGTTCCATTTTGAAGCGAAAATACTTACTGCAAAGAACCGCATCAAATGGGTGAAATCCATTGGGAAAATTGTTACAAACAATGCGGGCAAGGCCATAACAGTGGTTGGACTTTTTCAAGATATTACCAACGACATGGAGAGTCGGATTGAAAAAGAGAATGCATTTCGAATTATTGAGCAACAGAATGAGCGATTGACGAATTTCGCCCACATTGTCTCACATAATTTAAGGACCCACTCAGGCAACATGGAAATGCTCCATGGAATCGCAAAGAATGTGCGAGGTGAAAAGGAACTAAGCGAAATATTGGTGATGCTCGCTAAAGCGTCTTCTGGCCTGGCAGAAACAATAGCTCACTTGAATGAAGTAGTTACGATTCACGCAAATAAAGAACTACCGATCACCACCATCCTAATTAAAAGTCAAATAGAATCTATTCTTAACAGCATCAACGCACGCATTCTGAACGAAAATGCTTCCATTGAATTGGACATTCTCCCAGATCATAGTATCTTATTCAATAGTGCTTATTTTGACAGCGTTCTCATCAACCTTATTTCGAATGCGTTGAATTATAAAAGTCCACAACGCGATCCGAAAATTGTTATTCGAACTGAAAAGCTTGAATCTGGAGTTGCATTATCTATTCAGGACAACGGATTAGGTATTGACCTCAAACTTCACAACAACAAACTTTTTGGTCTTTATAAGACGTTTCACAATTTCCCCAAAGCAAAAGGGATTGGTTTATATCTAGTGAAAAACCAACTTGATTCTCTTGGAGCGTCCATTTCAGTTGAAAGTAAAGTGGATGTAGGAACTACTTTTAAGATCATATTCCCTCATTAAATTTATGACCTCTGTTTGCATTGTTGATAATGACCCGATAGTGATTTATGGAGTAAAAAAAATACTCTCCTATTTACCCCATGCTTCAAAACTGAGAAGTTTTGAAAGCGCCGTTGACGCGCACAATCAGCTCAAACCTATGATTGAAGCAAATGATTCTGAGCTTCCAGATATCATTTTTGTGGACATCAATATGCCTATTATGGATGGGTGGCAATTTATTGAATTGTTTTCCGCCCTAAAAGATCAATACGCTACGAAAGAGATTAAACTCTACATTCTTAGCTCTTCCATTGACTTGAAAGACCATCAAAAAGCGATGACCCTTCCCATTGTTGATGGATTTATTGTCAAGCCCATCAAAACAGAAGATGTATTGCAGTGCTTGACTGAGCATTAAACTAATGTTAGTCTTGTACGAATGGCATAACTGCATCGTTTTGCATCTTCGTGTGGAATAATTTCAAAGTCAGGCACTTCACCCGCTCTATACGCGATATCGATAAGCCCTAGCCCGGCCCCACCCCGATCACTCAAGGTTGCCGTATTCAATGATGCACGAAAATGTTCTTGTATCTCCTTCACTGTCAACATACTCAGCTGACCAAGTATATCCTGCGCTTTTAATGCGTCATTCAGATCAGCAGTGTTCTTACAAACCAATACGAGGTCCTTCCGGTACGAATAAATGAGCACTGTAACTAGGTCGTTAGCTTCCTTCGATGCATGTTTTGCCGCGTTCTGAAGAACTTCAACACAAAGTCTTGAAAGCTTGTTCATCTTTATTTTCGCCACACCAAAGTCTCTAGCAATTCCTTTGCATAAATCAACAAGAGAAGGAATATGCTCTTCTTTAACGGCACCTACAAATCTCAATTCTGGCTGACGATTCGTTTGGGCAAGCTGTGGTTTCAAAGCATTTTTGTTCATCGTTCCGCTTCATTAAAGTTTAATACCTGCAACCAGGATATCGTCATTTTGAAATGAGTTTGTATTGAACTGATCAATGGCTAGCTTAACAAGTTCGGCATAGGCTCTGCCTGAAGGACTGAGCGTTTCTTTTAGCAATTCTGTCACACCGTTTCGTCCCAGGCGCTGACTCTTCTCATTCACCATGTTCTTCAATCCATCTGATGAGAGAATGACCCAGCTATCTGGTTGCAATTCAAACGTTTTTAGAACTGGCTGCTCCTGAAAATGGCTAGACCCAACTCCAAATCGCTCAGATTTGACTAGCCTCACTTCGCCGTCATTGAGGATGAGCTCGGTATTTGAACCCGCAAAGTCTACTTGTCTGCTCTGCTTGTTGATTTTCATCAAACCAGCTTCACAAGTGTATTCAAGGCCTTGATTTTTTTGGGATAGCATGTGCGACTTCATTCGCTGATCTAGCTGAATAAGAATCTTATCAGGACTGATTTCTGTTTCTGTTATTTCATCCAAAAACTGTCCGTACAAATTCGCCAATAAGGATCCTGCTACTCCATGTCCAACGCAATCACCTAAGCAAATCAGCGCTGTGTGTTCATCAAGCTTTCGAAACCAAATGTAATCTCCAGAAAGCACTTGCAAGGGTCTGTTCACTATGAACGATTCACCGAAAAAATCACGAATGAGGTCGCGACGTTCAGACAGATTCTTTTGGATGACCTTCGCAGTTTCAAGGTTTTGTTGAAGCTGCCTTAGCAACTCTTCATTTTCTCTTTTGGCAAGCACTAATTCACTGACATCATTTTGAAGTACAAAGTATCCTAAGAAAACGTCAGCATCATTCGAATAAGGCTCAATGGTCAAATGAAAAAACCTTTGTTCATCATTCTCTGCTAGCAGTTCTACCAATCCTTTGTACTCTTTTCTACTCTCTAACGCTTCTGAAAGCTCTTCCATCACGCCCTTATTAACAAGGCGTTTTCCAAACTGATCTAGAAAAGAAACAGACACTTCTATTGTTCCAGAAACCAAAGATTTTTGAAATACATCATTCACCCACTCTACTCTGCCTTCGGTGTCTAGTGTGCACATAGCAGTTCCGCTGTTGGCACTGGCGAAAGAATGCTTCTTCAACTCTTCGGCCTGCTTACCAATCATTCTTCGCGCTGTAGTGTTTTCAAAAATTCCTTTTTGAAGGTCCACGAAATTGGGAAAGAAGATTCGAAAGTGAGAATAGACAAAAAGAGACACCATCAGCAATGTGACGGCAGCAACAATAAAAATGGCCAAATTGGTTGTTGATTTTTGCTGCTCTATGAGCGAAGAAAATTCCATTCTCGATGCCTCGAGGTTCATCATCAATTCGGAATTTGTAAGGTCAACACCCTGAATCAATGCCGAAGTTTCGCTTGAGATAGCATTTAACTCCTCACTTGTTGCATTGGCAAAATTGAAATGAAAGAGTAAAACCACCATTGAACTCACAAGCACAATTCCAATGATGATAAAGGTTTTGATATACTGCACACTGATGTTTCGCAGCGCTAACTTTTGTCGTGGTGTTATTTCAGACTCACGCAGCTCACGTTCAAAAACAGATAACCTTTTCAGGTATCTCAGTTTGACCAAAGAATACTTCCCAATGATGAAGAACATCACACCAACCACTGCAGGTGCCATGTCTATCATGTAAAATAAGTTACTCTTTCGGTGCAATGCAATCACGCCTTGAATCGAAAAAGGCTCCGATGCTTCAGCCAAGGTGATTAGCCACGCAACAATGGGAAAGCATAGTCCGAATAGGACACCAGAAAGCACAAAATGGATGAGTTTTGTTCCGAAAGAGTTCATAGGGAGGTAAATTGAATTCTCAAGAAGCTTTGCGCGAAATCGCACCTGAAGGCATGTAGCTAAAACGAACGCCTGTGACCATTTCTAGGTCTTCACCCCACTCCATAGATTCAGGGTCTTCCTCATCGAATCCCCACGTCACGAGGTACTCATCTGTTGAGCCCAAGTTGTTATTCTTGACAGTAGTAATGAGCTCAACCAAACATTTTGTTGAGGCCGTATTAAAACATTTGAGATCCACAACAAGTCTGATTTTCTCCGTACTTCTTGTTTTCAATAATTCCAACGCTGAATGATAAATTTCAGCGGGGTTTTCGGAAAAAGACCATCCGGTTATTAGCAGCTCTTTGCGCTCAGCGTCAAAGCGAATCTCAGGGTGGATTCGATTGCCTTGTCTTAAAATGTGCGTCGTCATTGTCTGAATATTTTGAAGGGTACTACGCACATTTCTTACGAAAGTAGATGGGGAATGTTACATGGAAGGGTTTATGAGAAAGACTCTTCGAGGAAAGTGCAAAGGACTTGGCAGGAACGGAACGTGAAAACATCGTAGTCGGTATTTTCTACTAAATTCGCTTGCGTATCGCACTCTCCTGAACTAGGACGAATTATGATTTTTAATTCCATCGAATTTCTTCTCTTTGCCATCGCCTTCTTTCTGCTTTGGCCACTGTTTAGAAGACAGAATTTGCCTCGGTGGATCTTCATCACAGTTGCCAGTTTCTTCTTCTATGCCTGGTGGGACTGGCGTTTCTTGTTTCTAATCATCGGAAGCGGCTTGGTCGATTACTTTGCTGCATTCGGCATGGCGAAGCATGAAAAATGGCGAAAACCTTTGCTTCTATTTTCGCTTTTCGCCAACCTGGGATCACTCTCTGTGTTCAAAT
>CAYGUR010000077.1:0-12964 GCA_964353035.1 uncultured Comamonadaceae bacterium | reverse complement strand
GTACAGAACTGACCAAATGGTGTTCAGCATTGTTGGTCCAACTTCTGTTGACAAGATCAAAAAGGTGTGCGAAAAACACTTGAGCCACTTCAAATCAGAGACTTCTGTTGAAGACAGAAAACCTTTTCTGAACTACAAGCCTACAGAAGTTGAAGTGAATAAAGACACCTACCAAGTGCACTATTTGCTTGGAAATGTGACTTATGGAAACGGACATAAAAATAAGACCGGTCTCATTCTCTTGAACAACATCTTGGGCGGTCCTGCGATGAACAGCAGACTGAATTTGCACATTCGAGAGAAGTACGGCATGGCTTACAACATTGAGTCGAACTACAGTAGCTATTACGACACGGGAATTTTTCAGGTGTACTTAGGTACCGATGAGCGTTTCTTCGCAAAAGCAGAAAAGTTGGTGCTCAATGAGATGAAAAAGTTCAGAGAACAGGCCTTGGGAACAACTCAGTTGCACATGGCGAAGCAACAGTTGATCGGACAAGTGGCCTTGAATCAAGATAGTGGTTCTGGGACAATGATTGCTCTAGGGAAGAGTTATTTGCTCTATGACAAGGTTGATTCTATTGAAGAGGTGTACTCCGCTATTGAAGCGCTGACTTCTAGCAAGTTGTTGGAAATTGCCAATGAGGTTTTCGATCCGTCTACCTTTAGTAAATTGGTGTACCGTAAGGGGTAATTATCCTTTAGTCTGGTGAAATCTTGTGGACGTCATTGTTATCTGTCTCAATCTGATTTTTCACATTCCGTATTTTTTGCGCCAAAATGAACCACTCTTTTTGTCCGTTTTTAAGCAGCCAAGTCAATGAAGCATCATCGTTGTCAGCGGCTTTCGCAATGTGAAATATGGTGTTCAAGTCGAATTTCTTTAGCCATAGCAGGGCATTTTGATTTCCTTCGGCACCATTAATAAGCGCCATTAAATGAGGGAATCCGTTCTTCAGGAGCCAATCGCGGGCTTCCTCTTTATTGTAGAGTGCATACACAAAAAGACCAAGTTCAGGGTAGCCATTCGCCATCAACCATTTGCGCAAATCAGCATTTCCCGAGATGGCTTCGCCCCAGGCAAGAATTACTTTTGCAGGATAATCAGTTTTGAGCTTCATTTCGATTCAAGATACAATCCTGAAATTTATTTGGGCCAAAGTTGGTTGATTTTATCATTCCAGTGTACCGGAATCAACACGTTCACCTTGTCTCCAGGCATAATTCGTCCGCCATTTTCCACCCACCCCACAAGACCTCTTCTGTTCAAAGCTGCCACAGGGAATTTATCTCCTGTAGGTTGCAAACCAGCCTTTCGCATTTCCTCTTCAGGGAATTTACAAGGGAGATTTTCTTCGTAGACAACCAACGTAGCTTGAAGTTTTCCGTTTCCGATTTGAAGGCGCGTCAATGGAGGAAGTTGTGTAAGGTGCGGAATGCCTTCAATGAGGAAATTCGTGCCAATGAATGAAGGATCAATGTGATCTAAACCCATCTTTTTCGAAATCACCTCCAGTTCTTCAACAGACAGTGCTGACCACTGTCTGTGATTTGCAATGGGAGTTCCTTTGGCATAAATGTTCTTCTCGCGAACGCCAGCACTTTTATGAAAACCTGAGTGACGATCACCTGGGATACCGGCTAAAGTGAGCGAAAGCTTTTGAACTTCAGTGGTAACGAAGCTCGATTTATCGAAAGTTCGATACAAACCTACAAGGGTTCCTTGGTGTGGGATTTTAACAAATTTCATTGCTGCTGCAAAGATGGGTATTCATTTTGAACTCATTCCAAATCTTTGCTTTAAAAGATTATTCTGTTATCCACAGTTTTTGAGTAAATGAAGTCTTGTCATTCCAGATTTGAAGAACATACACTCCCTCAGCAATTCCATTGTGCATTAAACGCAACGTGCCTTGTCCGCTTGAATGGCTAATTTCCCTTCCATCCAAACCATATAAGGTGCAATTCAGGGGAGACGAAACGCTTGACTGGACTACTGTACTTCCGTCCCTTTGAAGGATAGAGATTTGGTCCTCAATGGCCGTAGCAATGCTGTTGGTACAATCAACCACATCAATTACAATACTTGATGAAATCTGACAGCCATTGGAGGTTGTTCCAATGAAAGAAACCTCATAACTTCCCGTCTCAGTGAATTGAAACGTGGGTGCGTCTTCACTGGAAGTTCCAAGACCAGCAAAGTCCCAACTAATGGTTTCGAGTGTTAAATCAGAAGTGTATTGGAAAAGAATGTCGATCCCAGCACAGTAGAGGTTGGTAGAAGGTTCAGGCATGGCTGAAAGGGCGACCTCCTCAGTAGGGTCCACCAAAATAGAATGTCCGTATGTATAGGTGCATGCCTCAAACTCACCAAAAGAGTATCCCTGAGCCCAGACGCCTTCTGGTGCTACAAAGCTATGTTCACCTTCGTTTAAAGCGATGCGTGCGTAGCTCAGCCCTTCATTATCGGGGAACGATTGAAAGGTAACTTGGTTTCCATCCAACAACACTTGATCTGCGGTTTCATCAGAACAAACCAAATTTATGTAGTGGTCTGTGAGCTCGTTCCCAGATATTCCTCCGGTGAAATTAATGGACTGGCCCGTTGAATGATGGTTAAGTGGATGAAGAATGGCGAATGACGGA
This sequence comes from uncultured Comamonadaceae bacterium, assembly GCA_964353035.1. Classification (GTDB taxonomy): domain Bacteria; phylum Bacteroidota; class Bacteroidia; order Flavobacteriales_D; family Sanyastnellaceae; genus JAQWQB01. The sequence goes on along the minus strand of CAYGUR010000077.1, from coordinate 10,318 downwards.
CCTTGTGAATCAGGATTGCAACTTGAGCCTCTGTTTAAGTGTCCAACCTGAACAGCTACATCAGACGTGATGATCAGTGGTTCTGAAGATAGAATTTCATAGGTTTCTCCAGCATTCAAGGTTGCTTCTAAAGCACAATTGATAAATAGAGTTGTGTTGTCTTCTGAAGCAAGGATTTTGAAAATATTGGCGCTTTGATCGCGGTAGGGGACAAGTGCATATTCAGAACCCCAGAGTTCAGTTGGAATAACTTGCTCCCACATGTGGCTATCATCAGGGGCGCAGCCTACTGCTGCTTGTTGTGCCCCAGCAAAAACTGCTATTTTCTCTCCATTCAAACTTCGAACAGTTGAGCCTGATAGGTCCATTCCGGCATGTACTTGATAAGACTGACCTGCGTTCATAGTGATTGTGAAAGGAATATCTGCTGGAAACAAGGCTTCTGTTAAACTAGAAGGAATTATTTCGATTTCAGTGTTATCTTCCGTAGCTATGACGACGAAAGTTGAAGGGGAAACACCATAAAAATCTTCCACTGCCAACACGGTATAAGCGTCTCTTAAAGCATCTTCGGGTAAAATCTTGGCGCCATCAGTAAAATATATTCGATAATGAATTGCCGCTAGTTCAATAGGGGTGGCTGTTTCAATCAAAATGCCCTTATTGTCAATGATTTGGGCGAATTCACTGTACCAAATTGCATCAGGCAATTCAATCTCAGTTGCACCTGCATCCACTTCAAAGGGGATGGTCAAATTGGTTGTGGGCACAATTATATTTCCAGTGGTTGGAATGTCAGAACTGATGCGCAAAGCAAATTTCGGTTCTCCGTTGAACTGCAAGGTGATGTTTTCCATGAATCCAATCCAAAACCGGGTTCCTTCGCTTGAGAGTTCAATTTGTGTCTTGCCTTCCAAACTGAATGACACAGTTAGGATTGCGGCAAGGAAAAAAGAGAGCAGGTGTTTCATGGTATGAATATTAGTTCTTTAAGTAATACAAAAGCAATCAATTTGTTCATTCGAATTGAATGTAATTCTTGGAAACTGAAGAGGAATCAACCCAGTAAGATTAACTTTGCGCGCTATGCAGCGAAGCGAAGCCATTTTTACGAGACCATTCTGGATTTTATGTGCTAGCACGGTGCTGTTCATGAGCAGTTTCTCAATGCTTTTGCCTGAATTGCCGACGTATTTACGTTCTATGGGGGGCGAAGAATATGTGGGCTTGATTGTAGGCGTTTTTACCTTGAATGCCTTTTTCTCTCGGTTTTTTAGTGGACGAATGGCCGATGAATCAGGTCGGGTAAAAGTCATTCTAATTGGCACAGTAGTAACTGCGATTGCAGGCTTTAGCTACCTATTTGCAACTTCCTTGTGGCTGTTCTTTTTGATCCGCTTTTTCCATGGCATGAGCACGGGGTTTCGTCCCACAGGTACAACAGCGCTTCTTTCAGACATGGTACCTTTTTCTCGCAGGGGCGAAGCAATGGGGTATTTAGGCGTTGCCGGAAATTCAGGCATGGCTTTAGGGCCTGTGATTGGGTCGTTGGTTCGGGTCGAATTCGGGTTTGATGCGCTCTTTATTACCAGCGGACTCTTTGGAGTTGTGGCCTTACTCATGTCGCTCTTACTAACAGAAACGCTACCTCAGCCGAAGCCCATTCAACTTCGACAGTTCAATGTGTTTAAAGGACAGCTGCTTGATTTTGCGAGTTGGCCTGCAGCGGTCGCATTATTGCCAATCGCCTTTTCGTTTGGTATTTTCCTAACCATCTCTCCTGACTTTGTTGGGGCATTGGGTTTTACCTACCGCGGTGCATTCAACACTACAATCGTTATTAGTTCTGTGGCAGCCAGACTCATTGCGGGAAAGGCCTCAGACAAGTACGGACGAATTCCGGTGCTCATTGTTGGGAATGTGCTTCTGTGCATTGGAATGGTGGTGATTGGCATAGCCGAAACGCCTTTTATAGCTGTAGTTGGAGGAGTGATTTACGGCCTCTCTAACGGGATCAATATGCCCACCATTTTTGCGTGGACCATTGATTTTGCCAAACCAGGAAAGACAGCTCTTGCATTAGGGACTATGCTGATGGCATTGGAAATTGGGATTGGTTTAGGAGCCGTAGTTTCTGGTTTTATGTATGCTGATATGCTTGAGAACATCCCTGGCACCTATTTCTTGGGAGCATTTTTAGGGCTGTTGGGAGTAGTGATTTTATTGATCATCAAAAAGAGATATCACTTAGCTATTGTTAGTGAATAATATCCAACAGGCTCAATGACTTTTAAATTTCTTTAACCTTAGTGTGACTTTTTAAAGTTGCCCCGTCATAAGGTTGTCATTTAGCCACACGAAATTGCTCAAACGCAAGAAAAAGAATTTGTCTGACGAAGACCTCGTGAAGGTAATCGTAGAATCCAAGAGTCATGATGATTTTGGGATTATCTACGACCGTTACGCAGAGAAAGTCTATCACAAGTGCATCAGCTTTGTGAAAGATTTGGATTTGGCTCAAGATCTGACACACGACATCTTTCTTAAAGTCTTTGTAAACCTGTCAAGGTTCAGTCACAAGTCGAAATTTTCAACTTGGCTGTACAGTTTGACTTACAATTTTTGCATTGACTATCTGCGCAAGAACAATAAAGTGCGCAATGAAACTGACGAAGCACTAACAAATATACCTGATAACGAAGATGACCGAAATGAAAAGGAACTACTCAGTTTAAGAGCTGAGCGACTGGCTATCGTTCTTGATTTGATGAACCCTGACGACAAGGCAGTGCTTCTAATGAAGTACCAAGATGACATGTCGGTAAAGGACATTGAAGACGCACTGATGATTTCAGAAAGTGCTGTGAAGATGCGAGTGAAACGGGCGCGGTCTAAGGCTGTAGAACTGTACTACAAAACGTACCAAGATGAGTGAAAATCCATTTAAAATAATAGAGCCAAGGGAGCAAGTTCCTGAGCGTGTGCGTGACGATGTCATGGGCAGCGTTAAGGCGGTGGTTCTTATTTTGAGATTCGTTCAACTTTTTGTGGGAGACTTTTCTGGAGTGATTTTGGAAAAACTTTCGAAATCATCGAAAGATAAAAAGGACAATACTAACGAATAAACATAACCATGGACCCTTCTTCAACATCGATTTTAGATCGTCTGATTTCATCATTTTCTGGTTTCGGACAGGCCATTTTAGATTACCTGCCAGTGGTGGTTAGCGCCCTAGCTGTATTGCTAGTTGGGTGGATGATCTCTAAGCTCGTCGCCGGAGCTATTCACAAATCACTCAAATCAATCAAGTTTGACACCATGATGGAAAAGGTGAATTTAGATTCACTTTTAAACAAGATTAAGTCTGGACTGAGCGCTTCATTTGTGCTATCGAAGATTTTTTATTGGGTGCTCATGTTGCTCTTCATAACGTCTGCGGCAAATGTACTTGGGTGGGAGTTACTAACGAATGGAATAGCTTCATTCATGGGGTATTTACCTACGTTGGGAATCGCTTTAATTATTTTTATCATCGGAATTTACATTGCAGAATTGATCAGAACGATGGTGTACACCGCTGCGAACTCCATTGGGATTTCTGGGGCGAAGACCATTTCCAATATCGTATACTATCTGCTTTTTATCTTCATAGCAATCACCGCGCTCAATCAAGCAGGCATCAATACAGATGTGATCACGTCTAATCTGACCATCATACTGGGAAGCGTGCTTTTGGCTTTCGCACTATCTTATGGAGCGGCGTCAAGGCACCTTGTGACCAATATGCTAAGCTCTTTTTACAGCAAAGGAAAATTTAAAGAGGGGCAGCGCATAAGGGTAAAAGAAGTTGAAGGCGAAATTGTGAGTATAGATAGTATTTCCGTGACGCTCGATACCCCAACGGGGAAAATGGTACTACCTAGTAAAATACTGATCGAAGAGCAAGTGCTCATCCTTGACGAAAATGAATAAATCTTCCAAAATTGAATACAATGCAAAATGTGAATGAAACTCCAGTCAATGAGAGCACTGGAGTACTAGACTTTGACTGGACCAACTTAACTACCAAAGCTGGTGAAATGATTGTTGAATACGCTCCGAAATTCATCTTGGCAGTTGTTGTGCTATTGATTGGATTGCGCATCATCAAAGCACTTCAAAAAGTGGTGCGCAAAGCATGTGAAAAAAGCTCTTTAGAAGAAGCGCTGAAAAGCTTCGTTACGAGCCTTGTTGGCTGGATCCTGAAGATAATGCTTTTTATAGCCGTTGCAGACATGGTGGGTGTGAAAACCACAAGTTTTGTAGCTATCCTAGGTGCAGCAGGTTTGGCAATTGGTTTAGCACTGCAGGGAACCTTAGCAAATTTTGCTGGAGGTGTGCTAATCATGCTCTTTAAACCTTACAAAATTGGCTCTTTGATTGAGTCTCAGGGAGTGCTTGGTGTGGTCAAGGAAATTCAAATCTTTAACACGGTTTTATTGACTCCTGAGAATAAAACTGCTATCATGCCGAACGGTGCTTTGATGAATAATCATATCATCAACTATACGCGTGAGGGTAAAATCAGGGTAGACTTGACCATAGGCGTTGCTTATGAAGCAGATTTCCGCGAAGCGAAACGTGTTCTTGCAGAGGTTTTGCAAAATGACCCTCGTGTATTAAAAGACCCAGCCCCGACTGTAGCTGTGTCAGAGTTAGGTGATAGCTCTGTGAATCTAGCAGTGCGTCCTTGGTGTGACCCAGCAGTTTATTGGGATGTGTACTTTGATACACTAGAAAATAGTAAACTTGCACTCGATTCCGCGGGTATTTCAATTCCATTCCCGCAGATGGATGTACATATGATCAAATAACCAATTCAGAATTTCAATCATTTTTTTTTATGAAAAATATTGCCTTATTAGCAATACTGTTCTTATCTGTTTCAATGAACGCTCAAGATAGCGTCCTAACAAATGAAGAACAAGACAGGGTTTTTTCTTCGCTCAAAGGAGACGAAGCTGCTGCAACGGATACTCTATGGTCTACCGGAGGTACCACAGGCTTGAACTTTAGCCAAGTGTATTTACAAAACTGGGCTGCCGGTGGACAAAGTTCGGTGAGTGGAACAGCGTTCATCAACCTTTTTGCCAAGTATGCGAAAGGAAGTGATACGTGGGACAACACGCTAGACCTGGCCTATGGTGTTCTTCGACAAGGAGATGAAGGTGTGGTCATCAAAACAGATGATAAAATTGATTTTGCTTCTAAGTATGGTCGCAAAGCATCTGAACATTGGTACTACAGTGCGCTCGTCAACTTTAGAACCCAGTTCGCGCCTGGTTATGCCATCCAAGACGGAGTTCCTGATAAATCAAATATCATTTCTGACCTATTGGCACCAGCATACATGTTAGCTTCAATTGGTATGGATTATAAGCCAAATGACAAGTTCACAGCCTTCATATCTCCCGCAACGTATAAAATGACTGTGGTAATGAATGATTCACTGGCTAGTATTGGTGCTTTCGGAGTTGACCCAGGTGAGAACATTCGTTCTGAAGTCGGAGGCTATGTGAAGATTGCATACACAACAGACCTCGTAGAAAACGTAGGACTAGCAACTAAGATTGATTTGTTCTCAAATTACTTGAACAACCCACAGAATATTGACATTAACTGGGAAGTGTTGATTTCAATGAAAATCAATGAGTTCATGTCTGCTTCTGTGAGCACACAATTGTTGTATGACCATGATGTCATTCTTCAAAAGAAAGAAGAAGTAGTTGATGCAGAAGGTGTAGTGATTGACACGGGGCGTGGACCTGGTGTGCAGTTCAAAGAAGTCCTTGCAATCGGATTTTCTTATAAATTCTAAGCCTCAAAAAGGTTAAAATAATAAAGGCCGGGTTCGAAAGAGTCCGGCTTTTTGTTTTTCGTCTGTTTTGTTATTTCAATTGACGTAACCACAAAACTTCAGTTTCATTGTTGACCTCTTTGGTCAACAAGGCCTCATTTTCTGAGATGCCATTGTATTTGTATGTACCACTCAAAGGAGGGGCTTCTATAGATTGTCCGATGATAAAATCCCATGTGGAATCAGTTGCAGAAAACCCTCTGTTTAAGAACGTTTTTCCATTGTCTCCGAAACGGGCTTCGTTCTCATTGATGATCAAGTAGATGGTGCCATCCCACTGGGTCGTTAAATCTTTCGTCACCTGCCTGCCTTCTGGCGTCTCACTCTTGAGTTCCCATTTGGCAATGCGCCATCGTATGGTTTTTTCAGTGAATTCACCCTCATCAGGGCGTTCGCCGAATTTAGCTAGGAGTAGTATTAGTCCCGAAAAACAGACCACAAAACAAATCACGCCCCCAATTTTCATTGAATTCGATTTTCGAGCCAGTCCGAAAATAAGCAGCGCTAGTCCGAGAACAGTACCCAAAGCGCAAAAAACACTAATCAATCCAGGTGTCATTCAATCTGATTTTAGTCAAAGATATTAATTCGTCATCGTTATAGATTTCTTAACGCAGATTCCAGCATTTTGCACACCTAGAATCGGAAATTTGCGGGCGATTGTACAGCATGAAAAACGTATTGTTTTTTCTCTTCATGCTCGGAAGTAGTTTTACTTTTGGGCAATGCCTAACGGGAACCTTATCAGTTTCCGGAATTGGCTGTGGTTGTTTGTCAAATTGTGACCTAACCTCAGTTGGCGGACCAGATTGTGATTCAGGAATGTCAGGGAATTGCAGTTCAGGACAGATATCCATGTCGGTTGATATCGTTTTGCCAGGAGATTGTGAAGTTACAGCGGAAGCCCGGATGTCTACCCGTCCGGGATGCAGTGCTAGCGGAGCAGATAGTGGAGATAAATTACGTGTAACGGGCACTTCACCGCATGCATGGCAGACCGGAGCTGGGAATGCCACGCTCTTCGACACAAATACCCAACAAGGAGGGACGTTGACCATTGAAGGAACAGCCAATAGAGCAGATGAAATCATCACTTATGAAGTCTTTTTTGTTTCAGGAACTTGTCCGTTCTGTATCCTCCTTCCGGTAGAACTTGTCACCTTCGACGCGCACTTGGAAGGCAATACGCTTGGCTTGTTTTGGGAAACAGCTTCGGAACAAAACAACCGCGGATTCACCATTCAAACAAGCAGAGATGGTGCGTCTTGGGAGAACAAAGCCTTCGTTCCAGGAAATGGAAACACATCTACCTGGAGTTCATATGCCCATTCGATTGACCTGCCTTCTGGGGTGTGGTACATTCGACTAGAACAAGAAGATTACAATGGAGAAACTTCGTACTCCCCAATTCTAGCCGTTGAGATTGACTTTCTAGACGACATTGAAATTACGCCGACCAACGAAGGTGCTGTGATTAGAAACACAGCCAATGAGGCGGGGACGTTTGCAGTTTCTATTTACTCTCCAACTGGACAGTTAACCAGCAACTATCTTACTCAGTTGGCACAAGGGGCTTCTATGCTTGTTGAGTTGAATCATGGCATGAACATCGTTCAAGTGACAGCCCTAAATCAGCAAAAGGCACAACGGATCTTCAGAAGATAAGCGAATATATTTGGTTATTGGCTAAGTTTGTGGCCTAAACCGAATAGAATGAAAGCATTTGTTTTTCCAGGTCAGGGAGCACAGTTCCCAGGAATGGCTAAAGACCTATATGAGGCCAACGACTCACTCAAGAACCGTTTGGAACAAGCAAACGAAATTTTAGGATTTCGAATCACTGATATCATGTTCAGTGGTACAGATGAAGAACTCAAGCAAACGAACGTAACCCAGCCAGCGATTTTCTTGCATTCAGTTGTGCTTGCAGAAGCGATTGGCGAAGCCTTTCAGCCAGACATGGTGGCCGGACACTCTTTGGGAGAGTTTTCAGCGCTTGTAGCGGCGAAAGCATTGAGCTTTGAAGACGGATTGAAATTGGTTTCTACCCGAGCAATGGCGATGCAAAGAGCTTGTGAAGCAAACCCTTCAACCATGGCTGCAATTCTAGGACTTGAAGACAAGATTGTTGAAGATGTATGCGCTTCAATTGATGGGGTTGTAGTTGCGGCAAACTACAACTGTCCGGGACAACTTGTAATTTCAGGTGCAAATCAGGCGGTAGAGTTGGCTTGTGCTAAACTCACTGAAGCAGGGGCGAAGCGAGCATTGCTACTTCCTGTTGGAGGAGCATTTCATTCCCCATTAATGCAGCCTGCTCAATCAGAATTGGAAGTGGCTATAGCAGCTACGAATTTTGTGGCTCCGATTTGTCCAATCTATCAGAATGTTGCTGCATCTGCTATTACGAGTCCAGATGAGATTCGAACCAATTTAGTAGCGCAATTGACTGCTCCGGTTAGATGGACACAAACCATGCAACAAATGATTGCAGATGGCGCTACTGAGGCTATTGAAGTTGGACCGGGGAAAGTGCTTCAAGGTTTGTTTAAGAAAGTAGATCGTCAGTTCACTGTGAGCAGTGCTGCTTTAGAAGTGGCCGAATAAACGCTCAGATGCTAAAAATAAAAGGGCTGTCTCCATTTGGAAACAGCCCTTGTTTTTTAGCGAGAAAATTCAAGCTTCTACTGAGGCCTTTTCAGCTCGCAGCAGTCTGCACGTATGAGAAGAGATTTTCAAATTCAATCTCTCTTTCTTCAAGCTCAATAGTTAGTTGCTTGTTTTGATCTCGTAGCTTTTCGTTTTCTTCTTTGACTTTAGCCAACTCCGTTTTCACAGAGAGGAAGTCTTGCATCAAGCGCTGACGCTCTTGAGCCAGTTGATTTATTTCTGACATAGTAGATGAACTAATGTAGTCTAAAGATGGTTAACTCAAGGCCTAAATTTACAAGTTTCAATTGGATGTTGTCCACTTGAACTTGTTAATTGGATGTCTAGTAATTAACAATCAAGACTAAGTTCTGTTTGTTAGCGTTCAAAAGATAAGAAATTACTCAGTCATTTCCACTGTTCGTTGCAATCCACGGTATCTTCCTGTAATTAGTCCGCCTACATCTGTGCCTTCTTGTAAGAACGGTGTTTTAATGCGCTCAATTGTGCACTGTACATTTCCCAAGTTGAACTGGGCAAGGTCATTTGCAGGAAGCAGAATATTTCCGGAGTTGTTGGCAGACTCGGTAAAGAGTTTGGTGTCTGAAGTTTCCGTGTGGTCTAAGAATACGGTTACAATTTCATTTGAAGATGTATTCGAACCTATCCAATCAATTTGATAAGAAGAGGTCTGTGAAAACGGACCTAACGCGGTAGGGAAGTCGATCAGTTCTATTGATACATCATTGTTGTACACCGAATTATTCAGGTCTACATATTCAAAAGTGCCCGAGTCTACAAAGCCTGCAAGATCTTCTTCATAGTAAGCCAATCCATTTTTAAACGGAATTACACTTCCATTAAAGCGAACTTCAGCAGGTTCTGTGAGTCTTAATTTTGTTCCAGTGATTCCGCCAAATCGGAATGTAGCGCGTGCATAGGTGATGTCATCATTCGCATCGTAAAGCAATTCATAATGCGCCCAAATGCGGTCTTGGTTTACATTTTCAGAGTCTTCTCTGGCACAGCCTGCAAGAAAAAGCATAAGCAATGGAGCCAATAAAATAGTGTATGAGTGTAATTTCATAGAGAAAAATTTCATGATTATTTCTTCTTCAGGGCAATCTGCGTGCCAATCCAAATTTGAGCCTTTTCATAGAAGGATTTCCTGGGAAGAAGTTTTGTTTCGAAATACGAATTGTTGAATAGCTTATCTTGGCACAGCTCTTGCCCACCATTACGTAAATAACGAAGATGAAGAAGTGTCTACTTTTACTCAGTATAGGTCTCTTTTCCCACCTTTGTTCGGCACAGAAAGCTGCTTCGCCCACATTGCAAGGAAAGGTTTATAAAGGAATCGTTGATTCAACAGAAATTCAACCCGCATGTGAAGGCTGTGGTCAACCGGGTTACTTCGAGTTTCAAGCAGACAATCAAGTTGAATACCTCCTTCCAGGGAGTGATATCATTGAGTCAGGACCTTACAAACAGGTAGGAAGATGGGTCTACATCTATGACCTGAAATTGAAATTCAATGCTGGTGCCGATACCTTATTTAATCAGAATTACGGCACTCCTTTCATCTTGGAGAAAGACGAGGATTAACTTCCTTGTCCGAAAGAATAGCATCTTTGCCGTCAAATTCATACAGGTTTTCAGTTTTGATGATGTCCAGTCCGACTTCTGCCAATTTGAAAGGACATTCAACACATCTTGTTTAGAAATAGGATTGGAAACAGTGAACCTGCACCTTCAATGGTCAGCACAGAAAG